>JAHWKI010000001.1 GCA_019347975.1 Gemmatimonadota bacterium
CGCCTGGTCGAGGAGGAACTCGTGCGTGAATCGATCGGCGTAGGCGTGGAGGAGGACGCAGTCGGCGTCCCGGCCGTCGCGCCCGGCGCGCCCCGCCTCCTGGTAGTAGTCCTCCAGGGTAGAGGGGGTGTTGTAGTGGACCACGAGTCGCACGTCGGGCTTGTCGATCCCCATGCCGAACGCGTTCGTCGCCACGACCACGCGCAGGCCCCCGGCCATGAAGGAGTCCTGGAGCCGCTGGCGCTCTCCCGCCCCGATGCCGGCGTGGTAGCCGCCGGCGGGGACACCCCGCCGGTTCAGGAGGTGGGCGACCGCATCCACCGACTTCCGGGTGGTGGCATAGACGATGGCGGACCCACTCCCGCCCCCGCGCCGGCGATCGCCGAGCAGGCGGACGAGGAGGTCATCCTTCTCGCCATCGTTCTTCGCGGCGAGGACGTGCCAGAGGAGATTCGGGCGGTCGAACCCTTTGGCCACGACGACGGGCCTCTGGAGTCGCGTATGGCGCGCGATATCCTCGCGGACGCCCGGGGTGGCGGTGGCGGTGAGCGCCATGGCCGGGCACCCGAGACGCTCGCGAACATCGCCGAGGCGCATGTAGGCCGGGCGGAAATCGTGGCCCCACTGGGAGATGCAGTGCGCCTCATCGACGACGAAGAGCGACACTCGGAGCCGGTCGAGCCGCTCCATGAAGGAGCGGGCGGCGAAGCGCTCGGGAGCGACGTAGAGGAGCCGGGTCTCCCCTCTCTCGACGGCCTCCAGGCGCTCCCTCGCCTCTTCGGGCTGGAGGGTGGAGTTGATGAAGGTGGCAGCGATGCCCGCGCGCCGGAGCCCGTCGACCTGGTCCTTCATGAGGGAGATGAGCGGGCTCACCACCAGCGTGGTCCCCGGGAGGAGCTGGGACGGGATCTGGTAGCAGAGGCTCTTCCCGCCACCGGTGGGCATCAGGACCAGGACGTCGCGACCGGCGAGGGCGGCCTCGACCGCGCGGGCCTGGCCTGGCCGGAAGTCGTCATAGCCGAAGTGGCGCTTCAGGAGGGCGCGGGCGTCGGCGGCGGCCGGCCGGGGCGAACCGGGGGTGCGCGGGATCGTCGTCATGGGCGGAGAGTGGCTGCGCGGGCGGGGCGGGAGAATGGCGGAACGGGACGGGTCGACGACTCGACTACGACTTCGACTTCGAGTGGTCCGGGCACCCGGTTTGCTCGGAGGCGGGCCTGGTGAGGACAACGGAACGGAGGAGCGATGAGCTGGATGGACGAGGAGACCACCTGGCAGGTGGTGGCGGTGGGGAGCGCGGCGCTGGCGGGGATCGGGGCGCGCGCGCTGATGAACAGCGGGTGGAAGCTGGTGCGCGGGGGCGAGCCGCCCGAGAATCCGGCGGCGCGGTCGGTGGACTGGAGCGAGGCGATCGCGTGGACCGTGGTAACCGGCGTGGTGGTCGGGCTGATGCGCCTGCTGGCGGAGCGGGGGGCGGCGACCGGCTGGCACAGGATGAAGGGCCACTACCCGAAGGGCCTGGACTGAGCCCGCAGAGCCGGCTCAGCCCTGCGACCGGTCCTGCGGGTCGTCGGAAGGATCCCGGCGCGGCGCGAAGCGGATGAAGATGCCCCCCGCCAGGACGAGCGCGGCGACACCGACCACCCAGTCGTTCTGGAGGATCATGCCGACCAGCGCGAGGAGCGCGCCGACGGTGAAGATCGCGATCTTCGCCGGCAGCCGGTCGTCGTCCTCCGCATCGCCGCGTCTGAAGAACACCGGATCAGCCCCCGCCTTCTTTCTTTTCCAGGAAGCGCTTGACGCCCGCTATGGTGTCGGGCGTCATGCGGGCGAGCACGTTGACCTCGGCGCCGCGGGCGATGGCCTCCTCGAAGGACAGGCCGTCCATCCCGTAGAGGAGCCGCTTGATCAGCGAGACGGCCGAGGCCGAGCGGGCGGCGATCTCCTCGGCGTAGCTTCGGACGCCGTCCTCGAACTCCTGCTCGGGGAGGACGCGGTTCACCAGGCCGAGGCCAAGGGCCTCCTCCGCGCCGATCCGATCGCCCCGGACCACCAGCTCGAACGCCACCTTCTCGCCCACGGCCCTGCGGAGCAGCGCCATCACCATGGCGGGAACGAAGCCGAGATGCACCTCGGGATACCCGAAGACGGCATCCTCCCGCGCCAGCACGATGTCGCACGCGGTGGCGAGGCCGGCGCCGCCGGCGAGGGCGTGGCCGTGAACGGCGGCGAGAATGGGCTTCGGGTGCCGTCGCATGGCGACCAGGAGCGAGCCCAGGGACTCGGCGTCCGCGAGGTTCGCCGCGGGATCCGACTCGGTGGCGACGCGGCGCAGCGCCTCGAGGTCTGCGCCCGCGCAGAAATCGGGGCCGTCGCCGCGGAGGAGCAGCACGCGAACGTCATCGGCGGCCGCGGCATCGGCGAGCTCGATCGTGAGCTCGGTGATGAGCTGGTCATCGAGCGCGTTGCGCTTGGCCGGGCGGGCGAGGGTCAGCGTGCGGACGCCGGCATGGGTGGCGGAGCGCAGGGTTGGGGTCACGACTTCGACTTCGACTTCGCCGCGGGCACGTCGAGCTCGAGGCGGAGCATGGCGGTGCTGAACGTCTTGCCCTGGGCGTCGGTCATGAGGGAGACGGTGCCGCCCCCGCCGAGGGCGTTGTGGAGGAGGAAGTTGAGGGCGCCGAGGTTGGGGAGCTCGAACCGCTCGACATCGCCCTTGACCAGGTCGCCGAAATGCTCCTTCACGCGCGCGGCGGTGAGCTGGTCGACGAGGAGAGGGTAGTCCTCCTCGCGGTAGGCGATGACGCCGACGTTGACGGTGTCGCCCTTGTCACCGGAGCGGGTGTGGGCCAGGTCGCGGAGGAGGATCTTGGGCATTCAGGGGCTCGGTCGTTGACGCACGGCTAGGCTTCCGTCACTTCCACGCGCAGGTTCGCCTCGATCTCCTCACGATCGATCAACGCGGGCCAGAACGCCATGATCTCCTGCACGCGCGGGCGCCCGCCGGCGAAGCCGGTGACGGACGGGGGGCCGCTGAGGATGAGCGGAGCGATCTCGCGGGTGAAGCGCTCGACGGGCTCGCGCTCCTGGCTGCGGACGGCGATCCGGAGCTCGACCTCGGGGAGGTCCTCGGGCGGCGGCCCGGCGAGGTGGCCGTGGGTGGAGTTCCAGCCGACGAACTCGGTACGGATCTCCTCGAATTCGAGGCCCATGCGGTCGAGCCGCTCGCGGAGGAGCCGGTCCGCCGCGCTGGCCTTCTTCACGGCATCCGGCCACGAGTAGACGAGCGTGCCCACGGCCTTCCACCCGGCCGCGTAGGCGATGCTGACCTTGAGGCTTTCGGTCCTCGGCTTGCCTTTCACGCCGCTGACGCGGACGCGGTTCTCGCCGTCGGATTCGAGGCGGATCGTCGTGAAGTCGGCGACGACATCGGGCGTGATGTACTCCGCCGGATCCCCCATCTCGTACAGGAGCTGCTCCTTCACGACCGCGGGGTCGATCCGGCCGCCGGTGCCCTCGTGCTTGGTGACGACGAACGTGCCGTCGGGGTACGCCTCGATGATGGGGTAGCCGACACCGGCCAGGTCGGGGACGTTCTCCCAGTCGATGAGGCAGTTCCCGCCGGAGGCCTGGGCGCCGCACTCGTTGATGTGCCCGGCCACGACACCGGCTGCGAGGCGGTCGACCTGGTCGGGCGCCCAGCCGAAGGCGTGGATCATGGGGGCGTACGTGAGCGCGGTGTCGGTGGCGCGGCCGGTGACGACCACGGTCGCGCCGCGGTCCAGGGCCTGGACGATGGGCTTCGCGCCGATGTAGACGTTGGCGCTCGCGACGCGGCCGAGCACGTCGGCCAGGGGCCGCCCGGTCTCCATGTGCCGGAGCTCGTGCCCCTCCGCGACGAGCTGCTCGAGGCGACTCATCAGGTCGTCGCCCACCACGATCCCGATCCTCGCCCGGGTCCCGCTCTTGCCCGCGCTCGTGCGCGCCGCGGCAAGGAGGGCATCGCGGCAGCCCTCGAGGTTCACGCCGCCGGCGTTCGTCACCACGCGGACGCCCTTCTCCAGCAGGTCGGGGAAGAGCTCCTCCATGAGGGGGATGAAGTCGCGGGCGTACCCCTGGGAGGGGTCGCGAGCGCGCTGCTTCTGGAGGATGGACATGGTGACCTCGGCGAGGTAGTCCAGCATAAGGAAGTCGATGGGACCGCGGCGGACCTGCTCGACGGGCGCATCGAGCCGGTCTCCCCAGAAGCCCTGTCCGCTTCCGATGCGGATCATTTCCGGACCGTCAGTCATGGGCGTGCTGCGCCCCGGCCCGTGTCACCATGCCGGGATTCCCGCGGCTCCGCAGAATGAAGTAACCGGCCACGCCCGCGACCGTGGAGGCGCCGAGGACGCCGACCTTGGCGAGCTCCAGCGTGGTCGCCGTGAACGCCAGGTTGGCAATGAAGAGGGACATGGTGAAGCCGATCCCGCCCAGCAGTCCGACGCCGACCAGGTGCATGCCGCGGACCCCCGCGGGGAGGCCGGCGAGGCCCAGCTTCACGGCGATGGCGGCGAAGGCCGCGATCCCGATTGGCTTGCCGATCAGCAGCCCGAGGGCGATGCCGAGCACGACGGGGCTCCCCACTCCGCCGATGACCTCCGGCTCGAGCGCGACGCCCGCGTTGGCCAGGGCGAAGAGCGGCATGATGCCGAACGCGACCCACGGGACCAGGGCGTGCTCGATGCTGAGCAGCGGCGACTGCACGCCCTCCGCGGCTTCCTCCAGTCGCTCCAGCGCGGACTCCTGGCGCTGGGTGAGCGGGCCGGAGGGGTCGCTCCGCACGCCGTCGGCCTCGAAGGTCTGGAGGTACTCCCGTGCGCTCCCCACGAACTCCATGACGTTGATCTTCGTCCGCGCCGGGATCGTGATGGCCAGGAGCACGCCGGCGATGGTCGCGTGGACGCCGGACTTGAGGAAGAAGTACCAGAGGACCACGCCGAGGGCCGCGTAGACCGCCGGGCGCCGTATGCCGCCGCGGTTGGCGCCGAAGAGAACGATCAGCGTGAGCCCGCCATACATGAGCATGTTCCAGTCGATGCCCTCGGAGTAGAAGAGGGCGATGACCAGGACGGCGCCCAGGTCGTCCACGATCGCGAGGGCGGCCAGGAAGATCTTGAGGCCCGTGGGGGCCCGCGAGCCCAGGAGCGCCAGGACGCCGAGAGCGAACGCGATGTCCGTGGCCATGGGGACGCCCCAGCCGCGCAGCTCGGGCGTCCCGGCGTTGAAGGCGACGTAGATGAGCGCGGGGACGACCATCCCGCCGATGGCGGCGGCGATGGGGAGGGCCGCCTTCTTGGGCGAGGCGAGCTCTCCGACCAGCACCTCGCGCTTGATCTCGAGGCCGACCATGAAGAAGAACACGGCCATGAGGCCGTCGTTGATCCAGTGGTGGAGGGAGTAGTCGAGCTGGATCGGCCCGCCACCGACGACGACGTGCGTTTCCCAGAGGTGGAAATAGCTCTCGCCCCAGGGCGAGTTCGCCCACAGGAGCGCCAGGGCCGCGCAGATGAGGAGTACGATCCCGCTGGCGGACTCGGCCCGGAAGAACTCGCCGAACGGTGTGACCAGGCGCCGGACGAGGGTGTGGCGTGTGCCCGGGCGATTGAACCCGGGGAAGTTGGAGTCGGGCTTCCTCGGATCGGTCACAGCGCCTCCAGGCTGCCGAAGGGCCCCAGGTGGGGCCCGGGGTTGTGGAGCGAGGCGCGGAGCGCCAGGGACAGGGTGGACCGGACCCGCTCGGGCGGGATCACGGCGTCGACGAAGCCGCGCGCGGCGGCGTAGCGGGCGTCGAGCTGGCGCTCGTAGTCATCGCGAACGGCGTCCATTTTCTTCTGGAGCTCCTCTCCGGGTTTTTCCTTCCTCTTCCTGATCTCCTCGAGCTGCGGGCCGAACAGGGCCACGACGGCGCTCTCCCCCTCCATGACGCCCATCCGTCCGGTGGGCAGGGTGAAGATGAAATCGGGGTCGAAGCCCTGGCCGGCCATGGCGTAGTAGCCGGCCCCCGACGCATGATTGAGCGTCAGGACCATCTTGGGCACTCTGGCCGTGGCCATGGCCTCCACGAACCGGGCCCCCGCCCGGATGATGCCGGACTGCTCCGCCTCGACCCCGACCATGAACCCGCTGACGTCCTGGACGAAGAGGATCGGCGTCCGGTGGCGGCTCATGGTCTCGATGAAGTAGGCCGCCTTCTCGGCGCTGTCCGTGTAGACGATCCCGCCGAACTTCGGCGGACCCCCGGTGGGCGGCTCGATCATCCCGCGCCGGTTGGCGAGGACCCCGACGGCCACTCCGTCGAGCCGCCCGGTGGCGCAGAGCATCTCGGGGGCCCGATCCGCCTGGAACTCGTCCCACCGCCCGCCGTCGAGGAGGGCGCGGAGGACAGCTTCGATGTCGTAGGGCTGCCGGTGGTCGTCGGGGATCACGTCGTACAGCGAGCCCGCGGGCTCCGCCGGCGCCTCCGCCTCGGCCACCGCGGCGCTCGGCGGCTGGTAGGGCAGCTCCTCGATGAGCTGGCGGATGCGGTCCAGGCAGGCGCGGTCGTCGGCCGAGCGGTAGTGGGCGACGCCGCTGATCGCGTTGTGGGTCCACGCCCCGCCCAGCTCCTCCGCCTCGACGGTCTGCCCGGTGGCGCCCTTCACGAGGTTGGGGCCGCCGAGCCCCATGAAGCTGGTGCCCTCCACCATGAGGATCACATCGCTCAGCGCCGGAAGGTACGCGCCCCCCGCGATGCAGGGGCCCATCACGGCGGCGATCTGCGGCACGTGGAGGTACCGACGCATGATGGAGTTGTAGTAGAAGAGCCGGGCCGCGCCGTACTGGCCGGGGAAGACGCCCCCCTGGTAGGGGAGGTTGACGCCGGCGGAGTCCACCAGATAGACGATGGGGATCCGGCACCGCATGGCCGCTTCCTGGGCGCGGAGCATCTTCGTGATGGTCTCCGGCCACCAGGAGCCGGCCTTGACGGTGGCGTCGTTGGCGATGACGACGATGGGCCGGCCGTGGACCGTCCCGATGCCCGTGACCACCCCGGCGGAAGGGGCCTGGCCGTCGTAGCGGTCGTGGGCGACCAGGAGGCCGATCTCGAGGAGGTCGGTGCGCGGGTCCAGCAGGAGCGCGATCCGCTCGCGGGCGGTCAGCTTCCCCGCGTCGTGCTGACGTCGGATCCGCTCCTCACCCCCGCCCTGCCGGAGCTCCGCCTCGAGCGCCTCCAGCTCGGCCACCAGGCGCCGAAGACGACCATCCGAGCTCCCACCGCGGGGCGTCGCGCCGTCATCGGCGCCCGCCCGCTCCACCACCCTGGGCACCCGGCCCTACCGGCTCCCCGCCGTCTGGCGCTCCGCGAACCAGCCGCGGATGTACTCGATCGGCTCCATGGTAGGCGTCCCCGGACCGAAGAGGCGTCCGACGCCCTGGGCGGAGAGCGACACCATGTCCTCGTCGGGGATGATCCCGCCGCCGGTGAGGAGGATGTGGTCGCCGCCCTCCTCGCGGAGGAGCTCGAGAACGCGGGGGAACAGGGTCATGTGGGCCCCGGAGAGGATGGAGAGCGCGACGACGTCCACGTCCTCCTGAATGGCTGCGTTCACGACCATCTCGGGCGTCTGGTGGAGCCCGGTGTAGATCACCTCGAACCCCGCATCCCGCATGGCGCTGGCCATCACCTTGGCGCCGCGGTCGTGCCCGTCGAGGCCGGGCTTCGCGACCAGCACCCGGATCTTTCGTTCCATGCGTACCGTCCCCTTCGTCTCTGCCGTCGATCAGGGCGCCAAGGTAATCCACGCGCCTTCGGCCGGGCAACTTGGCGGAGGCCCCCCGTTCTCCTGCCCCCGCGCCGCGCGCGTATGCTCAGGATGGGGTCGCCAGGAGGATCAGCCGCGGGGATGTCGCCTCGAAGGGCGAGCCGTCCCAGTCACCGAGGCTCTGGCGGATCCCGAGCCCCGACGCCTCGACGAGGGCGATCACCTCCGTGGCGCTCCGGATCCGCAGCGCGTGTCGCTTCTCTCCCTCCCCGGCGGGTCCTCGCCAGCGCAGCACCTCACGGCAGATGCCCCGTACCGGGTCGAAGCGGCGGCGGGCCCGGACCTCCGTGCCGTCCTCGAGGAACCAGCGGACGCGAGGGGCGAAGTCCGCCAGGACGTCGTCCCGGTGCATACCCTCGAGCAGCAGCCGACCTGCGGGCCCGAGCACGCGGCGGACCTCGGCGAGAGCGGCGCGTGCGGGAGCATCGTCGAGGAAGAGACCGAGGCTGGTGGCGAGGTTCAGGACCACATCGAAGACGCCGTCGCCGAACGGCAGCGCGCGCATGTCGGCGGCCACGAGGGGCGATCGGCCGGTCTCCCCTACCGGGACCCGGCGGAGGAGGTCGACCGAGAGGTCGGCGCCGGTGATCTCGTGGCCGGCCTGCGCGAGCGGGGCGAGGTGCCGCCCCCAGCCGCAGCCGAGATCGAGGACGCGGTCCTCCTGCGCGAGTCCGAGGATCTCCCGCAGGGCCGCGACCTCGCGTCGCGCGTCCTCCTCGTCGTGGAACGGCGCGAGGAGGCGGCGGTAGTCGTCGTCGAAGAAGTCGGCGGGCGCCGTCGCTGGCCGTCGCTCCGACGGCTCCGGCGGGTCAGTCGCGGACGGGCGGTTCATCCCCGTCGTCCGGAATGGCCGCATCGAGGAGAAGGGCGACGCGGAGGATGCGGCGACCATCCATGGAGAGGACGCGGATGCGGCCGCCGGGGAAGTCCACCTCGTCGCTGGCCTTCGCGAGCCGACCGAGGCGGCCCATGACGTACCCCGCGACCGTGGTGTAGTCCTCCTCGGGCAGGGCGAGCTCGTAGCGCTCGTTGATGTCGCTCACGCCCACCGTCCCGCTGAGCAGGACGCCCCCCTCGGCGATCTCCAGGATCTCGTCGTGGACCTCCTCGTGCTCGTCCGCGATCTCGCCGACGATCTCCTCGACCAGGTCCTCCAGGGTCACCAGCCCGGCCGTACCGCCGAACTCGTCCACCACGATGGCGAGATGGATGCGGTCCTTCTGCATGTCCCGCAGCAGGTTCTCGACGCTCTTCCCCTCCGGGACGAACGTGGCGGAGCGGACGAGGGGCGTGAGATCGAGGACGCCGGCGCGCTGCGCCCGCCAGACCTCGCGGGCGAGCACGACGCCCACGACATGGTCGAGGGAGTCCTCGTACACGGGGAGGCGCGAGTGGCCCTCGGTGAGAATGACATCAGCGGCCTGCTCCACGGTGTAGCTGGCCGGGATGGCCACCATCTCGGTGCGAGGCGTCATCACCTCACCGGCAGAGGTCTCGGAAAGGTCGAACACGCCGCGGATCATGTCCACCGGCTCCTTGGAGAGGAGACCGGACTCGTAGCTCTGGTCGACGAGCATCTCGATCTCTTCCGGCCGGTGCACGCGCTCCATCTCGGTCGCCGCGCGGAGCCCCATGGTCCGGAGGAGCAGGTTCGCGGCACCGTTGAGGAGGATGATGAACGGCGTGAAGATGCGGGAGAACACGAGGAGCGGGCCGGCGGTCCAGAGGCTGACCTGCTCCGGGAAGAGGAGCGCGAGGGACTTGGGGGCGAGCTCGCCGAACACGATGTGCATCACCGTGATCAGCGAGAAGGCCAGGGCGACGGCGACGCCGTGGGCGGCCAGGATATCGAACGGGGGTGGGAGTCCGTCGAAGGCCGCGAGAAAGATGACGGCGAGGGTGCTCTCGCCGACCCAGCCGAGGGCGAGGGAGGCGAGGGTGATGCCGAGCTGCGTGGCCGAGATGTAGTGGTCGAGGTGCGTGATGACCTCGCGGGCCAGGCGCGCTCGGCGGTTCCCGTCCAGCGCCATCTGCTCGATCCGGGTGCGCCGCGCGCCGACGAGCGCGAACTCCGAGGCCACGAAGAAGCCGTTGGCGGCGACCAGAAGGAACGCGATGAGGAGACGGAAGAGGATCTCGCCGACGCTGAGCGCGGCGTGGAGCTCGCCTTCCATTAATGTACGACCCGGAGGTCAGCCATCAGAAGAAGACGGGCTCCCGGAAACTGCCGTAGACGGACTCGAGGGCGTGGCGGATCTCGAACAGCGTGCAGTACGCGCGGACGCAGTCGAGCATGGGCTCGATCACGTTCTCGTCGGCGCGGGCGGCCTGCCGGAGCCGCTCGAGGGCGGCCTCGACGCGCCCGGAATCGCGATCCTCGCGGAGCTTCGCCAGCCGCTCCTCCTGCGTGCGAGCCGCCTCCTCGCCGATCCGCAGGATCTCGATGTCCGCCTCCTCGTTCCCGCCGGTGAACTCGTTCACACCGACGATCACGCGCTCGCCCGACTCGATCTCCCGCTGCTGCCGCTCCGCGCTCCGCGCGATCTCGCGCTGGAAGTAGCCCTGCTCGATGCCCGGGACCACGCCGCCGAGCGCTTCGATCTCCTCGAAGATCTCCTCCGCGCGGCGCTCCAGCTGATCCGTGAGCGTCTCCACGTAGTAGGAGCCCGCCAGCGGGTCGATCGTATTCGCGACGCCGGTCTCGTAGGCCAGCACCTGCTGCGTCCGCAGCGCGATCCGGACGGACTTCTCCGTGGGGAGCGCGAGCGTCTCGTCCATGGAGTTGGTGTGCAGCGACTGGGTGCCGCCGAGCGCCGCGGCCATGGCCTGATAGGCGACCCGGACGATGTTGTTCTCCGGCTGCTGCGCGACCAGCGACACGCCGGCGGTCTGGGCGTGCGTCCGGAGCCGCCAGCTCTCCTCGTTCCCCGCCCCGTAGACCTCCCGGAGGTGGCGCGCCCAGATCCTGCGCGCGGCGCGGAACTTGGCGATCTCCTCGAAGAAATCGTTGTGGACGTCGAAGAAGAAGCTGAGCCGGGGCGCGAACGCGTCCACGTCCAGCCCCCGCTCGATGCCGCGGCGGACGTACTCGAAGCCGTTGCGCAGCGTGTACGCCAGCTCCTGGGCCGCGGTGGCGCCGGCCTCACGGATGTGATACCCGCTGATGGACACGGGGTTGTACCTGGGCGCGTTCTCCGACGCCCATTCGAACATGTCGACGATCAGCTTCAGCGCGGGCTCGGGCGGATAGATCCACGCGTGCTGCGCCATGTACTCCTTCAGAATGTCGTTCTGGACGGTCCCGCGGAGCTGGTCCGGCGACACGCCCTGCTTCTCCGCCGCGATGACGTAGAAGCAGAAGAGCATGATGGCCGGGCCGTTGATCGTCATGGAGACGGAGACCCTGTCGAGGGGGATCCCATCGAAGAGGGTCTCCATGTCCGCCAGGCTGGAGATGGCGACGCCGCACTTCCCCACCTCGCCGAGGGAGCGCGGGTGGTCGGAGTCGTAGCCCATGAGGGTCGGGAAGTCGAACGCCACGCTCAGGCCGGTCTGACCCTGCTCCAGGAGGTAGTGGTAGCGCTGATTGGTCTCGAGGGCGGTGCCGAAGCCGGCGAACTGCCGCTTGGTCCACAGCCGCGTCCGGTACATCGTCGTGTACGGCCCGCGGGTGAACGGGTACTCCCCTGGAAAGCCCAGCTTCCGCTCGTGATCCCAGTCCGCGCCGAGGTCGGCCGGGGTGTAGAGCGGGGCCACGGGCTCCCCCGAGACGGTGGTGAACGACGCGTCGCGCTCGCCCACCTTCTCGTAGTCCCGCTGCCAGTCCGCGAGCCGGGACCGGAGCTCCTCTAGCTCGCGCTCCTTGACCCGGAGCCGCTCCTCCAGCTCCGCACGCTCCGCCTCCCCGACCGGCACATCCCTCTCGACGGTTCCCATGGACCTCAGCATCAGCAGTCAGCGCTCCGTATCGCATGCCCGGCGGCCCGCTTCGGCCCCGAAGGCCTCCTACCCGGCGGCGGCGCGCACGATCCGAGCCGCCACCTCGTACGGTGTGACCTCCCCGGCGTCGAGAGCTTCCAGACTCTTCTCCAGGATGGCTCCTCCCTCGCCGTCCTGCCAGACCCGCAGGAGCAACGACTGATGGACCGCGTCCCGCACCCGCTCCTCCAGCCGGGCGCGACGCCGCCGCACGAGCTCACCGGTCTCCTCCAGCCACGCGGTATGCGCGTCGAGGGCCGCGAGGAGCTCCGGTAGCCCCTCTCCTCCCTCCGCCTGGGTGAGCAGCACGGGAATCTCCCATGCCCGGTGCTCCGTCGAAGTCGAACTCGAAGTCGAACTCGAAGTCGTCTTCTTCCCCGCCCTCCGGAGGTCCACGCCGTGGTGCGCCGGGATGTTCCGCATGGCCTGGCCCATGCGCAGGTGGAGCATCATCTCCACCTCCCTGGCCAGGCGCGGGGCGCCCGGACGATCGGCCTTGTTGATGACGAAGAGGTCCGCGGCCTCCATGAGCCCGGCCTTCATGGTCTGGATGGAGTCGCCGGATTCGGGGACGAGGACGACGACGGTCGTATCGGACGCCGCGGCGATGTCCAGCTCGCTCTGGCCCACACCCACCGTCTCGACGAGGATGACCTCGAAGCCGTACGCGGCGATCACGTCGATCACCTCGCGGGTCGCCGCGGCGAGCCCGCCGAGGGCGCCGCGCGTCGCCATGGACCGGATGAAGACACCCTCGTCGCTGGCGACGTCGTTCATGCGGATCCGATCGCCGAGGAGCGCCCCGCCTGTGTAGGGGGAGGTCGGATCCACGGCGACGACGCCGACGGTCTGACCGCGCTCGCGAAGCAGGCGGATCAGGTTGGACGTGATGGTGCTCTTCCCCGCCCCGGGCGGACCCGTGATTCCGATCCGGCGCGCGTTTCGGCCGCCGCCGTGGAGCTCGTGGAGGAGCTCCTGGAAGCCCTCGCGCTGATTCTCCACGATGGAGATCACGCGGGCGAGGGCGGCGCGCTGACCGGCGCGGAACCGGGCGAGGAGGTCATCGTGCTGCGTCATGTATGGGGCGAATGTCCGGAGCGCGGCGGGATCTGTCAAACGCCCGCGGTGATCCGTCCGAGGTGGCCGGAAAGGCGGTGGCAGGTCAATATGCGGGTTCATTTTTCCGGGAGGTGCGGCTGAGATCCAGGGCCAGGAGGTGGATCCTCGTGATGGGGGCGATGAGCGGCCTGTCCGCCTGCGAAGACGGGACGGAGCCGCTGGTGACGCGCCCCAGCCCGCTGGCGGGGGCCTCCTTCTATGTGCCCTACCCCTCCGACGCCTCGAGACAGGCCGAAGCGTGGCGGGCCGACCGGCCGCTCGACGCGGCGGCGATGGACAGGATCGCTTCGGAGCCGAGAGGGGTGTGGCTCACCGATTCCGATCCGCTGCCGGAGCTGACCGGGACGCTCGCGGCGGCGGAGGAAACCGGCACGGTCCCGGTCTTCGTCGCCTATTACATCCCCCAGCGGGACTGCGGGGGCGAGGGGGCGGCCACGCCGGCGGCGTACGCCGAGTGGATCCGGACGGTGGCCTCGTCGCTGGAGGGACGGGAAGCCGTCGTGGTGGTGGAGCCGGACGCACTAGGGCACCTCGAGTGTGAGGGGGTGCGGCGAGCGGAGCGGCTGGCCGTGCTGCGGGACGCGGTCACGGTGCTGAAGTCCGCCGGGGCGGTCGTCTACCTGGACGGCGGACACCCCGACTGGCTGAGAGTGGCGGACGCCGCGGAGCGGCTCGAAGCGGCCGGGATCGACGACGCGGACGGCTTTTCGCTGAACGTCGCGAACTTCGTCGACACCGGTGAGAACGTGGAGTACGGGCAGGCGGTGGCCGCTCTCCTCGGGCCGACGGGGTTCATCATCGACACGAGCCGCAACGGCGCCGGGAGCGCTCCGGACGGTGAGTGGTGCAACCCTCCCGGCCGGAAGCTCGGCGCCGCTCCGACGACCGAAGCTCTCTACCCGGCGGTCGACGCCCTCCTGTGGATCAAGCGGCCAGGCCAATCCGACGGCACCTGCAACGGGGGCCCCCCCTCCGGGGAGTGGTGGCCGGAATACGCGCTGATGTTGGCCGGCTGAGCCGCGTTCGGCCCCTTTCGGCACGACATTTGACCTGATGTCAGAGGACCGCTCCGGGCCGGGCGCGGGTATGTGCCCGTAGACCCTTCAAGGAGGCAACCTCTTGCGGCATAACGAGAAAAGGCACCACGCCGAGCGGCGGCGCCACCAGGGGCCGTGGTGGAAACCGGACCGGCGCAGCATCGCGCCCGCGCTCATGGGCGGACTCTCGACCCTGATTCCGGGGCGTGCGGCCCCGGCGGCGCCCCCGGCCATGGCGGCGTCCGAGCCGGGACGGGAGCCACCGGAGCGGGAGGTCGCGACCGCGACGAGCAAGCTCACCCGGACCACACTGCACGTCCCTCGCAATGAAAAGGCGGAGCGACAGGTCGCGAGCTGGCGCAAGAGCCGCCCCGAGGACGCGCGGCTGCTCGAACGCATGCTGTCCCAGCCGACGGCGTCCTGGTTCGGAGACTGGAACCGGGACGTACGGGCGGACGTGAACCGGCTGGTCACGGAGGCGGCGAAGAACGGCTCCGTTCCGGTCATGGTGGCGTACAACATCCCCAACAGGGACTGCAACCAGTATTCGGCCGGCGGCGTCGGTGACGCCGCGGAGTACCGGAGCTGGGTGCGCCAAGTCGCCGCCGGGATCGGGGATCGTGACGCCGTGGTGATCCTCGAGCCGGACGCGGTGGCGCTCGTCTCCTGCCTGACGCAGGAAGGCCAGGCCGAGCGCTTCTCGCTCATCCGCGAGGCCGTCTCGCTGCTGAAGAAGGAGAGCGGTGCGACCGTCTACATCGACGCCGGTCACGCGCGGTGGGTCCCGGAAGAGGAAATCGCCCAGCGTCTGCACCTGGCCGGGGTCGACCTGGCGGACGGATTCGCGCTGAACGTTTCGAATTTCCTCGGCACGGCGGAGAACACGGCGTACGGTGAGCGCGTGGGCCGCCGACTGGGGAACCCGCACTTCGTGATCGACACCAGCCGGAACGGCGGGTCGGTGGCGGACGGGGAATGGTGCAATCCCGCTGGCGCGGCTCTCGGCCAGACCCCGACGACGGAAACACGGCATCCGCTCCTGGACGCGCTGCTCTGGATCAAGCGGCCCGGAGAGTCGGACGGGACGTGCAACGGCGGCCCGCCCGCGGGTGAGTGGTGGGGTGAATACGCGCTCGGGCTCGCCCGTGGGGGGACGCGCCTGGCCGGCTGACGACTTCAAGCAAGAAAGCGAGCTTCTGTGCACTCTGGAAATACGTGGGTCCTGGGATCCGCGGCGGCGTGGGCGCTGCTGTCCGTCGTGATCGTGGCCGCTCCGGTATGCGGGCAGGGGGACCAGGGGCGGTCGGGCCCGCTGGGTGAGTCGGTGGACGGTCCGATGATGGACGCCGCGCGCACCGCCTGGCGGTTCATCGAGGAGAACACCGACGAGGGGACCGGGCTGGTGCGGGCGACGCCGAACTACCCGAACGCCACGACCTGGGACATGGGGAGTGGTCTCGCGGGGCTGTACTCCGCCCACGAGCTGGGCATCATCAATGACGCGGAATACGGGCGGCGGATGGGACAGATGCTCGCCACCCTCGCGGAGCTGCCGCTCTTCGACGGGGTCGCCTACCACAAGGTCTACGCGGTGGCGAACGGCGCGATGGTGGACAACGAGGGTGATCCGGACCGCGACGGGTACGCGTGGTCGGCCACCGACCTGGGCCGCTTCCTCCTCTGGCTGGCGATCATCGAGCGGTCGGACCCGGAGCACGCCGAGCTGGCGCGCCGTGTGGCCCGGCGGGTGGATCCATCCCGGATCATCAAGGACGGGTACCTCTACGGTGAGGACAACACCCGCTCCCAGCCCTTCCTGGAGGGCCGGATCGGGTACGAGCAGTACGCGGCGCGGGGGTTCGCCGCGTGGGGCTGGCGCGCGGAGAAGGCGCTGAACCTGATGACCAACGCCGATCCCGTCGACGTCTGGGGTTACACGATCTATGAGGACGGGCGAGGGCTGGACCGCGTCGTGAGCGAGCCGTTCGTGCTGATGGGTCTGGAAACCGGCTGGGACGACTCGACCCGCGCGCTGTCCGGCCGGCTGCTGGACCTGCAGGAGGAGCGCTACAAGCGGACAGGCCAGGTGACCATCGCCAGCGAGGACGCCGTGGACGTCGCGCCCCACTACTTCTACTACTACTGCATCTACTGCAACGGCAAGCCGTTCGTGGTCGACATCCACACGCCGGGACAAACGCTGGACGAGCCGCGGTGGGTCAGCACGAAAAACTCCTTCGGGTGGCACGCGCTCCTGCCCCGGCCGTACACCGAGCTGGCGGTCGAGACGGTGCAGCCGGCCCGGACGTCCCGCGGCTGGCAGTCGGGCGTATTCGAGAAGAGCCACGAGCCGACGGGGACCCATGACGTCAACACCGCGGCGATCATCCTGGAGGCGGCGCTCTACGCCAAGCGGGGCGCGCCCCTGCTTCCGGAGGGCTGAGGGCGGCGCCGGGCCCTACGACCCGGCGGAAGCGCCTTCACAGGGGAGCGGACGTCCCTCGGCGCTCGGGTCGCCGTCCCCCGGCAGGACTTCGGACGGAGGCGGACCGCCCAGCGCGGCGTAGGCGTCCAGGAACGCCCGGGTGATCTCGTCGCGGGGGCAGGGGCGCGTGAACGGGACCATGACCACGGTCGGTCTCGGAGCCTCCCGCACCTGACGAGCGAATCGGGCGACGCCCTGCGGATCGGCCGGGTCGTACGGCTGGAACCGGAAGGGAACGCCGTACTGCTGGAAGAGCCGCTTCCCCTCGGCGATCCACTCCCGCTGCTCCGGGTCGGCAGGGTCCATCATCATGAGGACGGTCTCCACCTGTCCGCCGAAGAGCTTGCTGAAGCCCTCGCGCTCGTTCGGATAGGGGACCACCCAGAGGTCCTCCGCGAGGACCTGGAAGTTGCCGCGCTCCATCAGGAAGCGACCCTCGGCGACCCGGTCGGCGAAGGTGCGGGGCGCCTTCAGGTCGCCGGCCGTGGCGACGCGGGCCTCCCCCATGCGCTCGACCATGGCCTTCACGACGTTGGCCCGGTCACGCCCGAGGCCGCAGTGCACGTAGTACTTCCCCGTTCCGCGCTCGACCAGGCCGCGGATCGTTTCCAGCGCCCCCTCGTTGTCGCTCACCCACGGGAGCATGGGCGCGTGCACGAACGGGATCCCGACGTTCCGGGCCGCTTCCTTCTCCGCGCGGATCCCCTGCAGCTCGATGGGGACGACGGCCGGGTGCTGGAGTGAGACGACGGCCGTGAAGCCGGCCTCCTTCAGCTCGCGCAGCCGCGCTTCGTCGGGGTAGGCGCCGAACACGAACTCCGGCCCCGCATCGAGGGCGATCCGCGACTCCTCGCCGCCCGCTATGGCTGCGTACCTCGCGGGGTTGGACCACCCCCACAGCGCCAGCGATGCGAGCATGGTCGCGACGGCCGGGATGGCGAACCGCCCCGCTCCGCCGCGGAGGGACCGTCGCCACAGCCAGAGCGAGAGGAAGAACGAGCCGATGACGAACGCGGCCATGACCGCCCACATGGCGTAGGCCTCCATCCCGGCCGCGGCGCTGTCGCGGAGGAGGCCGGTCACGCCCCGCGCCGCGAACAGGAGCACCGCCGTCCCGGTCGCGAAGCCGATCATCAGCCAGAGGTACAGGAACAGCCCGACCTCCACCCAGCGCCGACGATCCGCCCGCGGGTTCCGCTCACCAACGCTCATGATGCCGCCTCCGCCGCCTGCGCGGCTCGACCTCGCTCCCCCACCCACGCGCTCCGGAAGGTCCCGGCGATCGCCGATTCCCGTCCCGTCCCCGTGAACGGCACGATCACGGTCAGGGGTCGGGGAAGCCGGCGGGCGGTGCGCGCGATCTCGCTCGCCGCGGCCCCGTCTCCTCCGTCGAGGCTGCGGACGGTGTGCGGCACGTCGAACTGCGTCAGGAGCTCACGCGCGCTGGCCAGCCACTCCGCCTGCACCGGGTCTGCGTCATCCAGGAGGAGCAGCACGTGCTCCACCTGGCCGCCGAGCATGTGCCCGAACATCTCGTGCTTGTTCGGATAGGGGACGACCCACACCCCCTCCTCCAGCTCGATCGGCGGACCGCGCTCCAGGTCACCCAGCCCCTCCGCCTCGCGGTCGGCCCACGTGAGCGCGTCCTCGGTCGCCCCGTCGGAAGCCACCCTCCCGCCCATGCGCTCGATCACGCGCTGGACCACGCTCACCCGATCGCGGCCGAGCCCGCAGTGCACGTAGTACGTCCCTCCGTCCGCGCTCCTCACCAGCTCCCGGATCGTCTCCAGTGAGCGCTCGTTGTCGCTCACCCACGGCAGCATCGGGGCATGGACGAAACGGATCCCCAGCTCCTTCGTCCACTCCTTCTCCCGCGCGATCCCTTCCGGCTCGAACGGCACGACCGCCGGGTGCTGCAGTGACACCACCGCCGTCACCCCCTCCTCCTTCAGCTGCTGCAGCCGCTCGCGGTCCGGGTAGGGTCCGAACAGGAACTGGCTCCCCGACTCCGTCACCATACGCTCACCGCCCCCCTCCACCCCGGCCACCGCGGAGTAGACGACAGGGTTCCGCCACCCCCAGAGCGCCAGCATGGCCGACCCCGTGACCGCGACCACGACCAGCCCTCGCACCGGGCGCGACGGGTGTCGCAGGATGAGAACCCTGGTGAAGTAGAGCGCCAGCAGAAACGAGCCGCCGATGAACGACAGGATCACGACCAGCATCGCGGCGCGCTCTGCGCCGGGGGCGTCGAAGGCTTCGGTCACCCAGCGGGTCGGGCCCAGCAGGACGACCGTGCCCGTCGCGAATCCCACCATGAGCCATACGTACGCGAAGAGCAGGAATCGGGGGACAGAAGGACGATTCATGTGTGGCCGCTGGGGCGCGAGTCAAAAAACAATTGTTTCTGACGAATGCATGTGCAACGCGTATGCCACGTTATGGCCGCAGCCGCGGAGCCGGGCGACGTGGCAGACTCTTTGCTTCACAGCACCGCTCACGGCCGATCGGGGATCGGCGGAACCGTCATGAATGAAGGAAAACGGCGATGAGAAGTGCGTATAGACTGAGTGGGCTGGGAGCGTTGGCTGTCGTGATGGGGCTCGGGGCGGCTCCCGATCGGCTGGAGGCGCAGCTCGACTGGACCTCGGCGTCGACCGTGGAGACGGCCGGGGACGACGTGACGTTGATCTACACGCAGCTGAGCGTGAAGCCGGACCGCCGTGGCTTCGTGCCCGTGGCGTCGGTGAGCCTGTACCGGCTGGAGACCGCCTCCGGCGGCACCTGGTCGACGACGCCGGCGGTCGGAATGGAATACCGCGCGCGGACCGGCATGGTGAGCGGGAAGGTGGGCTACAGCTTCAAGAGCGACGACGTGGTGGTGCCCTTCTTCGGCGGGAGCGGATCGGGAGTGACGACGAGCCTGCACGGGGAGCACTGGGGCACGGGACAGTTCGGCCTTCAGGGGATCGGCTCGTACAACTGGGGCTCGGACTACCTGTGGAGCCGTGCGCGGGGAACGGCCCGGGTGAGCGACCTGCGGGAGGGGGCGCTGCACGTGGGCGCCGAGTACGTGTGGCAGGGGGAGCTGGACAGCCCCGCCGGAGCGACGGGGTACCGGGCCACGCAGTTCGGACCGGTCGTGCAGTACATCACCCGTGACGGGGGTCCGATCGTGGCCGTGGGCGGGGGCTGGAAGGACGACAACCTGGGAGAGGACGACACCTGGTACGCGAAGGCGGAGCTGGTCCTCTCCTTCTGACCCGGGTGGCGGTCAGCGCAGCAGGAGCCACGCGACGAAGGATGCGGCGACCTGGACGGTGAGGTTGTCGAGGCCGTGGCTGCTGAAGGCCTCGACCGCCGCGCCGGCCGCGCCGCAGGCGAGGCCGACGCCGAGGGCGAGGGGGAGGGCGAAGCCGAGGCCAAGGAGGACCGCAGCGGCGGCCGCGGTTCCGACGAACAGCACCGCGCCGCTCCCTTCGAGGCTGCGGGTCGCCCTGACGCCGGCGAGCGAGGGGACCTCGTAGCGGTGCTTTCCCCAGCGGGTCCCCACCGGCTCCCCGACCGCGTCGCCCCACCCCGTGACCATGTAGCCGACCGGGGCGAACGCGAAGAAGAGCAGGTTGCTGATCACCCCGCCGAGTGCGGTGGTGATGAGAGGGACCACGATGAAGAACGTTCGGTGCGGCGCATCGGTTGGACGCGCCATCGCCTCGTAGAACGGGAACCCCGAGCCCTTCAGGATGCCCACCACCACGACGGCGGCCGTGACGCTCCCGAAGACCACCACGCCGCTGAGCCCCCAGATCAGCTGGACGACGCCCGCAGCCGAGATGATGATGAAGTGGAAGATCTTGCGGGTGTACGGCGCGCGCACGCCGCGCCGGATGCGAAGCCACCCCACGAGCGCCGCGGCCGCCGCCGCATAGAGGAGCGCGAGCGGGACGCCCGCGACCAGTTCTGTGGTCGAGGGTATGAAATCCCGTAGCCATGCGGGCAGCTGCGCGGCGAGCGCTTCCATGAGGTACGTTCCGAGTGAGGCGGTCTCAGCCGACGGCGGGGATGGGGCCTGACCCGTTCAGGCGCCTGAGCCCCACCGAGAAGACGATACCCATGGGGGTGTCCATGGCATGCACGGCGACGGCCTCGCCTTCGCCCTCCACCGTTCCGGCGGTGAACCGGACGAGCCCGCCGGGCGGCGGCGGCTGCGACAGGATGAGCCGCGCGCCATCCGAGCTCATCTCCTCCAGGTAGCCGAGCTGCGCAGCGGTGCCCGTCTCGGCGCCATGCTCGTCCGGGAAGAAGACGTGTGCCGGGAGCCGAACGGTCTGGCGGGCGGCGCGCCGCGGGTCGGCGAGCAGCCTGCGAACCGGCTCCAGCGGGCGCTTGGTGTCGCGGAACTGGAGACGGTGCAGCGGCACGGCGTGGTGGGTGCAGTGCAGGTCGATGGCGTCCCGATCGTCGGGGGCCAGCGGATCCAGTCGCACCCCGTAGTCGTAGTACCGCTGGCTGCGCACGGTGATCTTCTCGCGGTGGACGACCTCTCCTCTGACCTCGACGGGCCGGGTCTCGAGCGGGAGCACGAACCGGACACGTGAGCCGCGGTGGAATCGTTCGGCGGCCCGGAAACCCATCCCTTCCGGATTCAGATCCGTCGTGAGCACGACCACGCGGCGCGCGCGCTCGTCCTCGAGCCCTTTGTCGTCGAGGTCCTCCTCCGGGGCATCCTCGTCCTCCGCGTCACGAGACGGGATGATCTCCCCCTCGACGGCCATGAGGGCACGGAACCGCTCGTCCACGCGCTGCTGCCGGAACTCGAGGCTCAGCCGCACGACGTAGGCGGCGAAGTAGACGTTGTACGCGATCCAGAGGAAGTTGAACCAGAACGCGCCCGAGCCCCACCCCGGGGCGCTGTACTCGATCCATCCGCGCGCGTAGGCCACCGTCCCCCACACCACCGCGAGGATACTGACGACGAGGAGAACCAGCTGGGGAAGATAGCTCCGCAGGGGGACATCGCCGCTGGTCTTCGGCGTCACCTCGAATTTGAGCTTGCCGCGAGCGAAGAATCCCCTGATGGCCATGGTGTAGATCCAGAACTTGGCCATGTTGTAGCGCTCGGCGATCAGCATGAATCCCGTTCCGCGGAACAGGAGCTCGAACATGGCGAGGTTCAGGAGGAGGTACGGAATGAAGCGGATCAGGAAGTCCGCTTCATCCACCCAGATGGGTAGAACGCCGGTGAAGAAGAAGATGATCGGCGCGACATACAGGATCAGCTTGAGCGGCCCGTCGAGATAGGAGATCGTGGAGTCGAAATAGCAGATCCGCTGGGGCCAGGTGAGCCCCTTCCGGAAGAGCGGGTTGTACTTCCGGAGCACCTGCATGGACCCCTGCCCCCAGCGAAGGCGCTGGACCATGTACTGCCCGGCCGAGGCGGGAGCGAGCCCGTAGGCGAGGCTCTCCCCGTAGTAGATGGACTTCCAGCCGCGGGAGTGGAGGACGAGGGAGGTCTCCATGTCCTCCGTGATCGTCTCGGTGGAGAAGCCGCCGATCTCCTCGATGGCCGTGCGGCGGATCACCCCGCAGCTGCCGCAGAAGAACGCCGCGTTCCAGTGGTCCTTCCCCGGCTGGAGCAGCGAGAAGAAGATCCGCTGCTCTTCCCACAGCCGCCGCCCCTTCTCGTTCACGCTGTAGCTGAACGAGTTGGTGTTGTAGAAGTCCTGCGGCGACTGGACGAAGGCCACGTCGGGCTCTTCGAAGAAGCCCAGGAGGCTATCCAGCATGTGCGGGAGCGGGACGTGGTCGGCATCCAGCTGGAGGATGAACTCGCCGGACGTCTCCTTCAGCGCGTTGTTCAGGTTCCCGGCCTTGGCGTGCTCGTTCCCCTGCCGTCGGATGTAGCCGACACCCAGCTCCGAGGCGAGCTCACGCAGCGCGTCGCGCTTGCCATCGTCCAGGATGAACGTGCGGTGCGGGTACCGGATCGCACGGGCCCCGATCACCGTGCGCCTGATGATCTCCAGGGGCTCGTCGTACGTCGTGATGAAGACGTCGACATCGAGTCCCTCCGGGGCCGGTGGCGAAGTGCGCCGGTTCAGCGTCCAGACGGTGAACGTGGTCAGCAGGGCCGAGAACAGCACGTAGGTCTCGGCGGTGACCAGGGGGATCGAGAACCACCAGGCATCCCAGTTCAGCGTCCAGCCCCACCGCCAGATGATGTAATAGGCGCTGTAGAGGAGGGTCAGGACCGCGAAGAGCCGGACCAGCACCTCCGCCCAGGGCCGGAGGTGCGGCGTCGGGTCCCCCTTACTGCGGACCGGTACGTCGGAGGACTCGCGCGGCGACCCATCACCGGCACCGCGGAGGCCGCGGGGAGAGGCTTCCATGTATCGGTGGTAATGGCAAAACCCAAGCCATACGCTATACCCGAGCGCACAGCGTTCCCCGGAGCGCTGCCGGGTTGCGGATCGGAAGGGGCTATTCCCGGCGACGCTCCCGCTGCCCCAGTCCGCGGGCGTGCCGCATGGGGTTCTCCAGGAGGTGGGTGGGCAGGAGGAGGACGATCATGAAGAGAAGGAAGGCGGCGACGAGGCCTCCGGCGAGGACCCACCAGCTGGGGACCGCGATGAAGACGATGGCCGAGATGAGGGCCATGGTCGCCGCGAAGAGGGAGAGCTGAATGCGGCGGACCTGGAGGGAGAAGAAGCGCTCGATCTGCATGAGATCGCGGGAGTGGATGCGAACGCGGAGCTCCTCGCGGTCGAGGCGCTGGACGATGTCGCGAACGCCGGTGATGACGGACCGGGCGTCGTCGAAGACGTTGCGCGCGATCTCCGACGGCTGTCGCGCGGCGACCCGCAGCAGCTCACCTTTCATCCGGCGGACGACGGCGCGGGAGATATCGAGGCCGTTGAACGCGGGATCGTAGCGGAAGCCGATCCCTTCCAGGAGGGCGGCGGCGCGGAAGAAGTAGACGAGCTCGCGGGGGAGCATGAGCGGCCAGGTGTAGAACGTGTCCATGATCTCGGCGACCAGCTCCTGGACGCGGTGCTGGCCGAGGTCGCGGGCGCGCTCGACGGTGGCGAGGATCTCGGCGGCGGCATCACGGATCTCCGCGCGGGAGATGTCGGGGTCGATCATCCCGAGCTCGTACATGCCGTTGATGATGCCGTCGACGTCCTCCCGGGCGGCGGCGAGGGCGATGCGGATGATGGTGTCGCGGGTGGGGGGCCGGAGCTGGACGACCATCCCCCAGTCGAGGAAGACGATGCGTCCCCGGGCATCGACCAGGAGGTTCCCGGGATGGGGGTCTGCGTGCATGATGCCCTCGACGAGGAGCATGCGGAGGTAGACCTCGGTGAGGGTCTCCATGAGGCCGCGGAACCGCAGCTCGCCGGACGCGAAGCGGGGGGCGAGGCGATCGATCCGCTCCCCATCCACCCATTCCATGACCAGGACCCGGCGGCGTACGAGCCCCTCGAGGACGGCGGGGGCCATCACGCGGCCATCGTCGCCGAAGTGGGTGAGGAACAGCGCCATGTGGCGGGCCTCCTCGCGGAAGTCCATCTCCACGCGCACCCGCACGCTGAACTCCCGGACCACGTTGGTGAGGGCCTTCACGTGGTGGTTCGGGAAGAGGATGTTGAGGGCGTAGAGGATGCGGAAGGAGATCTCGAGGTCGAGGGCGACCAGGGCCTCGACCCCGGGCCGGAGCACCTTCACCGCGACATGGCGGTCGCCGACCCGGGCCCGGTGGACCTGGCCGAGGGAGGCCGCGGCGACCGGCTCCCGGTCGAAAGAGGCGAACACCGCGTCGAGGGGCTGCCCCAGCTCGGCGACGATCACCGCCTCGATCGCCCCCGGCTCGTCCGGCGGAACGCGGTCCTGCAGGCTCGCGATCGCGCTGAGATACGGCTCGGGGAGGATGTCCGCCCGGGCGCCGAAGACCTGAGCCAGCTTGATGAACGTGGGCCCCAGGGCCGCGATCGTCGCCGTCAGCCGCTGCGCGCGGCGGCGATGCCTCTCGAGCGGGAGACGGCGCGGACGGCCGAAGAGGAGCCAGCGGCGCCGGTCGCGAAGGAAGGCGACCAGGAACGGAAAAAGCCTCAGCGCGATGCTGACGCTCCGGCGCCAGCGCCTCATATGAGAAAGCGCGTGGCCAGGCCGAGCAGGAGGAAGAAGCCGGCCACGTCGGTGACGGCGGTGACGAACACGGAGGAGGCCACGGCCGGGTCCGCGCCGACCCGCTCGAGGAGAACGGGGACGAACGCGCCGGCGACCGAGGCCACGATGAGATTCCCCCACATGGCGAACAGAACCACCGCGCCGAGTGCCCACGTCCCGAACATGAAGTAGCTCCCTCCGCCGACGATCAGGCCGAGAGCGAGGCCGTTGACCAGGCCGACGACGACCTCCTTGGCGGCGACGCTCCAGCGGCGGGCGGCGGTCTCGCGGGTGAGGGCGAGGCGGCGGACCGTCACCGCGAGAGCCTGGGTGCCCGCGTTCCCACCCAGCGCGGCGATCACCGGCAGCAGCGCGGCCAGGGCGAGCATCTGGTCGATGGTGTCGGTGAACTGATAGATGACGAAGGCGCCGAGAGCCGCGGTGAGGGTATTGAGGGTGAGCCAGGGCAGCCGGCTCCGCACCGCTTCGGTCCACCCGCCCCGGACCTCCTCCTCCGACCCGATCCCCGCGAGGCGCAGGAGATCCTCCGTCTGCTCCGCTTCGATGACGTCCATGACATCGTCCCAGGTGATCCGGCCCAGGAGGATGTTGTTCGGCCCCAGGACCGCCACGGACGGCTCGTTGTAGCGCGCGATGAGCCGACCGACTTCCTCCTGGTCCATGTCCACCGGTACGGTGATTACCGGAGGCTCCACCAGGTCGGCGATGGGGGAGCTCGGCTCGGCGATCACCAGGTCCTGGAGCGTGACGAGCCCCTGGAGGCGCCGGATCAGGTCGACGACGAAGATGTTGTAGAACTCCGTGTCCAGCTCCCGCGCCTGCCGCCGCACCTCCTGGATCGCTTCGCCCGCCGTCAGGTGGACGGAGATGGCGACCAGCTCGGTCGTCATGATCCCACCCGCCGAGTCCTCGGGGTAGGCGATCAGCTCCCGGAGCTCGCCCGCCTCGGTGGGGGCGAGGGTGGCGAGGACGCGCGCCTGGTCTTCGGGCTCGAGCTCTCCGATGAGGTCGGCCGCGTCGTCGCTGCTGAGCTCCCCGATCAGCTCCCCGATGCGCTCGGGATGGAAGCCGGCGAGGATGTCCTCGGGGTGCTCGTGCGCCTCCATCTCCGCCAGCGTGTCGGAGGCGACCTCGGCCGGGAGCAGGTCGAAGACGCGGACGCGCTCCTCGTCGTCGTCCAGGTGCTCGATGAGGTCGGCGATGTCCGACGGGTGGAGGTCGTCCAGGAACGCGGTGAGCGCGATGTCATCACCGGCCTCGAGGAGCTTTTCCAGCCGGGCGAGGCGCTGCTGGGACTCCTCCACGTGCTGGAGGTCCGGAGTGCTCAAAGGACGTCGCGCTCCGGGGTGGAGGCCGGTCGCGCGGCAGCGGCGAAATCGGAGCGGGCCAGAGAGACCCCGCCGGGGGGGACGGCGCCTGCCGACAGGATGTAGGTGAAGCCCTCCTCGACGGTGACGGGGAGGGGTATCACGCTGTGGCGCGGGACAATGATCAGGAACCCGGTGACCGGGTTGGGCGCAGTGGGGAGGAAGATGGTGACGCCATCCTTCATCCGGCCGTCGAGGGCCTTCGGCGCGCCGCCGGTGACGAAGCCGAGGGTCCACTGCCCCGGGGAGGGGTACTCGAACAGCACCACCTCCCGGAAGAACTTCTTCTCGTCTCCACCGAACACGCTGCCGACGATGCGGCGCGTCGCGCCGTAGAGGCGGCTGACGATGGGGACCCGCTCGAGCACGCCGTTCCACCAGCTGAAGATCTGCGCCCCGATCGTCCGCTCGGCGAGCCATCCGACGCCGAGGAGGAGGAGGACGAGCATGATCAGGCCGAGGCCGGGGATGGTGATGCCGATGGCGCCGTAGACATGGCGGCCGAGCACCCCGTCGACGGTGCGGAAGAGCCACCACAGGATGTAGAGGGTGACGCCCAGCGGAGCGATGACGATCAGCCCCGCGATCAGCCGGCGTCGGAATGCCTTGCCCAGCGTGTTCATGCGATGCCCAGCTCCTCGAGAATGCGTTCCTGGAGCTTCCACATCGGGCTTTCCTCGCGGCCCTGCTCCGGGTGGTCGAAGCCGAGGACGTGAAGGGTGCCGTGGATGGCGAGGCGGGCCAGCTCACGTGCGGGCGGCTCGTCCATCTCCGCGGCCTGCCGGAGCGCCTGCTCCCATCCGATGTAGACGTCGCCGAGGGGCGGATCCCCCTCGTCGTGCAGAGAGAACGCCAGCACGTCGGTGGTGGCGTCGCGGCCCTTCCACTGCCGGTTCATCGCGGCCATGGCCGGGTCGTCCATGAGGGCGACCGAGATCTCGCCGTCGTGGACGCCGCGCTCCGCCAGGACCGCCCGAGCCGCGCGCTCCACGAGGGTCGAGGCGTCGAGGGGACCGAAGGCGGGCGCCGCCGCCGGCGCCCCCTCTACAGTGACGTCGACGGCCGGCATCAGGGAACGCCGGCGCCGGCGCGCTCCGGAGTGCCCTCGGCCTGCGGCTCCTCCCGAGCGGGCGGGTAGTCGATGCGCTGGTGGTACATGCCGCTGAGCACGCTGGCGAACTGCTCCTTGATCAGCGTGAGCTCGCGGAGGGTGAGCGGAGCCTCGTCGAGCTGCCCCTGCTCGATCTTTCCGCGGACGATCCGGTCCACCAGCTCCCGGATCGCTTCCGGGCTGGGGTCCGGGAGCACTCGGGCGGCGGACTCCACCGAGTCGGCCACCATGAGGATCGCGGTCTCCTTCGACTGGGGCCGGGGCCCGGGATAGCTGAAGTCGCGGATGTCGAGCGCGGCGTCGGGCTCCGCCTCCCTGGCCTGATCGTAGAAGAAGCTGATCGGCTGGGTGCCGTGGTGCTCGTTGATGAACGCCTTCACCTGGTCCGGGAGCTTGTGCTCTTCCGCGAGCTTCAGCCCCTCGATCACGTGGTTGCGGATCTGCGCGGCCGAGGTGGCGGGCTTCAGCCTGTCGTGCGGATTCCGACCGCCGTGCTGGTTCTCGATGTAGAGGTGAGGCCGGAGCATCTTGCCGACATCGTGATAGTACACCCCCACCCGCGTGAGCAGCGCGTTGGCGCCGATCGCGCTGGCCGCGGCCTCCGCGAGGTTGGCCACGTTGACCGAATGGGCGTACGTCCCCGGGGCCTCCATGGAGAGGCGTCGCAGGAGCGGGCGGTTGACGTCCGCCAGCTCCAGCAGGGACTGGTCGGTGGTTATGCGCGTGAAGCCCTCGAACACGGGGAGGAACCCCATGGCCACGAAGGCGCTCCCCACCGCGCTCACCGCGCCCCAGCCGGCGGCCAGGAGCACCTCCTCGAAGGACCAGGCCCGGAGGAGCCCGAGCACCACCGCCACCAGCACGTAGCCGGCGGCGATCAGGCCTATGAAGCTCCAGATCTGCGCGCGGCGACGGACCACGCGCACGCTCAGCGAGGCCACGGCCCCGCCGACCGCGAGCGTGAGGAGCGTGGTGACCCCGGTGAGCTCCGCCTGCCCGGTCAGCATGACGGCCAGGATCAGGGACATGGTCAGGGCCAGGCGGCCGTCCCACAGGGTGGCCACCACCAACGCGGGAAACGCGATGGGGATCAGCGCGGCCGGCGCGTCGTACGTGGCGATCAACGCCGCCGTGGCCACGACGGCCAGCACCAGGCCGCCGAACAGGACCACGTGGCGGAAGTCCTCGTAAACGGTCGGCCGATAGAAATAGAGCAGCGCGCCGATCAGCGAGAGCGTGATGAGATTGAACAGGAGCGCCCCGGCGGTGCGGGCCCCGCGCTGCCCCCGGTCGAGTGCACCGAGTCGCTCGAGCTCGGCCTGGTAGGCCTTGAGACGCTCGACCTGCTCCTCCGTCACCCGGTCTCCCGCGGCCACGATCCGCTCACCGCGGAGCACATCTCCCTTGCTGGGGCTCACGGCGCCACGGGCGCGCTCCCGGGCCTGCTCGGTGGCGTTCCAGTCGGGGCGGATGCTGGGGACGAGGAACCGCACGAGGAGCAGCCGCTGGAGCTGCTCGTAACCCGGCCTCGTCACGCTCGGAAGATGGAAGCGGGAGCGGTCGAAGAAGTCGACGGAGGTGAGGAGCGAGTCCGGCTCGACGACGCGCTCGCGCCCCATCCCCCGCAGCCGCACCCCCTGTGATCCGGCCTCTTCCAGCTCCCCCGCGACCGCGATCCCGCGGGGCAGCTCCTCCAGGATCGTCCGCCGCACGGTGGCCCGGAGCCGCCGCCGCTGACTCTCATCCTCGAGGATCTCGACGTCTTCAGCCGACGGCGGGATCCCGTAGGCGCTCAGCAGATCACGGAGGCGCCGGCGCACCACCGATCTGGCCCCCGTCGACTCGGCCACGCTGTCGGCGCGGACGAAGAACCGGTCCACCTGCGCCATCATCGAGTCGACGGCCGTGGAGTCGTAAACGAAGATCGGGTTGATGCTGGCGGCGGCGTCCTGCTGGGCGCGGGCCAGCTCCGACTGCGAGCGGTAGATCGGGTAGGAGACGCCGGCGACGACGTCCTCCCCGGCTACCATCCCGCGCTCCATGAACGGGAAGTCGGGGAGCGGCGCGACCGGAAACATGAGCGTGGCGCCGAGCGCCAGGATCAGCAGCAGGGCCGCCCGGGCACCGTGATGCAGCCACGCGTCCCGGGTACCCCCGGGCGGACTGCTGAGAATGCGGAAGAACTCGCGTGCCGTCATCGCTCGCTCCCCGGTCAGGCCTGCCGGCCGATCGCCGGCTTGTCGTCTCGCGCGCGCTCGACATCCGCGGCGGCGTAGGCGTCGATGATGTCCTTGACGAGCCGGTGGCGGACCACGTCCGCGGGCTCGAGGTATACGAAGCTGATCCCCTCGATGCCGCGGAGGATCGCCTCCACCTCGAGGAGCCCGGAGTCGGACGGTCGAACCAGGTCGATCTGCGTCTTGTCCCCCGTGATCACCGTCCGGGAGTTCAGCCCGAGACGCGTCAGGAACATCTTCATCTGGGACGTCGTCGCGTTCTGGGCTTCGTCCAGGATCACGAAGGCGTCCGCAAGCGTCCGGCCGCGCATGTAGGCGAGGGGCGCGATCTCGATGGTGCGGCTTTCCAGCGCGCGGCGGATGCGGTCGTGGGGGAGCATGTCCTCCAGCGCATCGTAGAGCGGCCGGAGGTATGGGTCCACCTTCTCCTGGAGATCACCCGGGAGGAACCCCAGCGATTCGCCGGCCTCGACCGCGGGGCGGGCCAGGATGATCCGCTTGACCCGGTTCTTCAGGAGCGCGTCCACGGCCATGGCCACCGCCAGGTACGTCTTGCCCGTCCCCGCCGGCCCGATGGCGATGACGATGTCGTTCCTGGCGATCTCCTCCAGGTACCCGGCCTGCCCTTCCGAGCGCGGCGAGATGACCTTCCGGAGCCCAGGCAGCAGGATCCGGAGGTCGTCGCGCTTCCCCTCCCCGGCCACGCCGGCGACCTGACCCTGCGTCCCGTTCGGGCCCTTCTTCGCGCCCGCCGCCTCGACCAGCCGCGCCACGTCGGCCACGCCGAAGGGCGTCTGGAGCCGGGCCATGTCCAGCAGCTGCTGGGCGACGGGGATCGCCCGCTCCACGTCGCCCAGCTCACCGGAGAGGATGAGGTAGTCGCCCCTCAGGATCACGCGACAGCCCGTCTGGCGCGCCAGCTCCTGGAGGTTCTGGTCGTTCACCCCTGCCAGCAGCAGGTAGTCGGCCCCCTCCGACGGGAGACGGTGCTGGACGATCGTGTTCTCGGTCTCGGGCATCAGGTCCAGGTTCAAATGGAAGTCGGAATCCCAAGGGTACCCCCGGAATGGTCTACCCGTTTCGCCACACACGCAATACGCGCGCACCACGACCGGGGGGGTCCCGCCCGCCGGCGCGCGCCCGGCGTCACCGTTTGCGGATGTGGAGATCCTTCAGCTCGTCGTCACCGATCGACGCGGGTGCGCCCTCGAACAGCGCCCGCGCGGCCGTCGTCTTCGGAAAGGCGATCACGTCCCGCAGGCTGGCCGCACCGGTCAGCAGCATCACCAGGCGGTCGAAGCCGAACGCGAAGCCGCCGTGAGGCGGCACGCCGTAGCGGAAGGCGTCGAGGAGGAACCCGAACTTCCGCTCGGCCTCTTCCTGCCCGATCCCCAGCGCCCGGAACAGGGTGCGCTGGAGCCGGGCGTCGTGGATGCGGATCGAGCCGCTGGCCATCTCGTGGCCATTGTACACGGCGTCGTAGGCGCGGGAGCGGAGGCGCGCGTCGAACAGAGCCCTGGCCCCCTCGCCGGCGACCGTCTCGGAGGCGTGCTCCAGGAGGACGGGCACATCCTCGGGGTGGGGCGCGGTGAACGGGTGGTGAGCGGCCACGAGCCGGTCGGCCTCCGCGTCCCAGTCGAAGAGGGGGAACTCGGTGATCCACGCCCATGCATGCTTCGACGCGTCCCGGAGACCGAGCCGGTCGCCCAGGTGGCGACGCAGCGCGTCGAGCGCGGCTTCCGCGCCGCCGAGCCGGTCCGCGTCGGTGGCGCCACCATGGCTCTCCCGGACGGTCGTCGTTCGGCGGAACCGCCCGATCACGACGACGATGACGTCGCCGACTTCCAGCGCCGCGGCCTCCACCAGGCGCCGGCCGAGCTCGTCGTCCAGCGCCCTGGCGAACTGGCCGGACCAGCCGTCCGACGTCCGCTTCACCCAGAGGCAGCCGGGAACGCCCGCGGCCTGGGCGACCGGGTTCAGCGCGTCCAGGTCCTTGCGGGACAACACGTCCGCGGCCCCCTTCGCCACCACGCCCTTGATCTGCTCGCCCGACTCCCTGACGGCCGAGAAGAGGCGGAAATCGGCGTGCTGGAGCGTTTCGGTCAGGTCCACGAACTCCATCCCGAACCGCAGATCCGGCTTGTCCGTGCCGTACCAGGCCAGGGCCTCGGCGTACGTGAGGCGCGGGAACGGCGTGGGCAGGTCCACGCCCAGCACCTCCTTCCACAGCGCCGCCATCATTTCCTCGCCGACGGTGAAGACGTCCTCCTCGGCGACGAAGGACATCTCGGCGTCGATCTGCGTGAACTCCGGCTGACGGTCCGCGCGCAGGTCCTCGTCCCTCAGGCACTTCGCGATCTGGAAGTACCGGTCGTAGCCGGAGACCATCAGGAGCTGCTTGTAGAGCTGGGGCGACTGCGGCAGCGCGTAGAACTCGCCCGGGTGGACGCGGCTCGGCACCAGGTAGTCCCGGGCGCCCTCCGGGGTGCGCCGCGTCAGCATCGGCGTATCCACCTCCCAGAAGCCGCGGTCGGTGAGGTGCCGGCGAACGGTCTGGAGGGCACGGTGCCGGGTCTCGAGCGCCCGCTGGAGCGGGGTACGACGCAGGTCGAGGTAGCGGTACCGCAGGCGCAGCTCCTCCGCCGGGAGCTCCTCCCCCGGCACCTGGTAGACCGGGATCGGCGGTGTCTCGGCCGCAGCGAGCAGCTCCAGCGAACCCACGTGGACCTCCACCTCGCCCGTGGGCAGCTCCTCGTTCCGCGCGCCGTCCGGCCTCCGCCGGACCACACCCTCCACCGCGATCACGCTCTCCATCCCGAGCGCGGCGCCTCGCTCGAGCGCATCCGCCGGAGTCCAGTCGGGGCCGAGGGAGAGCTGCACGAGCCCCGACCGGTCCCGCAGGTCGATGAAGAGCACGCCGCCCAGGTCCCGGCTGCGATGGACCCAGCCGGCGAGCCGGATGGTCTCGCCGGCGTCGTCCGCTCGCAAGGTTCCCGCGGCCGTCGTACGGTACGCCGTGCCCAGCTCCTGACTCATGTCGCTCCAGCGCTCCTTCGAAGGAAACCTCGCGCGACGAGGAAGAACGCCAGCGCGCCGAGGACATCCGCCACCCAGTCCATGGGATCCCCGGACCGGTGTGGAATCCGGGCCTGTCGCAGCTCATCGGTAGCGGCGACGACGGCGACGAACGTCAGGCCGGGCCACCCCCACCCGCGACCGCTCCACCGACCGGCCGCGGCGGCCAGCGCACCGCCGAGCCCGTAGGCGAGGAAGTGGGCGACCTTGTCCCAGCCGGCGGGGAGGTCCACACCGCGCACGTCGGAGCCGCCGACCAGGAGCACCCCGGCCGCCCAGAGGGCGAGCGGGAGGTAGGCGAAGACGAGGCGCATCACGCGCGCTCGGCCTCCTGGAGCACGCGGATGAACTCCCCGGCGTCCCCGGCATCCATCAGACGCTGCCGCATCTCCTGCTGCCGGACGATACGCGAGATCCGGCTCAACGCCTTGATGTGGGCGCCGGCGGCGGTCTCGGGCCCCACGAGAAGGAAGATGATGCGCACGGGCTCGCCGTCGAGCGCGTCGAAGTCGATCGGATCGCGGGTCACGCCGGCGGCGATGGCGAGGCCGGAGCAGGCGGGGGTCTTCCCGTGAGGGATGGCCACGCCGCTGCCGATGCCGGTAGAGAGGATGGCCTCCCGCTCACGGACGACGCGGAGGACCTCGGCGGGATCCTCCGCGCAGCCGTCTCCGACAAGGAGGCCGACCAGCTCCTCCAGGAGATCATCCTTCGTGGAGGCGGACAGGGGGACCTTCACCCGCGCCGCCGAGAGCAGATCCGAAAGCAGGACCACCGCTTGCACCAGAGTCTTCTACCGTGCGAACAATCGGCGCTAAGTTAACCCCGGCCCATGACACGGACAACAGAACGTATCGACCTGCTCGGGCTCGTCCCGGACGACGCGCGCGCCGCCCTCGAAGGCCACTTCGCGGGCCGGGGCGTGGCCTCCTATCGTGCGCGCCAGACGCTGGAGCGACTCTACGCGGGGCTCGCGGCCTCCTTCGAGGAGATGACGGAGCTCCCCGTGGCGGAGCGCGAGGCGCTGACCGTCGCGTTCGATCTGAAGACGCCCGGGGTCGCCCGGGTGCAGGTTTCCGCCGATGGCACCACGAAGCACCTCTGGCGGATGGAGGACGGGGAGCTGGTGGAGTCGGTCCTGATCCCCAGCGGGGACCGTCTCACGCTCTGCATCTCGAGTCAGGCGGGGTGCGCGATGGCGTGCGTGTTCTGCGCCACCGGGTGGTCGGGCTACCGGCGCAACCTCACGGCGGGCGAGATCGTGGCGCAGTACCGTGGTGCGCGACAGTGGGCCGGAGAGAACGGCCGCGGGGCCATCACGAACATCGTGTACATGGGGATGGGCGAGCCCCTGATGAACCGCGGCCCCGTGATGGACTCCTTGACGATCCTGAACCGGGCCTACCGCGTGGGCGCCCGCCGCATCACCGTGTCGACGGTGGGGATCGTCCCGGGGATCCGGGAGCTGGCCGCCCGTGAGGAGCAGTTCCGCCTAGCCGTGTCCCTCCACGCGCCCAACCACGAGCTGCGCCGGAAGATCGTCCCCGTGGAGAAGAAGTACCCGCTCCCGGAGCTGGTGGAGTCGCTGAGGGCGTTCGATGCGGCCGGAGGACGGCGGATTACGTTCGAGTACGTCATGATCGACGGGATCAACGACGCGCCGGAGCTCGCGGACCAGCTCGCGGAGATCGCCCGGGAGTTTCGCGCCCACGTGAACCTGATCCCGTTCAATCCCGTGCCCGGCACGGGGTGGGAGCCGTCGTCGCCACGGGCGCTGCGGCTGTTCGCCGGGCGGCTCGACGCGGCGGGAGTGAACGCCACGGTGCGCGAGCCGCGGGGTCAGGACATCGCGGCTGCGTGTGGGCAGCTGGCCGCCGAGCACGAGATGACGCCCCCCAGGCCCTTCATCGAGCTGACCGCGGGCCGCTGAGGGCTCGCGGCGGAGTCAGGGTCCGCGCCCCCGGATCAGGGGCCACTCCTCGACCAGACGATCCAGGGTCGCGGGCCAGTCTCCCCGCGCCTCGTAGGTGAGGCGATGGAAGCCACGGAGGCAGGCGAGGGTGGAGAGGCTGATCAGCGCATCGGCACGGACGATCGCGCCGTAGGCCTCCGAGGGCGTGAGGTGCTCCTGGAACAGCTCCCAGATGCTCCGTCGCAACAGCATGTACTCCGTGTAGAGGTAGCTCTCCTGGAACCCCTGCTCCTGCCGATCGCTGCCGTGTTGAGCCGACTCGCCGGTGAGCGCGCGGGCGAGGTCCCGGTCCACCCGTGGCGCGAAGGTCGCCCGTGCGAGGGCGCGCAGCACGGCCGGGAGGTGATCGAAGTCCATGTTCGAAGGGAGCGAGAGCCAGACCTCGTTCTGGCCGATCTCCCGCCACTCCTCGATGATGCCCGCCGCGAGCTTCTCGGCGTTCTCCTCCATCAGCGCCGGGAGCTCCTCCACGCCGGCGGTGCTCACAAATCCGGCCGCGTGCGAGGCGCCTCGGGCATGAGAAACCAGAGGATGATGTACGCCAGTGTGCCGGGGAATCCGGCGGAGAGCACGGAGACCACGACGTAGGAGACCCGCACGATGGTCACATCCCAGCCGAGCCACTCCGCGAGCCCGCCGCAGACGCCGGCGATCATGCGCTGGTTCCGCGAGCGCATCAGCTTTCGACCTTCCGCCATGGTAACCTCCCGCTGTGTATCCGTGACCTGCGCGCCGACGGTCGGCGCGCAGGATCAGGGCCGCGGCCGCGCGACGGCGCCTAGTGTCCTGGATGCCCGCTGTGCTCCGCCTGGGCGGCGGCGCCATCCGCCGACCTCGTGCCGTAGCCTCGGACGTCCCGGTACCGCATCCGCTGGTGCTCCGTGAGCAGTGGCGCGGTCTGCAGGTGGGCCTGCAGGTGCGCGTTTCGCAGCCGGCCGCGGAGGGTGCCCAGGGCAACCGTCCGCTCCGCGACATCGGTCCGCGTCGCCGCCCCGCTGCCGAAGAGCCGGTCCAGCTCCCGCTCTCCCTCGACGATGGCGCTTCCGAGCCGGACCGCCTCGGTGTTCATCGCCTCGAAGATGGCCTGGACGCGGACGCGCTGGTCGCTGTCCAGCTCCAGCGCCTCGGCGGCGTCCAGGACGTGGCGGGGGCCAGGGAGCCCGTTCAGCTCCGCCGCGAGGGCGAACCCCATGCCTTCACCCGCGAGCAGGCCGGACACCTCCGCCTCGTCGAGCGCCTTGATGGCCCGGCTCTCCTCGCCCGCGTAGGGGGAAGGGGCGGCGCTCCCGCCGCACCCGATGGCGGCCACGGCCAGAATGGCCGCTCCGACGACGGTTCTCATCCCGGCAAGATACCGAGCGTGAGCGGGGCTGTCACCGTGGACGCGAGGCGGGGCGGAGCTCAGCCCACGCCCGCAGCGGCCAGGACGCGGCGGACGAAGGCGGACTTCCCCTCGAGGTACGCCGGACGATCCAGCGGATGGCGGCGCGCCAGCTCGAGCTTCAAAGCGGCGTACTCACTCGCCAGCACCGGGTCCCTGCGGAGCGCGTCCCGGAAGAGCAGCGTCACCCGGTGGTGCCGGGAGCCGGGCTCCGCGAGCGACAGGTGGTGCGTCCGCGCGGTCCCCCGTCGGCGGCGGAAGTAGAGACGATCGGGGATCTCCTCGTCCGGGCGAAACTCGTAGCCGAGACGGGTCAGCGCGGGCACGAGCGCTCGCGCTGTCTGGAAGTCCGGGACCGCGGCGAGGAGATCCAGGATCGGCTTCGCGGGCAGTCCCGGTACGGCGGTGCTGCCCACGTGATGGACGGCCAGGATCTGCCCGCCGAGCGCCTGACGGAGCTCCCGGGCGGCGGCGCGGAAGAGAGCGGCCCAGCGCTCATCGTGAGGGACCAGGACCACGGTCCCGGACTCCAGCCCCAGCGCGTGTGGCTCAGCCATGGGAAAGAAAGTACGCGGGACGGCACATCTTTGCGTCTCATCCGTGTGGAGCTTCCGGAGCGCAGACCGGCGCGGGTTCGCTGAACACGCGTTCCCCCAACGACTTGCCGGGTCGCGACCGGACGCTCGACCGGTCGGGCCCTCCGTTTGCCGCAAGGTCCCGCCGGCGAGCACCGCCCGCCATCACAACCGAACGACAGTGCGAACAACGCTGCTCAGAGCGAAGCCGTCGAAAGGCGGTGGCGCAGAGCTTCGGGGCTAAAGCGACGATCGTCGCCATGCCAGCCGGGCCGCCAGCGAACCCCCCGGGGGGCTGGCGCGCCATCCCTCCGCGGTATCCCAATCCAGGAGGCGTCGATGTTCGAGTCCCTTCTCCAGAACCTGCCGGAAGCCTGGCGCGAAGGCGCCGCGTTCCTCGCGGGGCTGGTCAGCTGGATCCCGGCCTGGCAGGGGCACGTGCTCCGCACGGTGCTGACGCCGGACGGCTCCTGGGTGGTGCTGGCGGCGTCGTGGACGCTGCTGGGGCTGCCGGCGCTGCTCCTAGTCGTCGCCATCTGGTCGACCATGCTGTCCGCCTACACGCTCCCCTTCCGCTCCGGCCGCGGGGCCTACGTGCGGACGCTGGCGTTCTCCTGGTGGGACGCCGGACGCGGGATCGCGGTCTACTGGGCGGGCATCGTGAAGTTCGTCCTGCTGGCGGCGGGGCTCCTCTGGTCGGGGCTGCGGTACGCGGTCGTGGTGGTGCTGCGCGTCGCCGGATCGCTGTTCACGACCCCGGCGGCCGCGCTGGACTGGACGGCGAAGCGCTACTTCAAGCCCGGCGTCCCGTGGCTGGCGTTCGTGCTGATCCTGGGGTGGGCGGCGCTGGAGGCGGCGATCTTCACGTTCACGCTGCGGCCCACGATGTACGAGGTGCTCTACGACATCACGGGCGCGGCGCCGAACACGATCGTGCTCTCGGGGATCCTTTACGCGTTCCTGTTCCTGCTGATCGCCGGCAGCTTCGCGGTGATCCACGCCCTGACGGAAGCCATCGAGCAGCGCAGGATCAAGGACATCCTGGGGATGGTGATCGTCGAGCTGCTCGTGATGTTCTTCGAGGTGATCTTCCTCTACCGCGAGCTGATCGACGCCATCACGCCCTGGATCGCGCAGCAGACGGGCGGCGAGGTGCGGCTCGGCCTGTTCTCGACCCTCGCCATCGCCTCCTTCGGCTGGGTCGGGATCCGCGCGATGACGTGGTTCCTCTTCGGCCGCTACGGCACGCCCGCCCTGATGGCCATCCTCTCGCGGCAGACCCTGAACATGGGGAGCGACGCGGGTGCGCCGGTGGCGTCCGAGGCGTTCGCGTGGTGGAAGGAGATGGTGGACGATCTGAAGCGGGAGCAGGCGTGGCTCCGCGGCCAGGCGGACCGGCTGGCGGAGGCGCTGGTGCTCCCCATGCTCCAGCTCCTGGCCGCGGCGCTCAACTTCGCGCTGGTGCTGGTCAGCTCCCGCCCCGCCTTCGAGCTGCCGTTCCGCAGCCTCGAAGAGGCGATGACGCGGTTCCCGGCCCCCGGCGCGCGCGGCGCTTCGTCGCGGGAGCCGGCGGCGCGCGGGCGACTCGTCCCCGAGCCGGCGAAGGAGAGCTGACATGGCCAGGCGACAGGATCGGGCCGGCACGAGCGGCGCGGGACGTTTCCTGCGCTTCACCGGTCTGCGCGTGCTGCTCCTGGGGACGCTGAGCTGCGCCCCCGCTCCGGAGGCGGAGCTGGTGCCCCGCAGCACGCTCTTCGTCGGCGTGGACGTCAGCGGGTCGTTCCAGAAGGGCGGCCGTTACGACGACGCGATGGCGTTCGCGGCCCACTACATCCACGCTCATCTCGCGGGTGCCGGCGGGCTGGAGCAGCCGCGGGCGCTGTTCGTCGGCGCCATCGGGGGGGAGAAGCCGGGGCAGCCCCAGTCCTTCCACCCCGTCCACGATTTCGAGGGGAAGCCCGTCGAGCAGATCGAGGCGGACCTGCGCGAGTGGTTCCGGCCCAACGACAACTATACCGATTTCACCGCATTCTTCGAGCGCGCGGCCACGCTGGTGAAGCGCCAGAACCTGGTTATGGCGCCGGTCACGCTGGTGCTCCTCACGGACGGGATCCCGGACGTGGGACCCGGCGGTCCGCCCATCGACGAGGCCGCGCGCTACGCGAATATCGACATGGACGCGCTGGAGTACCTGGCGCGCAACATCACCGTCCGGGTGCTGTATCCGGATCCCACCGTCGCGGTGCACTGGGAGCGGAGCATCCCGCGCGAGCGCGTCCGGATGTGGACGGTGGACGCGAACGTGATGAAGGGCTGGCGGGAGCAGCTCCAGGTCGCCGATGAGGCCATGGAGGCCGCGGCCGCCGTCGAGAGAGGGATTGCCGCCGCTGAGAGCGGGGGCGAGGCCGGAGCCGACGGCGCGCTGGCAGGCGACCGGGCGGGCGGCGAGGTCGCGCGGGCGGGATTCATGCCCTCGCCGCGCGAATCCGGCGAGCAGCCGGACCTCTGGCGCTGGATCCTGGACAACGTCGACTTCCGCGTCAGACGGTCGGTTCTGTAACGACGACGGCGTGGAAGCCCTCCTGAACGGAAGGCGGCTGGAACGATCCGGTGGTCTCGTCGAAGGCCGTCGTCGTCCCCGATCCAGGGATTCCGGCCCTCACGATCCGCATCGGGTCTCCGGCTAATCCAGGTAGTACGCGATCTCGATGCGCCGAACCACGCCATCCGCCAGGTGGAAGGTCACCGGCTCCTCGATGTGCTCTCCGCAGTCGTACACCAGCGACTGCCTCGTCCGCCTCGTCGGCTCTCCGAGGGCGGCGATGACCCGGTCCTCGGGGACCCCCACGCCGATGGCGGGATAGGCCAGGAACCGGCTCTCCGTCACCGTCACGTGATCCACCATGTCCTCTCCGCCGCCCGGCTTCCGCAGGCTGGCGGTCAGTCCGGAATAGTGGACCACGAACAGGGAGTCGACGCGACCGCGGACGTGGCGGTTCGGCTCCGTGCTGGCCACGACGCTGTCGGGCGCGCCGAACTTCCGCTCGAGACTCGACCGCACGGGCTCCACCGCGAGGATGGTGCGGGCGAGGTCCTCGCAGGCGATCTCCTCCACGGCGGCGGGCTCCTGCCGGGGCTCGGCGGGGACTTCGCCGCGCCCGCGCGCGTCTTCCGGTGGAGGGCTCTCCGGCGCGCAGGCCGCCGCGGCCGCCAGGAGCGCCAGGCCTATCAGTCCACGTGCTCTCATGCTCGGGGTTCCGGTGTGGGAGAAGGTATCGGCAAGGTGCGCCGGCTCCGCTGGCGGTGCAACGGTAGCCGCTCCGGATGCCGGCGAGGACCCGCCGTGCCGCCGAGCTTGCCGGACCGTACGCTTCTTGTATCGTTCACCCGGAAACAGGCGTCGCGATGCCGCACCCGGGGGTTGGATGACCAGGTACGACCAGAATGGCAGGGACAAGCAGCAGCCCCCGGGAGAGCGGCCGCCAGGGGAGGTCGACTGGGACCATGTGGCTCAGTTCTACGACTCCGACGACTTCCTCTTCGGTTCGGTGGCGCCGTTCGTCGCCGACGGGATCCTGCTGCGACAGCCGGTGGTCCTCCTCTCGACCGCGGCCCACCGGGACGGCTTCCGCACCAGGCTCGCCCAGGCGGGCGTCGACTGGCAGGAGGCCCGCCGCACGCGACGCCTCCGCTGGATGGACGCCCGGGTCGTGCTGGAGAGCATCATGGTCGGCAGGATCCCCGATCCGGGTCGCTTCGAACGCCATGTCGGCTCGGTGATCCGGGCGGCGGTGGCCGCCGCCGACGGAGCGCGCATCCGGGCGTACGGCGAGCTGGTGGACCTGCTCTGCGAGGGGAAGGCGGAGGCGGCTCTCCGCCTGGAAGACATGTGGAACGAGCTCGCCCGGTCGCTCCCCTTCTCCCTGCTCTGCGCCTACTCCAGGGGGAACATCTACCAGGAGACCAGGGATCAGCGGATCCGGCAGGTCTGCGACTGCCACGCCCGTGTCCTTCCGTCCGAGGACGGGGTCCCGGCGGGTCGATAGCCATCCTCTTCAGGACAGCCTCACCGCCGGATTCGCCGCTGCGGCGCGGCCCTTGCCGCGATATCGACGCTACCACGCAACCCAGGGCCCCGCGCCCGTCGGGTTGCTCGCCGCGGCCCGCCTGCCCTAGTGTGCAGCCGGACCTTCTTCCCCGTCGATGAGAGCGGATCACAGCGGAAATGAAGCGCCGGACCCTCCTCGTGGCTGTCGCCGCGCTCGCGTCGTGCGGACCGGAGACCGAGCCGCCGCGCACCGTACAGCCGGGCGCGCCGGGCGAAGCATCACGAGAGGCGGACCCGCGGGCGGCTCAGCCGTCACCCGCGCGGCACACGCCCGCCGACGCGGCGTTCATGGCCGCCATGATCCCCCACCACGCGCAGGCGCTGGTCATGACCGACCTGGTGCCGAAGCGGACGGAGCGGCAGGACATTCACATGCTCGCGGAGCGGATCGACGCATCCCAGCAGGCGGAGATCGCGCAGATGCGGCGATGGCTGGAATCGCGCGGGGAAACCGCCCCGCCGGCGGCGCACGTCGGGCACGGGGACCACGAGCCGGCCGCGAGCGAGGCCCACGGCATGGCCTCGCCGGACGAGCTGGCCCGGCTCGCCGCCGCGCGCGGGCCCGCGTTCGACCGCCTGTTCCTGGAGCTGATGATCCGCCACCATGAGGGGGCGCTCCGGATGACGCGGGACCTCCTCGCGACGGAAGGCGGAGGCCAGGAGCCGGAGCTCTTCCAGCTCATCTCGCACATCGATGCGGACCAGCGCGCCGAGATCGCGCGCATGCGGCGCATGCTGAACGCTCAACTTCCATGAGGATCATGATGAACGACGCAGCCTCACACCCGCGGGAGCGGGCCTTTCGCATCCCTGCCCTGCTGGTGGGGGCGCTCCTCGCCGCCGCGTGCGCCGGGCCGCCGGCCGGGGGGGGACCGTCCCCCTCCGTGGACCGGCCGAGCGGGGCCGGGGACCCGCGGGTGGGGCTCGACGCCGGGTGGATGGATGCCGAGTCGGCCATCCGGAACATGGAGCATGTCGCCAGCAGGCCGCGTCCCGAAGGGTTCTACGACGAGGCCGACCTCGGCAACATTCTCCTCGCGAACTCCGACATGGCGTACCGTGGGAACCTGCTGTTCATGGGCAGCTTCCACGGCTTCCAGATCTGGGACATCACGAATCCGGCGAGCCCGACGCTCCGGACGACCGTGGTCTGCCCCGGCGGGCAGGGCGATCTCTCCATCCACGGCGACCTTCTGTTCATGTCGGTCGAGATGCCCAATGCCCGGGTGGACTGCGGCACCGAAGGCAGCTTTGAGCCGGGGGCGGATCCCGACCGCTTCCGGGGCGTGCGGATCTTCGACATCAGCGACATCGGGACGCCGCGGCAGGTCGGCGGTGTGCAGACGTGCCGGGGATCCCACACCCATTCCCTCGTGCCGGACCCCCGTGACGCCTCCCACGTCTACATCTACGTCGCCGGCACGTCGGACGTGCGTCCGGACGCGGAGCTGGAAGGCTGTACGGCGCTGGAGCCGGAGGAGGACACGACCTCGGCGCTCTTCCGGATCGAGGTGATCGAGGTGCCGCTGGCCGCGCCGCAGAACGCCCGGATCGTCAACATGCCGCGGATCTTCGCCGTAGGCGAGGACGTGGCGGGGCTCTGGCCCGGCGGTGCGGAGCGGGAGGGGGCGCAGACCACCGCCCGAACGGATCAGTGTCACGACATCACGGCCTTCCCTGCCTTCAATCTGGCCGCGGGGGCGTGCTCCGGGAACGGGCTCCTGCTGGACATCTCCGATCCGCTCAACCCGGTGCGGGTCGAGGAAGTCTTCGATCCCAACTTCGCGTACTGGCATTCGGCGACCTTCAACAACGACGCGAGCAAGGTCATCTACACGGACGAGTGGGGCGGCGGCACGGCCGCCCGGTGCCTCCGCAGCGACCGCCACAACTGGGGCGCGAACGCCATCTTCGAGCTGCGGGGGCGCGAGCTCCGACACCGGAGCTACTACAAGCTCCCGGCGCCCCAGACGGAGGCCGAGAACTGCGTCGCCCACAACGGCTCGCTCGTGCCGGTCCCGGGCCGGGATATCATGGTGCAGGCGTGGTATCAGGGCGGCATCTCGGTCTTCGACTTCACCGACGCGTCCCGTCCCTTCGAGATCGCCTTCTTCGATCGCGGTCCCATGGCCGACGAGCTGCTGCTGGGCGGGTTCTGGTCCGCCTACTGGTACAACGGCCGGATCTACGCCTCGGAGATGGGGCGCGGCCTGGACGTCTTCCGCCTGACCCCGAGCGAGCACCTCTCCGCCAACGAGATCGAGGCCGCGAGCCTGGTGCAGTGGGACGTGTTCAACCCCCAGACGCAGCCCCGCGTGGCCTGGCCCGCACACCCGGCGGTCGCCGGCGCGTACCTGGACCAGCTCCGGCGCGCCGGCGCGGTGTCAGCCAGCCGGGTGGACGAGATCGCCTCGGAGCTCGACCGGGCGGTGTCGCTCGGCGACGCGGCCGCCCGGAGGGAAGCGCTGACACGGCTCGCCTCGACGGTCGAGGGGCTGCGGAGCGGCGCATCGGGGATCGACGCGCGACGGCTCGACTCCCTGACCGGCACGCTCCGCGACCTGGCTTCCGGCCGCTGACGGCGGGCCGGTCAGCTCATCGGCCACAGCCAGCCGAAGACGACGCCGGTGAGGAGCGCGTAGATCAGCCCGTCCACCGTGTTCTTCAGCGTGGTGCTCCACTTCCGGCCGAACCAGATGGACTCGGACCAGCTCCCGAGGCCGTACGCCAGGAACGCGGCCGTCGCGGTGAAGCGGAAGACCTCCAGGTACTCCGCGCCCGGTCCGACGGCCCGGCTCGCCGTGTAAGCCGCGAAGATGCTCACGAGGAGATTGAAGACGAACCAGGAGCCCAGCTGCTTGCCCATCCCGGTCTGCCCCGCCGGAAGGACCGTGATCATGGCGACGGGGCCCCGCGCCACCCGCTCCTTGAACTCCGGCGTCCCCATCGCCTTCATGCTGCCGGCGTAGGGCATCGTGTAGTTGCCGGGGGGGACATTGCCCCGCCGGATCGCCTCGGCCACGCCCTCCTCGCCCGGGATCGGCGTGTAGTCGCCGGCGTGATAGCCGAGGAACATGTGGATGACCGAGCTGGCCACGAAGACCAGCACGCTGGCCAGGAGAATCGGGAGCCACAGCGAAAGCACCGTCACCATCGCCACCTCACCGTGAGGGACCGGACCGTCGAACGCGAACGAATGTGCCGTGCCCCGCGCCGGGACGCCAGAAGCCCGTGGCCGGACTGGACGGGCGGCGGCTACCGCTCCCGGTCGAGCACTCCCCTCAGGCGCTCCGCCAGCCCCTTCCGCTCCCGGGGTGCCGGGGGCCAGTCCTCCCCGAGGACCACGGTCACGTCCAGGAGGAGCGTCGAGTCCGGAACGGTGGCGACGCTGTCGATCTCCAGCGACGTAGCCACCGCCCACGCCCGCTCCGGTGACCCGGTCCGGTCCAGCACCACCGACCGGCCCCGGTCGAAGTTCGTCGCGTTGCCGAAATAGACCACATCGAACCCGAGCCCCCGCAGCCGGTGCGTGGCGTCCCGGGCCAGCCCCGATGTCCCCGCCCCGTTCAGCACCTCCACCCGGATCTCCGCCGGATCCCCGATCGCACGCGCCGACGGCGTGACCGGCTCCGCGCCGTCCCCGCCCGCCAGCCGGGCGAAGAGCGAGACGGCGAAGGCCGCGACGAGACCCAGCGTCAGGAACAGCGCCACCGACGCGCCTCGGCCGCCGCGGCCTCCCGCGCCGACCGGCCGCCGCCCCCGGCTCTTTCCGCCCCCGCCCTTAACGGCCATCCCCCACAACCCCGTTCCAGAACGCCACCGTCTCGGTGCGCAGGGGCTTCTTCATGTCCAGGAGACGCGCGATCCGCCGCGACGCCACTTCCCGGATCACGT
>JAHWKI010000315.1 GCA_019347975.1 Gemmatimonadota bacterium
ATCGGGTTCTGGTTCAGGGACCGGGAGAAGGCGGACGCGGGGAAGAAGGCGTTCATCGTGAACCGGATCGGCGACTTCGGCTTCCTCGTCGCCATGTTCATGATCTTCGCCCACCTGGGCACGCTGGATTTCGTCGGGGTGTTCGCGGCCGCCGAGGGGGCGTTCGCCTATGGCGGCGCGGTCATCACCGTGATCACGCTCTTCCTCTTCCTGGGCGCCACGGGGAAGAGCGCCCAGATCCCGCTCCACGTCTGGCTGCCCGACGCCATGGCGGGACCCACGCCGGTCAGCGCGCTGATCCACGCCGCGACCATGGTCACCGCGGGCGTCTACATGGTGGCCCGCTCGAGCGTGCTGTTCGCCCTCGCGCCGACCACCATGATCACCGTGGCGGTGGTGGGCGCCCTGACGGCGCTGTTCGCGGCGACGATCGGGCTGGTCCAGACGGACATCAAGAAGGTCCTCGCCTACTCCACGGTGTCCCAGCTCGGCTACATGTTCATCGGCGTGGGCGTCGGGGCGTACACGGCGGGCGTGTTCCACCTCATGACCCACGCCTTCTTCAAGGCGCTGCTCTTCCTGGGCGCGGGCGCGGTCATCCACTCGATGCACGAGGCCTTCCACCACACGCACCAGGACTGGGACGCCCAGGACATGCGGAACATGGGCGGGCTGCGCCACCACATGAAGAAGACCTGGATCTTCATGTGGATCGCGACGCTCGCCATCGCCGGCGTCTGGCCGTTCGCCGGCTTCTTCTCCAAGGACGAGATCATCTGGCAGGCCGCGGCGCGCGGCGTCGGTCCGTTCGAGGGGTGGTTCACACTGGTCTGGGTGATGGCGCTGATCGCCGCCATGCTCACCGCGTTCTACATGACCCGCCTCATGATCCTCACCTTCCACGGCGAGAACCGGAGCGGCGCCGGCGGGAAGCACGTGCACGAGGCGCCGGGGGTGATGTGGATCCCGCTGGCGGTCCTGGCGTTCCTGTCCATCGTGGGCGGCTGGATCAACGTCCCGGCGGCCATCGGGCACACGCCGGTGCTCGGCTGGGTCCCGCACTCCGAGTGGCTCCACGACTGGCTGCACCCCATCGTCGAGCGGGCGGACCACGTGATCGAGGCGAACGTGGGTGAGCTGGCGCACGCGGCGCCGTTCGGCGGCGGCGAGGCGTTCTGGGCGATGCTCTCGTTCGCGCTGGCCATGCTCGTGATCGTCGGGACGACCATGTGGCTCGGGCGGCAGGACCGGAAGCCGGCCAGCGAGACGCCGGCGTACCGCGGGTTCGCGAAGGTCCTGTACGACAAGTGGTACGTCGACGAGGCGTACGACCGGGCCATCGTCCGTCCGGTCCTGCGGACGTCCCGCGCGCTGTGGCGATACTTCGACCTCGGCGTCATCGACCGGACCGTAAACGGGGCCGGCTCGATCGCACGGGGGCTCGGCTGGGTGGGCTCGCGCCTCCAGACCGGCGGCCTCAACGCCTACGCCTTCGCCATCGTGGTGGGGGCGCTGATCCTACTCGGCTGGGTCGCGCGGGGTCTCTGAGCCATGGAATTCCTGAACGCGACAGGCTACGGCGGCTGGGCCCTCCACTTCCTCCTGTGGTTCCCCGTGGTGGGGATGGCGATCACGCTGGCGTCTCCCGCCGTACGCGCGAAGCAGGTGGCGCTGGCGGTGGCGCTGGTCGAGTTCCTGGTCTCGGTGCCGCTCTGGTTCCTGTTCGACGAGGGGATCGGCGGCTTCCAGTTCGCCTCGTCCATGACCTGGATCGAGACGTGGGGGATCCGCTACAGCATGGGGATCGACGGGGTCAGCGTCCTGCTGGTTCTGCTGACCACGTTCCTGATGCCGCTCGCGATCCTGGGATCGTTCCGGTACATCCAGATGAAGGAGCGGACCTTCTACGGCATGATGCTCCTGCTCCAGACGGGGATCATCGGCGTCTTCGTGGCGCTCGATTTCTTCCTCTTCTTCGTGTTCTGGGAGCTCATGCTGGTGCCGATGTACTTCATCATCGGCGTGTGGGGCGGCGAGCGGCGGATCTACGCGGCCATCAAGTTCTTCCTGTATACCGCGTTCGGCTCGCTGCTGATGCTCGTGGCGATCCTGTACATGGTCTACAAGTACCGGATCCTGACGGGCGGCCTCTCGTTCGCGTACGCGGACCTGCTCCAGATCCCGCTTACGTTCCGCGAGCAGTTCCTCCTCTTCGGGGCGTTCGGGCTGGCGTTCGCCGTGAAGGTGCCCCTGTTCCCGTTCCACACCTGGCTGCCGGACGCCCACGTGGAGGCGCCGACCCCCGGCTCCGTGGTGCTGGCGGCGGTCCTGCTGAAGATGGGCACGTACGGGTTCCTCCGGTTCCTGCTGCCGTTCTTCCCGCAGGCGGCGACGAACCCGGCCATCGTGCTGACGCTGATGATCCTGGGCGTGCTCGGGATCACGTACGCCGCCTGGGTCGCCGCGGTGCAGCCGGACGCGAAGAAGCTGATCGCCTACACGTCCGTGGCGCACATGGGGTTCGTGGTGCTGGGCATCTTCGCGCTCACGCTCCGCGGTGTGCAGGGCGCCATGATCGTGATGCTCAGCCACGGTGTATCGACGGGCGCCATGTTCCTCATGCTGGGCATGCTCTACGAGCGCCGGCACACGCGCACCATCGCGGATTTCGGCGGGCTGGCCGCCGTGATGCCCGTGTTCGCCAGCATCTTCGTGCTCACGGCGCTGGCGAGCATCGGCCTCCCGGGGACGAGCGGCTTCGTCGGCGAGTTCCTGGCCCTGCTGGGCACGTTCGAGACGCACCCGTGGATCGCGCTGATCGCCTCGACCGGTGTGATCTTCGCCGCGTACTACATGCTACCGATGGTGCAGCGGATCTGGTTCAACGCGCCCGACCGGCCGGAGAACAGGAACCTGAAGGACCTGAGTCGCCGCGAGATGGTGGTGCTGATGCCGCTGGTCGTGGTCATGATCTGGATGGGCGTGTACCCCAAGCCGTTCCTGGAACGGACGGAGCAGAGCGTGGTGGAGCTGCTTGAGGACGTGG
>JAHWKI010000102.1 GCA_019347975.1 Gemmatimonadota bacterium
GACGAGGCGGCCGGAGAAGACGAGCTGGGACTCGCTGTACGCGCTGCGGACGCCGTCCACGCGCTCCTGGCTGTGGAGGGAGTACTCCGGGCCCGCGAAGTGGGCGATGTGGACGTGGCCGAGCTCGATCAGGTGGCGAGCCGCGGCCTTCGCGCCCTCCACCGTATCGACGTCCACCAGGTTGGCCTGGACCCCCCGGACCTCTTCCAGCAGGACGAAGCTGACATTGCGCCGCTTCAGCTCGAACATGTGCGAGAAGTCGGTCTCGTCGTCCAGGACCGGCGTCAGCAGGATGCCGTCGATGTCCTTGAGCGTGAGCAGGCTGATGATCCGCTGCTCCGCCTTGAAATCACCCTCGCTCGCGGCGACGAGAGTGATGCAGCCTCGCTCGCGCAGGTAGCTCTCCGCGCCCGTGATGATTTCCGCGTAATAGGGGTTGGCGATCTCCCGGAGCACGAATCCGACGCTCCGCACCCGGTCGGCCGTCAGGCGACGGCGCGCGGCCGGGTCGGGGCGGTACCGGAGCTGGCGCATCGCGTCGAGCACCTCCGAGCGCGTGCTCTCCTTCACCGTGCCCCGGTCGTTCAACACCGCCGACACGGTAGCCTTCGAAACCCCGGCCAGCTCGGCCACATCCTGAATCGTCGGTCGCCCCACGATCCCTCTCGCTGCGGTCTTTCGCCCCACCCGCGGCCCCGGTTGACAGTCGCCGGGAGCGCGGGTACACTGCCGTGAATCCTAAACCGGTTCAGTCCGGTTTGACAACACCTTTCAGACCAGGACTCGGGCCACGTGCGGGCGGGTTCGCGAGGCGGAGCGGACGTCATGGATCGAACGCGGAGCAGACTGCTCGGGCGCACGCTGGCGTCGGGGCTCGTGTGGGTGGTGATGGCGGGGTGCGGAGGTGCGCCGGAGGCGGAGCGGGACGTCGAAGCGGACACGCCCGAAGGGGAGCCGTTCGGGGTGGTGGAGGGAGACTCGGTGGCAGTTTACACGCTGCGGAACGCCGATGGAGTCGAGGCGCGGGTCACGAATTACGGGGGCATCATCCTGGCGCTCCTGATCCCTGACCGGCAGGGTCGGCTGGAGGATGTGGTGCTGGGGTTCGACAGCCTGCGCGGCTATCTGGGGGGTAACCCGGCCTATTTCGGCGCCATCATCGGCCGGTACGGGAACCGGATCGCGGGCGGGCGGTTCACGCTGGACGGGGAGACGTACCAGCTGGCGAGGAACGACGGGCCGAACCACCTGCACGGCGGCGTGAAGGGCTTCGACAAGGTGGTATGGGACGCGGAGTCGTTCGGGGGGGACGGCGAGAGCGGTCTGGTGTTCCGGTACACGAGTCCGTCGGCGGAGGAGGGCTATCCCGGGACGCTCGAGGCGACGGTGACATACACGCTCACGGACGACAACGAGCTGATCTTCGATTATCACGCGGTCACCGACCAGCCGACACCGGTCAACCTGACGCAGCACAGCTACTTCAATCTGGCGGGCCACGGGGCGGGCGACATCCTCGACCACGTGGTGACCATCGACGCGGAGCGTTTCACGCCGGTGGATTCGACGCTCATCCCGACGGGCGAGCTGCGGCCGGTCGAGGGTACGCCGTTCGACTTCACGGAGCCGACGCCGATCGGCGCGCGGATCGAGGAGGAAACGGAGCAGCTCCGTTTCGGCCTGGGCTATGATCACAACTTCGTGCTCCGGCGGGAGGGCCCGGCGGAGGAGCCGGTTCTGGCCGCGCGCGTAACGGAGCCGACGAGCGGGCGCGTCATGGAGATCCTCACGACGGAGCCAGGGCTCCAGTTCTACAGCGGCAACTTCCTGGACGGCACGCTGACCGGGAAGGGCGGGGTCGTGTACGCGCATCGGACGGGGTTCGCCATGGAGACGCAGCATTTCCCGGACTCGCCAAACCAGCCGGACTTCCCGTCGACGATCCTGCGGCCGGGGGAGGAGTACACGTCACGGACGATCTACCGGTTCACGACGACGGACCCGCAGACGACGGACGCGCGGTAGTCGGCGACCTCGCCGGTGGTCGGGTCAGGCTCCGACACTACGATCGCGTCCGCGGGCGTCGCCTCCTCCAGCGCGCCGATCCACGCCTCCCACGTGGTCCCGTCCAGGGCTTGAGCGGAGCCGATTGAGATCGCAATCTTTTCCGGCCCACGTCCACTCCCGGAGAGTCCAGCAATGCGCATCTCTGCCCTCTCGCTGACCGTCGCGACCGTGGCCTGCGCGGCGATGCCCCAGGGGGCGGCAGCCCAGGCACTCACGACCGGCGGCCGCCCGGCGCAGCTCGAGATCCGGCCCGCGGGGTCCGCGAGCGTCCGCGTGACGTTGAAGCCGGTGGGGTTCGGCAGGGCGGTCCCGTTCACGCCCGTGCTGGCGGAGCGCGAGCCGCCGGCGCCGGTCCTGAGCCTCGACCGGCTGGCGGAGGCGGTGACCCGGCGCGTGGGGGCGCTGGAGGTCGAGGTGCGCCCGTCGCCGCTGACGGTGGCGGTCCGCGGCGCTGACGGCCGGCTGGTGCAGGAGCTGGTGTTCCGAGACGACGGGGCCCTGGCGTTCCGCGTCGACGGCCGCGCGGTGCTCGGGCTGGGCGAGGGCGGGCCGCGGCCCGAGCGGGGGAAGCCGTGGCGGGAGCAGCAGGTGGAGTTCGACCGGCGCGGTCGCCTGCACGAGATGGCGCCGCGCTGGCAGAGCGACGTGTACGGGTCGCGGAACCCGGTTGCGATGCTGGTGGGGACGGGCGGCTGGGGCCTGTTCGTGGCCACGCCATGGGTCCGCGTGGATCTCCGTGATCGCGGGCGCGGGGTGTTCCTGCCGTGGGAGCCGCCGGCCGAGGCGAGCGGTCGGCAGACGCGCGAGAACCAGCACGACCAGCTGGGGAAGGGGCGGCCGCCGCTGGACAGCATGGTGCCGGGCGTGTACGACGTCTTCGTGTTCGACGGCCGCGACCCGGCCGCGCTCATGGCCGACTTCTACGCCATCACCGGCCCCGCGGCCATGCCACCGCTGTGGGCGCTCGGGTACATGCAGTCGCACCGGACGCTGGAGGACGACGCGCAGCTGATCGCGATCGTAGACACGTTCCGGGAGAAGCGGATCCCGTTGGACGCGGTGATCTACCTGGGCACCGGCTTCGCTCCGCGGGGGTGGAACACGCGGCAGCCCTCGTTCCGGTTCAATCCGGAGGTGTTCGAGCGCGATCCGCGGGAGGTCCTGGCCGACCTGCACGCGCGCAACGTGAAGGTGGTGGTGCACATGGTCCCGTGGGACCGGGAGCGGCTGCCGACGCTCCACGGCACGATCCCGCCCCGGCCGGGGGAGAGGCTGGACGCGGGGCACATCCAGAACTACTGGCGCGAGCACGAGCCCCTGATCGACGCCGGGGTGGACGCGTTCTGGCCGGACGAGGGCGACTGGTTCGACCTCTTCGAGCGGCTGAAGCGGCACCAGATGTACTACCAGGGGCAGCTCAAGAGCCGCCCGGACATACGGCCGTGGCACCTCCAGCGGAACGGCCACGCCGGGATCGGCCGGTGGGGCGGCTGGGTCTGGTCGGGGGACACCCAGAGCGCCTGGAAGACCCTCGAGGCCCAGATCGCCGTCGGGCTCAATCACTCGCTGAGCCTGAGCCCGTACTGGGGCTCGGACATCGGCGGCTTCTATCCGAGCCCGGAGCTGACCGGCGAGCTCTACGCCCGCTGGTTCCAGTTCGGCGCGTTCAGCCCCTCCTTCCGGTCCCACGGCCGCACCTGGTGGACGCGCCTGCCGTGGGGATGGGGGCTGAGCGACATGGGCCCGCGCGAGGTCAACAACACCAACACCGTCCGCGACGAGGGGGACCTCCGGCGGCTCCCGCTCGCGTCGGCGCTGAACAACCCCGCCATCGAGCCCGTGGCGAGGAAGTACGCCGAGCTCCGGTACCGGCTCCTGCCCTACACGTACACCCTCGCCTGGGAGGCCCACGCGACCGGGATGCCGCTCATGCGCGCGATGTGGCTGCACCACCCGACCGACCCGCGCGCGGCCGCGCTCGGCGACCAGTACCTCTGGGGCCGGGACCTGCTGGTCGCGCCGGTCTATCGCGAGGGTGCCACCCAGCGCGAGGTCTACCTTCCGCGGGGCGACTGGTACGACTGGTGGACGGGCGAGCGGACGACGGGCGGGCGGACGGTTGTCCGGCCGGTGGATCTCGCGACCATGCCGATCTACGTCAGGGCAGGCGCGATCATCCCCGTGGACCCGGTACGGCAGTACACGGGTGACGTCGTCGAGGCCCCTACGACTCTCCGCGTCTACACGGGCGCGGATGGCGACTTCACCGTCTACGAAGATGACGGCATCAGCCAGGCCTACCTCGAGGGCCGTGGGAGCTGGACCCGGATCCGGTGGGACGACGCGAACCGGCGGCTGACGCTGGAGCCGGGCGCGCCCCCGGGTGCCACCAACCTGATCTCCCGGCGGGCCTTCACGGTGGTGCTGCTCCCGGACGGCACGACCCGTCGTGTGATCTACGAGGGAAGCCCCATGACGGTGAGTTTCTGAGCCCGGGCTCGAACTTGCTGCGCCGCCGCGCGGCCTGCGAACATGTCCGCGGCCTTCACAAACTTCGATGGGAAGGGTTTGGATGATCGATTACGCGCCGCTGGAAGTGTGGTTCCTCACGGGCAGTCAGCACCTCTACGGCCCCGAGACCCTGGAGCGCGTCGCGGAGCATTCCCGGGCGATCGTGGACGGGCTGAACGGGGAGGGCGGGCTCCCCGTGAGGGTGGTGTTCAGGCCCGTGCTCACGACGCCGGAGGAAATCAGCGGCACGCTCGGTGACGCCGACGCGGACCCGAGCTGCATCGGGGTCGTCGCGTGGATGCACACGTTCAGCCCCGCGAAGATGTGGATCGGGGGGCTGACGCGGCTGCGCAAGCCGCTGTGTCACCTCCACACGCAGTTCAACCGCGACATCCCGTGGTCGTCCATCGACATGGACTTCATGAACCTGAACCAGTCGGCGCACGGCGACCGGGAGTTCGGGTTCATCTGCTCGCGGCTGCGGTTGAGCCGGAAGGTGGTCGTCGGCCACTGGCAGGAGCCGGCGGTGCGGCGGCGGCTGGGCGTGTGGATGCGGGCGGCGGCGGCGTGGCACGACAGCCAGCGGATGCGGATCGCGCGCATCGGCGACAACATGCGGCAGGTGGCCGTGACCGAGGGCGACAAGGTCGAGGCGGAGCGGCGCTTCGGCTACGCCGTCAACGGCTATGGCGTCGCCGACCTGATGGAGCGCGTCGACGCGGTCACCGAGAAGCAGGTGGACGCGCTCTGTGAGGAGTACGCCGACTCCTACGCGCTCATGCAGGGGCTGGAGAAGGACGGAGCGAAGCACGGCTCCCTGCGGGAAGCGGCGCGGATCGAGGCGGGGCTGCGCGCCCTTCTCGAAGAGGGCGGGTTCCACGGGTTCACGGACACGTTCGAGAACCTGGGGCGGCTGCGGCAGCTTCCGGGCATCGCGGCGCAGCGGCTGATGGCGGACGGCTACGGCTTCGGGGCGGAAGGCGACTGGAAGCACGCCGCGCTCGTCCGCACGATGAAGGTCATGGCCCACGGGCTGGACGGCGGGACCACGTTCATGGAGGATTACACCTATCACCTCGACCCGTCCGACCCGGCGATCCTGGGCGCGCACATGCTGGAGATCTGTCCGACCGTCGCCGCAGGCCGCCCCTCGTGTGAGGTCCACCCTCTGGGGATCGGCGGCCGGGAGGACCCGGTCCGCCTGGTCTTCGATGCCGCGACCGGACCCGCCGTGAACGCGTCCGTCATCGACATGGGTACACGCTTCCGCCTCGTCGTCAACACGGTGGGCGTAATCGAGCCACTGGAGGCGCTGCCGAAGCTGCCCGTGGCAAGGGCGCTCTGGAAGCCCCGGCCGGACCTGGAGACCGCCGCGGAGGCGTGGATCCTCGCGGGCGGCGCGCATCACACCTCCCTCTCCCTCGCCCTCACACCCGAGCACCTCGAGGATTTCGCCGCCATCGCCGGCGTGGAATTCCTGCTCATCGATGACGAGACCGATGTCCGCGTATTCCGAAACGAGCTGAGGTGGAACGACGCGGCGTACGGGAGGATCGCGCCGCTTCCATAGAAGCTCCGGCCGACGTGCACGCGGCGAGCGCGGTCGCGATCAGGAGCGGCAGGAAATACTGCTTCATATCGATTCGGTCGTCCCTGGGATTCGGCGGTGCTCCGCCCGGAGCCTCGGTATCGCGGAATAGCCGGGAGCGGCCCGCAGTTTCCCATCCATCGTCGTGGACGACCTCGCGATCCACCGCTCACCGGCGCCGTGAACAGCGGCCGCTCCGTCGTCCACCGATCCACGAAGCGGCGCTAGAAGCTGCGGCCGATGCTCACGTCCACGCGGCCGTCGCCGGTCGTGGCGTGGCCGTAGCCCGCCTCCACCACGCCGAGCGGCGTGCGCCAGATCGCGCCGAGGAGCCCGCCGGTGACCCACCGGGCGCGCTCCCATCCCTCCGGTCCGTCGGCGACCGCGCCGGACCTCACGCGCAGCCGCGCGAATCCGCTCAGCGGGGCAGAAACCGCGAGGTCGAGCCCCGCCACGGCCCGCGCCCGGCCCCGCCTCAGGTCATGGAACACCCGCGCCCCGGCAAACGTATGTTTGCAGGCGCGGCAGGTACCTTCACGCGATGACTCCTGACGGAGGGGTGGATGGAGCGACTACTGGTGCTGACTCTGATGGCGATCGTGGGGCTGGTGCTGCCCGGATCGCTGTCGGCGCAGTCGACAGGAAAGGCGAAGCGGGTTTCGCTGAGCCGTGCGGCGGCCGTGTGGTCGCAGGCGGGCCCGGCGGGAGTGTACGGGTCGGACGATCGCGACAGCGACTCGGACTCGGACTCGGACTCGGACTCGGACTCGGATAGCGACGGCCGACGGGGGACTGTCGACCGCCGAGACCGCCAGGGAGGGACGACGCTAGGCGACATCATCTTCGGCGGGCCGGCCGATCGGGACAGGCGCGACCTCCCGGAGCGCCCCGACAGGCGCGACCGACGCGGCGATCGGGATCGGGATGAAGGGGTGCTGAACCGGTTGCCGCTTCCCGGCGGCGGGGCGGATGGTCCGCGGACGAGGGGCACCGCGCGGATCGAAGAGCTCGGGCGGGTGCTCGAGCATCTGCTGCGCGGCGGCTGAGGGGGTCGGGGCACGTCGCTTGCCCCCAGAGACAGGACTCCGGTCGGCGGACAGGGCGCCGGAGTGAAGTAGAACAGTGGCCCTCGGTGAGTCAGCGTGGCAGCCCGCCGCGCACCGGCCCGAGGCCCAGCATGGCCCCCTGGAACAGGGGGGTGGAGGTATACCGGATGTCGAAGTCGATTCGAGGACTCATGCTCCCGCTCGTCGTCATTGCCATGGCGGGTTGTGATGACATCGGACTGGGGCCCCAGGGGGAGGTCCCGCTGACGCTCAGCTTCGCGGTCGAGCCGCGCGCGGGTCTGGCGGGAGCCGCGGACGGGGGGCTCTCGCTCGCCTCCACGGCTGAGACGCTCACGCTGAGCGCCGTCTCGCTGCACGTGGAGGAGCTGGTGCTGGAGCGGGCGGAGGGCGACGCGAACGTCGACTCCGACGGCGACTCCGAGGCGGACTCGGACAGCGATGGCGGCGCCAACGAGAAGTTCGAGGTGGAGGGCGCGATCATCGATCTGCCGCTGGAGGGTGGAGTGATCACGCCGCTGAGCCAGCCGGTGCCGGCGGGCCGCTACGAGGAGATCGAGGTGGATATCCAGGCGGTGCGGCTGGTGGGCACGGTGGACGGCGAGGGGTTCGACGTGCTCGTCCCCGTGGACCTCGAACTGGAGATGGATTTCGAGCCGCCGATCGAGGTGTCCGGCGACGAGACGTTCAACATCACCATCAGCATCGACCCGCTGGCCTGGCTCGAGAACCCCGACGGTACATTCATCGACCCCCGGGACCTGGCCACGGACGGCAGCCTGATGAACCTGGTGCGGCAGCGGATGGCGCTGTCGTTCGACGCGTTCGAGGACTCCGACCACGACGCGGACTCCGAGGACAGCGATAGCGACAGCGGCTGATCGGGGCGTAACGGCTGAGCAGGAGCGGGGGTCGCCGGAGGATCTCGGTGGCCCCGCTCGCGCTCGTGGTCACGGCGTGATTTCCAGGGCTGCCGCGACGTCGTCGCCGCTCCCGCGCCCTGGCGGCCCGTCCCGCCGTCGGTTCGGCCCGAAGGAGTAGACGACGAGATGGATGGCGTCGGCTCCCCGCTCCATGGAGAGCCAGTACGCCGTGCCCCACGGGTCGACGGCGTACGCGCGTTGCCGGGGCGTGCCGAGGCTCTCCCCGCACGCGGCGGCCCGGTACGCTTCCAGCCCCTCCGCCCGAACGTAGCCGTCCTCGATGGCGGTGAAGACGCGCTTGTGCACGGAGCGGGACCCGGCGAGCCGGCCGGTGGCGGCGACGCCGTAGGCGAGGTCGTCTGCGATGGCCGCGGTCTCGGTGCGGGCGCACGCGAGCTCGGCGTCGGTGGCCCCGCGGGCGCCGCTCAGGAGGGTCAGGAGGACGGCCACCGCGGCGCCGCCGCCTGCGGCCATGCCGGCGGCCGCCGGTCCGGGCGCATAGGCGACGAGAAACAGCCCGCCCGCGAGCGCCTCGACCCACTCGCCCGTCAGCGTGAGCGGGTACCACCAGAGGAGCGCGACCGCGGCCAGGAGCCACGCGGCGGTCGGCAAGGGGACAGCGGTGGCTCCGGCGCGGGCGAGGATCGCCCGGCCGGGGCGGGTCGCCGCGATCGCCGGAATCACGAGGCCGAATCCGGCCAGCGCCAACATCAGCACCCACCTCGGCTCGCCGAAGATGTCGGCGAAGTTATGGATGGTCAGCTCCTGCTGGCGGTTGTGCTCCAGAAAGGCGTCCGGCGGCGTGATACCCAGGAGGCGCTGCCCCCAGCTGAACTCCTCGCCGGCGACGAAGACGCAGAACGCGCCCACCAGCGCGTCGAACGGCCGCCGCTCCCGCCACGCCAGGCGGAGCGCCAGGAAGCCGGCCACCCCGAAGAGCGCGACCGTCCACCACTCGATGAACCGGTCCTCCTGGAGCAGCCCCTGGTAGACCTCGGGTCGGGTCACGCCGAGGCTGAGCATCCCCGTGACCCAGGCGGCCGCGAAGACGTGCGTCCATCGGGAGGCCGCGGGGCGCCGGAGACGGTGGGTGGATTTGAGGGACCGCTGGAGCTCCCGCGGCGGGATCTGCGGCTGGACGCCGTCGTGCTTTCGTTCAGCCATGGAGGCACCGATCTTCACGGGTGGATGGACCGCGGGACACTCCGTCCCGCGGGCGCGGGCCGCATGCAGCCCGCGCTAGAAGGTCCGGCCGATGCTGACGTCCACGCGCCCGTCGCCGGTCGTCGCGTAGCCGTAGCCGGCCTCGAGGATGCCGAGGGGGGTGCGCCAGACCCCACCGAGCAGGGCGCCGGTGACCCAGCGGGCGCGCTCCCACTGCTCCGGGCCGTCGGCGACGGCGCCGGACCGGAGCCGGAGACGGGCGAAGCCGGTGGCCCAGATGGGGACCGCCAGGTCGATCCCCCCTACCACCCGTGCCCGCCCCCGGCCCTCCCCCCAGCGCAGACCGGGCACTGCGTGCTCGTCCCCCAGGGCGGGGTGCACGTCCACGGGGGCCTCCCCATCGATGGCACGGAGGTCCACCAGCGCGGCGGCCTGGAACGCCGGCCATGCGACGGTGCGGGCCGCGGCGAGCTCGACCCTCCGGTACTCCAGCCCGCCCCAGCGGGCCTCCGCCTCGACCAGGAGCGGGATGCCCACGACCCGCGCCTCGGTCGGCAGGCCGGTGATCCGCAGCAGCGGTCCGAAGGCGTGGGCGCCGCGGGCGTCCTCCGGGTCGATCCATTCGCCGAGTGCGGTGAGGGTCACCAGACGCTCCCGCAGGAGGTGCGGAAGCTCGATCCCGGCCCAGCCCCCGGAGCGAAACACCTCCAGCGTGGTCCGGGTGTCATCGGCAAACGTGCGGACGGACGCCTCTTGCACGTGGACGCCGATGCTCCAGGCGATCGCGGGGCGGGCGCTGGTGTGGAGCCGGGCGGAGAGCGCGCCCCAGCGCTCGAGACCGTCGGTCGAGAGGGCCGCGCGAAATACGACGGGACGCCTCGCCAGCGACGCCGTCCTGTCCACGGCGGCCCACGCGCGCCCGCCGCGGTCGCTTTCGAAGCCGGCCGCGGCGGAGACCGAGAGCAGGGCCGCGGCGTCCACGCGGACGACCAGCGTCGGGGTACCATCCTGGACGGCCTCGGCGTCCACACCGGGCCAGACGCCCGCGAACAGGCCGGTGCCGTACAGCCGGTCCACCGCCGCGAGCACGGCGGGCACATCGTAGGGACCGGGGGCGACGCGGGTGAAGACCTCGCGGACGAGTCTGGCGAGGGCGGAGTCGGGCGCCTCGACCCGGAGCCCAGCGAAATGCTCCGGGGCCGGCGGAAGCGGGCGCTCACCCCCGCCGTCCCGGGGCGGAGCGGGCGGCAGATCGCGGCGCGCGGCCTCCCGGCCGGCCTCGATCAGCGGCCTCGGGTCATCGGGGAACGCGGGTCCGACGCCGGCGGGGGCGGGATCCGGATGGACCAGGATGTCGGCGAGCGCGGTGTCGCTCTCCATGTGCCGGCCCATGAGCTGGAGGGCGCGGCCGGCGACGGCGAGGGGCTCCTGCGAGATCTCGTCCCTGGGGCGGCCGAGGTCGACCGCGATGATGGTGGTGGCGCCCAGCCGGCGGGCCTCCAGGACGGGCAGGTTGTCCGCGATGCCGCCGTCCACCAGCAGCCGATCGTCCCAGCGGACGGGAGCGAAGAACCCGGGATAGGACATGCTGGCGCGGGCCGCCCGGGCGAGGTCGCCGCTGTCCAGGACCACGGGCTCGCCCGTCTCCAGGTCCGCGGCGACGGCACGGTAGCGGCGCGCCAGGCGGTCGAAGTCCCCCGCCGCGCGGGCGTTGGCGCCGAAGAGGAGCCCCACCAGCGCACGGTTGATCCGCCACTCGCCGAAGAGCCCGCGGCTGACGCGGCGCTGCGGCAGGTCGAGGCTGAACGTGGTCATGGGGAGCCGTAGCACGCTGGTGTGCCCCAGGACGACCGCGGCCGGGTCGAACATCTCGCCCCAGTCGATGGCGAGGATGCGCGCGCGGATCTCATCGGGGGAGTACCCGGCGGCGTACAGGGCACCGACCACGGCGCCCATGCTGGTGCCGACCACCAGGTCCGGGTCGTAGCCGAGCGCCTCGAGCTCCTGCAGCACTCCCACGTGCGCCAGCCCCCGGGCGCTTCCGCCGCTCAGCACCAGCGCCTGCTGTGACTCCGCGGGAGCGGAACCGGGACCCGCGCTCCCGACCAGCAGGAGGATCCCGAGGATCCAGCGCGTGGCGTTCATGGGTCTCTCCAGTCTTGAGGGTGCGGCCGAACACCCGGATCGGTCGCTCTCCGACGCGCCGGCGGCCTGCCCCGGGGGGAAGATTCGTGCCCGGGGACAGGCGTGGATCGTGCGGCCGCGTTCGCCCACGTGAGACGGACCCGCGAGGGAGAACCATCATGCCCGATCGCACGGCCACCCTCGTCCTTTCCGGCGGCGGCGCCCTGGGCGCATTCCAGGTCGGCGCGGAGCGGGTGCTCCGGACGGAGCTCGGATACCGCTGGACGCGCATCTTCGGCGTCTCCGTCGGCGCCCTCAACGCCACGCTCCTCGCCCAGGGCGAGCCCGACCGGCTGCTGGAGGTCTGGCGCTCGATCCGCCGGCGGCAGGTCTACCGGAAGTACCCGTGGCCCGTCGTGGCGCTCCGGGTCGGGCTGCTCCGGAAGCGCGGGCTGTACGACAACCGGCCCCTGCGCCGGCTGATCGAGGAGCACGCCGCGGGGCGGCCGTTCCTGGTGCCCGCGCACGCGGGCCGGGTATCCCTCGTCTCCGGAGCATACGACCTGGTCTCGACGGACGCGCCCGACTTCCTGGACGCGGTCTGGCACAGCGCGACCATCCCGGTGATCTGGGACCCCCATGGCGAGGAGGCCTGGGTGGATGGCGGCATCCGCAACGTCACGCCGCTGGGTGACGCCCTGGAGCACGGCGCGGACGAGATCGTGGTGATCGTCACGCACCCACCCGAGTTCCAGGCCGCCGCCCCGCCCCGCACGCTCCTGGACGTCGCCCGCCGCGCCCTCGCCGAGATCACGATCCACGAGATCATGATGGAGGACGTGGAGCAGTGCGTCCGCATCAATGACCTGGTGCGGCAGGCCGCCGGC
>JAHWKI010000316.1 GCA_019347975.1 Gemmatimonadota bacterium
CCAGCTCGAGGTTGATGACCATCGCGTGGAGCGGGTTCTTGATCTCGTGGGCGAGGTCATCCGCCCAGCGCGCGACCAGGTCCATCCGGTTCGCCCGCCGCTCCAGCCCCTCGGCGCCGTCGCCGGAGCCCGGCTCCGGGGCCGGTCCGGTCACCGCAGCACCCGGCGTGGGTCCGGGTCGGGGATGTCCGCCCGCTCGCTGCCGGGGCGCCCCATGAGCCCATAGGTGAGGACCTTCCCGAGCTCGACGCCCGGCTGGTCCATGGGATCGACGCCGTAGAATCCGCCGGCGTAGACGGTGGCGATCTCGAGGAGCATCAGGAGCTGTCCCACCGCATGCGCGTCCAGCCGGGGCAGGGCGATGGTCATGTTCATGCGGCCGCTGTCGGCCAGCGCCGCGGCGGTGGCGCGCCGCTCGGCGTCCAGGAGCTCGCCCAGGGTGTGGCCCCCGAGGTAGGCGATGGCGTCGATCTCGGCGTACGCGGGAGGGACGGCGACCTCGTGGTCGTGCTCGTCGACCGCGAGGAACGTCACGGTCTTGTCGAACGGCCCCTCGATGTAGAGCTGGACCTGGGAGTGCTGATCGGTCGCCCCCAGCGCCTTGACGGGCGTCGGTCCCACCCAGACGTCCTCCCCCTCCAGGTTCTTCCGCTTGCCGAGGCTCTCCGCCCAGATCTGGCGGAACCAGTCGGCCATGGCGTACAGGCGGTCGCTGTAGGGCATCATGACGTGGACGCCGGCGCCGGCCTCGGTATGGGCGAGGAACTGGAGCGCGGCGAAGACGCCGGCCGGGTTCTCCAGGAGGGCGTCGGTCCGGCAGCGCTCCTCCATGGCCGCCGCGCCGGCGAGGAGAGCGTCCAGGTCGATGCCGACCATGGCGGCCGGGAGCAGGCCGACAGCCGACAGGACGCTGAAGCGGCCGCCCACGTTCCCGGGGATCGGGAGGGTGACGATCCCCTCGTCGTCCGCGATGCGACGGAGCACGCCGCGCTCGGGGTCCGTGGTGAAGAGCAGGTGCCGCCGATAGCCCTCGTCGTCGCCGAGGGCGGCGCGGAGCCGCTCCCGGACGATGAGGAACTGCGCCATCGTCTCGGCGGTCGTGCCGGACTTGCTGACGACGTTGAAGAGCGTGGCGCCGACGTTCAGGCGGTCGAGGAGCGGCGCGATCGTGTCCGGGTCCACGTTGTCGAGGACGAAGAGCCGCGGGAAGTGGTCCCGCTCCTCGGCGGAGCGCTCGTTCCAGTCGCGGCCGTGGAGCGCGTGGAGGAGGGAGGTCGTGCCCAGGGCGGAGCCACCGATCCCCAGGACGACGATGTTCTCGAACGCCTGTCCCGGCCCGTCGGCGAACGCCTCGATCTGCCCGACCATCGGGGTGCGGCGGACCAGGTCGTAGAAGCCGAGCGTGCCGTCCTCGCGCCGTGCCTCGACATTCGCGTGGATCTCGCGGAACCGCCCGGCTGCCGCGGCCAGCCGCTCGGGGTCGAGGCCGCGACCGCCCAGCCGCGGGGCGAGCATGCTCCCGTAGTCGAGCCGGATGTTCGTGGTGTCCGTCATGGGATCACAGAGTAGTCGGCGCCAGCTCCCCGAACCAGCCCAGATACTGGCGGAGCAGCCGCGTGAAAAGGAACCGCTCGGCGACGATGTCGTGACCGCGCCGGCCGAAGGTGGCGCCGAGGTCCGGGTCCGCCAGGATCTCCAGCGACCGCCTGGCCGTCTCCTCGACGGAGCCGACGAGGAAGCCGTTCCACCCGTCCCGGATCTGGTACTTGATCCCGCCGACGTTCCCCGCCACCACCGGCTTCTCCTTCCAGAGCGCCTCGGCCACGACCAGCCCGAACCCCTCCCGGATGGATTTCTGGAGAACGACGGCGGCGCCCCGCTGCATGGCGTTCACCTCGAGGGCGTTGTGGCTCACGTGGGAGGCGGGGACGTCCAGGGCGAGGAGGTGGACGTCCGGGTCGCCGCCGGCGGCGGCGCGGGTCTCCTCGTAGAGCCCCCACCCCTCCGGATCGTCGTCGGCCATGGCGGCCATGTAGACCAGCTGGATCTCGGGCCGCTCCGTCTTCACGAGGCGGTACGCCTCGAGGACACCGATGGGGTCCTTCCACGGGTCGAAGCGGGAGACCTGGAGCAGGTATGGGCGCGTGCCGTCGACGCCGTGCCTCGCCCACGTTTCCTCCAGCTCGCCCGGTCGGAGGTCCCGGTTCTTGGGCCGGAACGGGTCGATGCAGGGGAGCGCGATCTCGACGCGGTCCGCGTGGAGCATGGGCGGGATGTACTCCTCGGCGGAGAAGACCAGCAGGTCGTAGGCGGAGAGGTGCGGCGCCAGCACGTTCCAGGTCTCCTCGGACGGACTGGTCATGTCGATGTGGCATCGCCAGATCCAGCCGGTGCCGGCGGCCAGGTGGGTGGGGAGGACGAGGGGCTGGGGGTCGTGGGCGACCACGAAGTCGTAATCGTCCAGGTGCTCCGCGAGCCGCTCGGCGTTCTCCCCCACCGCGTTCCAGTACACATCGAAGTCCTCCGGCGACCACTCCGTGGGCTTCCCCTGGAGCGCGTTGTGGTAGCCCTTGGTGACCTCGAAGAACCGGTCCTCCGCCTGGAGGACGAACCAGTCCGCGTGGATGCCGGCGTCCCGCATCAGGGGGATGAGGCTCAGGAGCATCTCGGCGACCCCGCCTCCGACCGCGGTGGCGTTGACGTGGAGGACGCGGGCGCCCTGGAGGGGCCGGGCCGCTTCCCTGATGTCGGCGACGATCTCCTCGCCCACCACGCGGGCGTAATCCGCGAGTCCGGCGGTGGAAAAGGGCGCGTCGTGGATGAGCATGCGGTCGGGGGTGCGGGCGGTCCTGTTCGGGCGGGAGGAGGAGCGATGCAAGCGTCCGGCCAGATGGCGGCTCGCTGACGCTCGCCTAGAGACCGGGCTCGCTGCGCTCGCCCTGGACACCGGCTCGCTGACGCTCGCCTAGAGACCGGGCTCGCTGCGCTCGCCCTGGATACCGGCTCGCTGACGCTCGCCTAG
>JAHWKI010000103.1:0-7802 GCA_019347975.1 Gemmatimonadota bacterium
CCGCGATCTCTTCGAACGACACTCGGAAGATCATCGCTCTCTCTCCTCCCCCTTCGAGCCGCGACCGGTCCCTTCCGGAGACTCCGGCCCACTCTCCATACGTGCAATGCCCGTTCCCGGTTCCCGGCTCCGCGTCCGACGACCCTCGTCGCGCCTCGATTTGACGATTCCGGATGCAGTTATACACCTGTGAACGCGCCGGGAGCCGCTCTTGGTGACGGAATCGACGGCGTCACTCGCCCCGGGGCCCAGCGAGGGGCCGGGCGGCTGGGCGAAGTTTCTGCGCCGTTCGGTCACGTAGTAGCCTCTGGAGGTATGGGGAAAGCTGTCGGTGCCCGGCACGTCGTGTCAATGCTCCGCTTCCCCGGTGAGCCAGCCGGCGAGCACCAGGCCGGCAATGAGGTCGAGGGCCGCGTGCGCGATCATGGCCGGGTAGACGCTCCCGGTCAGGAGGATCGGAGCGGTGAGCAGGGCGCCCAGGAGTCCTACCCGCAGCACGCCCGCGAGGCCCTGATAGGCGTGCGACACGGCGAAGATGGCGACGCTGAGACCTACCGTGGCCGGCAGCGTCAGCCCGGCCCGCAGCAGGGCGGCCATGAGGAAGGCGCGGAACACGAGCTCCTCGGCGATGCCCGCGGAGATCGACAGGCCGGCGAATGCGATCTTCTCGCTCGATGTAACGGGGAGGAGAAACCGGATGAGCGGCGTTTCGCGGATCCGGAGGAGGCGCGCCGCGGCCATCAGCGCGAGACCGGCCGCGATCGTGGCGAGGGCGCCGGTGAGCACCGGGAGTGCGCCGGGCCAGCGCATCCACAGCTCTTCGCGCGTGAAGCCGCTGAATCGGGCCGCGAGCATGGCGAGAGCGGCCAGGATCCAGACGGAGACGGCGGAGGAGACGTACACCGCCTCCCGCTCCTCCTCCTGGGGCACCCGCTGCACCACCCTGGCCTGGAGCAGAAGGAGCGCCGGGAGGGGCACCAGGAGGAAGGCGGTGAAGGCACGGGCCGGCCAGTCGAGGGGCGTGAGGAGCCCCCAGGCGAGCACCGCGCCGAGCGCTACGCCCAGGCTGGCGGCCCGGAGCAGCCGCGATCTCACCGCCGGCCGGCTCGTCGGTCGAGCTGCAGGAAGAACAGCGCGATCGCCAGCCCGGCCATGGCGCCCGCGACCATGTCCGTGGCGTAGTGGATCCCGCCGTAGACGGCGCCGACGCCGAGTCCGACCGTGGCGAGGAGGATGACCGGGGCGGCGCGGGGGAGGAATCGAACGGCGGACACGGTCTGCACCACGGCGATGGCCATGTGGGAGGAGGGGAAGGCGGCGCCCCGGCTGGACCCGGTATCGAGGATGCTGTGGGCCAGGCCGAAGATCGGTCCCTGGGCGACCGCGCCACCCGGTATGGGGAAAAGGTAGCGCGGCCCCTGCACCGGGAAGTAGATGAAGACGATGTAGTGGAGCAGGAACGCCGTGACCATGGGCCACAGCATCGCCTGGAACTCCTTCCTCTGGCCGCGGAGGTAGAGAGCCAGAGGCGGAAGGTAGATCAGCGGGTAGTAGGAGATGTAGGCCGCGTGCAGGAGCTCCGACAGCGGCACCCAGGGTACCGCCCGGGCGAACGTAGTGCTCGGCTGGCCACCGAACAGCCACTCCTCGCCGCGCAGGATCAGCGGGTCGAAGAACCGACCGTCCCAGACGGCGGTGTTGAGCACGTCGAGCGCCGAGTAGAGCAGGGGGATAATGAGGAGCGGATACCAGTCCGCGACGACCCTCAGCCAGCGGCGCGCGGCCGGCCCCTCCAGCGTGGGCCGGACCGTCGCGATGAGCAGGGCCAGGCAGAACAGCGCCATGTGCCCGGCGGCCACGACCGGCCAGATCGCCGGCCGGTGCGGGAAGAGGAGGGCGGCGGCGGCCACGACGGTGTAAGCCGCCATGGTCGCGTCGATCCCCCGGCCGCGGTCAGTCAAGTCGCGTCCCGTATACGCGATACGTCTTGTACACGAACCCGCCCATCCGCTCCAGCGCCCGCCGCATCCCCCAGTTGTCCTCGAGGATCCAGGAGGCTTCGCCCCTGCCGAGGTTCGCAGGGATCCCGTTCTGATAGATCCGCAGGTACAGCAGCGCATCGATGCCCGTGCGGCGGTATTCCGGCTTCAGCCCCAGCGTGAACACCCGCATGCGGTCGATGCGCCGCCGGTACCAGAGCATCTTGAAAACGCCGAACGGCAGGAGGCGGCCGTTCATGTGCCGGAGCACCTGGTTGAAGTCCGGCAGGGCCAGGGCGAAGCCTACCGGCTCGCCGTGAATCTCCGCCAGCAACGCGAACCGCGGGTCGGCGATCGGCTTCAGATCCCTCGCCATGTGGCCGATCTCCGCGTCCGTCAGAGGGCAGAACCCCCAGTTCCGCTCCCAGGCGGCGTTGTAGACCTCCTTCACCCGCTCCACTTCCTCGCCGAGCCGTCGGAGGTCCATCGTACGGATCGTCAGCCCCTCCACCGAGCTGCCCAGCCGGTCCAGCGCGCGGACCAGCCGCTCGGGCGGGGCGTCGGCCTCGAGCCAGTAGGCCAGCAGGTCCTTTTCCTTCGTCCAGCCGTGTCCCTCGAAGAGCGCCGCGTAGTAGGACGGGTTGTGGCCCATCAGGAGGAGCGGCGGTCGATCGAACGTGTCGAGCAGAATGCCCGGGGACTGGAGCTCATCGTTCGTCGACAGGTTGAACGGCCCCATCGCCTCCACCATGCCCCGCTCCCGGAGCCAGGCGGCTGCGGTATCCAGTAGCGCGCCCGCCACGGCGGGATCGTCCTCGCACTCGAACAGGCCGATGAATCCCGTCCGGGCTTCGTGGAACTCGTTGTACAGACGGTTGACGATGGCCGCGATCCGGCCGACGGGGCGGCCGCCGCGGAGAGCGAGGAAATACTCGACATCGGCGTGGTCGTGGAACGGATGGGCGCGGTCCAGGACCTTCCGCACGTCGGCCCGCAGAGGCGGCACCCAGGAGGGGTCGTCGCGGTAGATCGTCCAGGGGAGGCGGATGAAGCGGTCCATGAGCCGACGCTCACGGACCGCGACCACCATCGGCGGGTCGGCCTCGGTCCCCGCCACCACTCAGATCACGGCCATCTTCTGGCCGACCTGTGCGAAGGCCTCGAGCACCCGGTCCACCTGCTCGTCCGTATGCGTGGCCATCAGCGAGATGCGGAGCCGACACGAGTTCTCGGGCACCGCCGGCGGAGTCACGGGGTTGGTGAAGACCCCCGCATCGAACAGCTCCTTCCAGAATACCAGCATCCGGTCCAGCTCGCCGATGACCACGGGGATGATCGGAGTCTCGCTCGCGCCCGTGTCGTAGCCCAGCTCACGCAGTCCGGTGTGCATCCGGCGCGTGTTTCGCCACAGCGCCTCGATCCGCTCGGGCTCCCGCCTCAGCACGTCCAGCGCCGCCAGCACGGTGGCCACCGCCGGCGGCGGCATGCTGGCGCTGAAGATCAGCGGCCGGGCGTGGTGCTTGAGGTAGTGGATCACCGCCTCCGGCCCGGCCACCACGCCGCCGATCGAGGCCATGGACTTGGAGAAGGTGCTGACGATCAGGTCGACTTCGGCCTCCAGCCCGAAGTGCTCGGCGGTCCCGGCGCCCCGCCGTCCCAGAACACCGAAGGCGTGCGCGTCGTCGACCAGCACCTTGGCGCCGTGGACTTCCGCCAGCGACGTGAGGGCGGGGAGATCCACGATGTTCCCCTCCATCGAGAAGATCCCGTCGGTGACGATGAGGCGGCCGCCCTGCTCCGGCGCCTCCCGCAGCCGTCGCTCCAGCGACGCCATGTCGTTGTGGGCGTAGCGGTGGACCGTGCCGTGCGACAGCCGCGTCGCGTCGACGATGCTCGCGTGATTGAGCTTGTCGGAAAACACGTGGTCGTTGCGGCCGACCAGAGTAGCGATCACGCCGAGGTTGCTCTGGTAGCCGGTGGAGAACACCAGCGCGGCTTCCTTGTTCAGGAACGCGGCCAGCTCCGCCTCCAGTCGCTCGTGCAGCTCCAGCGTCCCGTTCAGGAACCTGCTGCCCGTGCACCCGCTGCCGAAGTCCCGGAGCGCCCGTTCCGCGGCTTCGAGGACGCGCGGGTGGTGGGTGAGCCCCAGGTAGTTGTTGGAGCCCACCATCACCTTCCGCTGTCCCTCGACCACCACCTCGGTGTCCCGCGACTCCTGGATCGCGCGGAAATAGGGGTAGTACCCCGACGCCTGGACCTCGCGCGCCCTGGTGTACCCGTAACACTTGTCGAAAAGACTCATCCCCGGACCTCCCTATTCCCGCACCGGCGGGAGCCAGCCGTACGCCCTGTACCATGCGGTGGTTTCCCGCAGCCCCTGCTCCAGCGAAACACGCGCTTCGAACCCCAGGTCACGGCGCGCGCGATCCGTTTCACACAGCCATCCCGCGGCGAGGATCTCACGCGCCTTGTCTCGATCGAAGATCACCGGCTCTCCTCGCAGGCGAGCCACCTTCTCGGAGAGCGCGGCTGCGCCCCGCACGATCATCGCCGGCACCGGCACCCGCACGCCTCGCTGATCCACCGCCTTTCCGAGCAGATCGACGACCTCGGCCCACCGATAGGCTCGCGGCTCCGCGATGTGAAAGATGCCGGTCGCCTCCGAGGCGGCGGCCGTCAGCAGGCTCTCCGCCAGGTCGCGCACGTGGACCAGCTGGAGCCGCCGGTCCGGCGCGCCCACCAGAGGCAGCACACCCCGCTGCGCGAGCCGAAAGAATGGCAGTAGATCCCGATCCCCCGGCCCGTAAACGGCCGGTGCCCTGAGTACGGCCACCGATAGCGTAACCGACCCCAGGGCCGCCCGCTCGCCTTCGAGCTTGCTCTGTCCGTATGAGGTCACCGGCCGAGGCGGGTCGTCGGGCCGGACCGGTCGGTCACGCCGTGGCCCGGCCGCCGCCAGGGAGCTGAGGTACACCAGTCGGCGCCGCTCCCCGTCCGCCTCCATGGCCTCGACCAGCCGGCCCGTCGCCTCTCCGTTCACCGCGTGGAAGGTCGCGGCCCGCAGCGCGCGTGTGGCCGCCGCGAGGTGCAGCACCGTCTCGGCACCCTCCACGGCACGGCGCAGCGCCGCGGGATCGGTGATGTCGCCGACCGCGCGCTCAACTCCGTGCCGCTCGAGCAGCGCCAGGTCGCTCGTCTTCCGGACCAGAGCGCGGGCGCGCAAGCCGTTCCGCGCGACGGCCTCGATCAGCTGCGAGCCGACGAACCCCGTCGCACCGGTAATGAGAAGTACTCCCACGATACGCCTCGAAAGGTGGCCGGGGGCATTCGAAAAGGCAACGTTACAAGGGGATACGGGCCAGACGGGGTTGCCCGCGGACGTGCCGAACCGCACGTTGGCGGTCCACGCACTCACTGACCCGCCACCCGGAGACACCAGTGGCACTGCTTGATGACGCCGAGATCCGGGCCGGACTGGATGCCCTGGAAGGATGGACCCGGGAGGGCGATGTGATCCGCAAGACGTACACCCTCGACTCCTTCGCCGAGGCCATCGCGTTCGTGAATCGGATCGCCGGGCTGGCCGAGCGCGCCGACCACCACCCCGATATCGACATCCGCTACGACCGCGTCGGCTGCGCCCTCTCCACCCACAGCCAGGGCGGCCTCACCCGGAAGGACCTGGACCTGGCCCGCCAGATCGACGCCGCCCGCTGATCAGACGGAGGCGAGGGCCGCCTCGATCACCCCGAGGCCGGCGTCCAGCTGCGACCCGGTGATCGTCAGCGGGGGGGTGATGGCGAGAGCCGGCCCCTCCGTCAGGACGATCACGCCACGGCGCAGCGCCGCCTCCGCCACCGCCAGCGACCTCTCGGCCGCGCCCTCTCCTTCCAGAACCAGCGCCTGCATCAGCCCGAGACCCCGGGCGCCGGCGACACCCCGCCGCCCGGCCATGCCGTCCAGCCGCTCCCGCAGCTCGCGCCCCAGATGCTCCGCCCGTGAGACCAGGCCCGCCTCCTCGATCGATCGCAGGTGTGCCAGCGCCGCCGCGCACGCGACCGGATTGCCGAGAAAGGTACTGGTGTGGATCGCCTCGCCTTCGGACGCTGGCCAGCCGGCCATGACGGCGGGCGTACCGATGACCGCGCTGAGAGGCAGCCCCCCTCCCAGAGACTTGCCGACCACCAGAAGGTCGGGAGCCACGTCCCAGTGCTCGCAGGCGAACCACCGGCCCGTCCTTCCGAAGCCGGTGTAGACCTCATCGAGCACCAGCAGCGTGTCGAGCTCGGTGCACAGTCGTCGCAGCCCCGGCAGGAAATCCGGAGGAGGCACCACGATCCCGCCCCGGCCCTGGATCGGCTCGACCAGGACAGCGCCGACGGCGTCCGCCCCGTTTCTGGCCTCGAGCACATGTCGTCGCACTTCCTCCAGCGACGCGGCCGCGCCCCCCTCGTCGGCTGCATCCGGGAAGGAGGCGAACCGGATCCCCTGGTAGAGCTGCCGCGTGAAGGGCTCTCTGAATCGGCGATCGGCCGTCAGGGCCAGGGCACCGAAGCCCAGGCCGTGGTACCCTCCCCGGAACGCCACCACGCCGGAACGCCCCGTCGCCATCGTGGCCGTCTTCCAGGCGGACTCCACCGCGTCGCTCCCGTTGGCCGACAGGATCGAGACCGAGAGGTCTCCCGGCGCGAGCTCAGCGAGCCGCTCCAGCAGCAGCACCTTGATGTCCGCCGGATGCACGTCGCCGAGGGCATGCATGAGCTTCGAGGCCTGTGCCGCGATCGCCGCCGTCACGGCCGGCGCGGCGTGCCCCGCGGCGGACACCCCGAAGCCGGCGGTGAAATCGACGTACACATTGCCGTCCGCATCGCGGACGTTGGCGCCCGCCGCTTCGGACCAGAAGATGGGTCCCGTCTCTCCGATCCGCGTGATGGTGCGGCACTCCACGCGTGAGAGCCGGGACCCGAGGTCGCGCGAGCGGGGCCCGGGAACAGGCATGGTCACCCGTGGCGGCAGCTCGCCCCAGGTCATCGGCTGGATCGCGGCTTGCACGTCATGAACGTCCCGAATACGACCCCGGATCCGGAGACGAAGGCATGGGCGGCAAGAAGATGGAAGGGAACGAGGAGCAGCGGCGGAAGAAGGCTCGGGAAGCGCGCGAGGAGGGGAAGTCTGCCAGCGAGGAGCACGCGACCACCGGCGGCTCCAAGCAGCGTCAGCATGAGGGCGAGGACACCGGCTACCGTGAGAAGATCGAGAAGATCCGCGAGGGCAAGCATGAGGTGATCCGGGAGAATACGCCGGAGCCGCGCCCGGGCTACGGCAGCGACGAGGACTGACTCAACGCCGTCGAACCGCGTAGGCGATCAGGGCGCCCGCCGCGAGCCCGGCGAGGAGCGCCCCCCCGATCGCCGGAGCACTGACCATCGGGGGCACCTCGCGCGTGCGCACCGGGGACAGCCGTGCGCCTCTCGCCATCTGCTCCACCTGCGGATCTTCGAGGTCTTCCGCTGCGGGTGAGAGCGTGCTCCCGGTCAGCCGCTCTTCCCGGCCGCACTCCGCGCACGACGCCTCCCGCCGCTCCGCCGCGGTTCGATTGCGGAACTGCAGTTCGCTCCCGCAGTCGCGGCACGGCTCGCCGGCAGGAGTGGGATCGATGCTGTCGTAAAGGGCTCGGCGGGAGACGCCCAGCCGGTCTGCGATCTCCCCGACCGAGGCGTCGGAGCCCCAGTAGAGCCGATTGATCTCCGCACGTGTCTGATCGTCCGCCATCGAATCGCTCGTTCCGAGGGGTCCCGCGTCAAGATAGGTCCCATGCGAACC
>JAHWKI010000103.1:7902-12256 GCA_019347975.1 Gemmatimonadota bacterium
GAGCACAGGGGGATGATCGACGCGTCCGTATTCCGCTACACCACCACCATGCGCCAGCGACTGTCCGTCGGCGTTCGGGCGTTCCGACGGGACCGCATCGTCTACCGCCGCGAGACCGCGGCTCACATCGACTGGCGGCGGGACGGCCCGGGGATCGTTGAAGTGGTGGGCGCCCGTGCGGCGATGCCGCTGGCGATCCCCGGAGTCCGCATCCCCGGGGACCTGGAGGAGTTCGCCCTCGAGATGGTCCCGCGCCCTGGCGCAGATCAGCTCGTCATGTCGCCGACCGGGGGCGGGCTCGCCTGGCACCCCCTCCTGGAGGGCGGGGAGGCCGTGTACACCTACGCCATCGGCGACCGGGCCGAGATCCGCCTCCCCAATGGACGGACCGTACGGCTGATCGAGCTGCGCGTCACGCCGCGGGAGCGCGACATCAGGTACGTCACCGGCTCCTTCTGGATCGACGAAGAGACCCACGGGATCGTGCGGGCGGTCTATCGCCCGTCCCGTGAATTCGATCTGGAGCGGGACCTGGCGCGGATCGACCCTGACGAGGAGGACGACGCCGACGAGGTTCCGGACCTCTTCAAGCCGGTGAAGCTGGACGTCCGCTACATGAGCGTGGAGTACGCTCTCTGGGAGATGCGCTGGTGGATGCCGCGACACGTCATCCTGGACGCCTCCCTGCAGACGGGCCCGGCCCGGTTCCCGGTCAGCTTCGAGATCGCGTATTCGGACTACGTGGTGGAAGCCGACCGGCACGGGCTGCCGGAGCTCCCCCCGGTGATCCGGCAGCTGGCCGGCGACCCCACGGCGCGGGCACGACCGTTCGAGCACGGGGTGACCGTCGTCGTGCCGGACTCGACCACTCTGCTGGACAGCCCGCTCCTCCCTCCTTCCATCTACGACTCCGGCGGGCTGGTCACCGAAGAACAATTGCGGGAGCTGGCGCGGAGCCTCGGTGCGCTTCCCTCCCTGCCGTGGCAGACGGAGCGGCCCCGCTTCGCCTGGCCCTGGCAGCTCGGGCGAGGGCTCCTGCGCTACAACCGGGTGGAAGGGTTGTCCGCGGGAGCCCGCATGGACGTGGACTTCGGCCGGGCGCGGGTCGACCTGACCGGCCGGCTGGGCACGGCGGACCTGGAGCCGAGAGGCGAGCTCGGGGTCGAGGTCCCGACCCTGCGGCGCGTCTGGCGGGCAGCCGCGTACCACCGCCTCGCCGCCGCCGACCCGGGGGTGCGCCCGTTCGACCTCGGCAGCTCTCTGAACGCGATCCTGCTCGGGCGCGATGACGGCAGCTACTTCAGCGCTTCCGGAGCGGAGCTCCGCGTGACACCGGCGCCCGGTGAGCGCGCCTACTACGATGCCCGTCTCTACGCCGAGCGACAGAAGGACGTCGATCGGCGGGCGGACTTCAGCGCCCGTCGTCTGATGGACCCGGGGTGGCGCTTTCCCGGGAACATCGACGCCGATCCGGCCACCCAGGTCGGGCTCGCCGCGGGGGTGGCGCGAAGCTGGGGCCTCGACCCGGCGGGGCTGCGCTGGGGGCTGCGTCTGGAGGCAGCCGCGGAGACCGGCGACTACACGTTCCTGCGGCCCGGGCTCACCGCGAGCGCGGGGTTCCCGCTCCCGGGACCGCTGCTCGGGGCCGTCGAGGTCGCGGGCGGGACCACGCTGAGCCCGGACCGGCAGGGACGCCCCGGCTCACCGCGGCAGTCGTTCTGGTACATCGGCGGCCCGCGCACCGTGCGTGGCTTCGGCGGCGCCGCCGCCGCGGGACCGGACTACGCCCGGGCTCGTCTCGAAGCCGGCAGCTCCTTCCCAGCGGCCCGCCTCGCGCTGTTCTCCGACGCCGGGTGGGCCGGGGACGCGCGCACGCTCGACCGCGCGGACGCGCTGCTCTCGGTCGGTGCGGGCGCGAGCTTCCTCGATGGGCTCCTCCGCTTCGATCTCGCGCGGGCCGTCCAGCCCGAGATCGGCTGGCGGCTCGACCTGTATGTAGATGCCCTGTTCTGAGACTGGCGCGCGGGCCCGATGCCTGCGAGCTTCGCCCCGTGATCCGGCCCCCCGCTCTCCGATCCGGCGACCGCGTCGCCCTGGTGTGCCCTGCCGGCCCCGTCGACGACGTCCGAATCGATCGGGCCATGGACCGGTGCAGGGAGCTCGAGCTGGAGCCCGTTCCCGGCCGGGCGATCCGCGCCCGTGCCGGCTACCTCGCCGGCACCGACGCCGAGCGCGCCGGTGACCTCGCCGCCGCCATCGCCGGCGACGTCTCGGCGATATGGGCGATCCGCGGCGGCTACGGCACGCTCCGCACGCTGCAGCACGTGGACCTCGCCCCGCTGGTCGCCCGGCCGCGAGCGTTCATCGGCTTCAGCGACAACACGGCGATCGAGCTCGCGCTCTACCGGCTCGGCCTGGTCTCCTTCCACGGGCCGCACGCCGGCCACCCCCATTTCCCGGCTGCGACGGCCGCCGCCTTCCGGACCGTTCTCCAGCGCGCCGAGCCGGCGGGGCTCCTTCCCACCGGCGTCGAAGTGCAATCGCCGCCGCTGACGCTGGTGTCCGGCCGCGCCGAGGGCCCGCTCATCGGCGGAAACCTCGCGCTGCTGGCGGCCACGTGCGGGACTCCCTATCAGCCCGCCACGGAGGGCGCGCTGCTCTTCATCGAGGATGTTTCCGAGCCGCTCTACCGGATCGACCGGATGCTGATGCAGCTCCGGCTGGCCGGGCTCCTGGACGGCCTCGCCGGGCTCATCTTCGGTGAGTTCACCGCCATGGAGGATCCCATCCTCAGGTCGGAGGCCGCCGACGAGGGATGCCTGGAGGAGATCCTCCACGATCTCGTCGCTCCGCTCGGCGTCCCCACCGCGCTCGGCCTCCCGTTCGGCCACGGCCGTGAGAACTGGACCCTCCCGCTCGGCGTCCGGGCGCGCTTCGACGCGGATGCGGCCACCATCGAGCTGCTGGAGCCGGCCGTCGCCTGATCCCGCGCTGGCCGGCCCGGCCGCCTCAGGACTAGGTTCCAGACATGTCCCGCATCTATACACGAACCGGCGACGCCGGGGAGACCGGCCTTTTCGGCGGCGGCCGCGTCTCCAAGGCCGGGGCGCGGGTGGCGGCGTACGGCGAGGTGGACGAGCTGAACGCCGTCCTCGGCTGGGTTCTCGTCAAGGCCGCCGATCCGATCGTGCGCGATCGGCTGCGCGTCATCCAGGCGGATCTGTTCACCCTCGGAGCGCACCTGGCCACCCCGCCGGACGCCCGCTCCCGCGGACACCTCCCTCCGCTGCCGGAGGAGCGGGTCACCGAGTTCGAGCGGTGGATCGACAGCGCGGAGGAGGAGATGGAGCCGCTCCGCTCCTTCATCCTCCCGGGCGGAGACGAGGCGGGCGCCGCGCTGCACCTCGCACGAACCGTCTGCCGTCGCGCCGAGCGGGCGGTCGTCGCGCTGGCCGGTGAGGAGCCGGTCGAGGCGACGATCATCGTCTATCTGAACCGGCTCTCCGATCTGCTCTTCGACCTCGCCCGTCTGGCCAACCACCGCGCCAAGCGCCCGGAGACGCCGTGGCAGCCGCGGGCTTGATGGAAGGCCGGGCGGGCGCCATGGCCGCGCGCCTCGTGGATACCGCGGAGCGGCTGGGGATCGACGCGCCCGGCCGCGCCATCATCTCCGCGGCGTTCGTGGCGGCCATGCGCCCGCGCCTGAGCGGCGGCCTGGATGACCACGGCCCCGAGTACCTGCACCCCGCCCGCACGGCTCTCATCCTCATGGAAGACGCGGGGGTGGGGGAGCCAGCGACCCTCGCCGCCGCCATCCTCACCGAGACCCGTCACCCGGGTCTGCGCCCGGATGCCGATGAGGTGGACCGGCTCGGCGAGCAGGTCCGGGGCCTGGTGGCGGCCGTACCCGATCCAGAGGAGGATGAGCGGGTGCTGGAGAGCCTGATCGTGGCCGGTCCCGACGTCCGGCTGATCGCGGTGGCGGAGCGGCTGGACCACGCTCGCCACCTGCACTTGCGCCCGCGATCGGAATGGCCCGGCTATCACGCGGTCACCTGCGCGTCCTACGCTCCCGCCGCTGCCCGCTCTCACCCCGTCCTCGGACGTCGCCTCGCATGGTGGTGCCGGAGCTTCCGGGACCGATTTCTGCGGCCGGGATGAGCGCTCCCGGACGCGCGGCCCCCGCCCTTGCAAGCATGGGACGGCTCTTGCACTATTCGCTCCCCACACCGGAGAACGTGGAGATTCTGAATGCCATATGTGATCACGGAGCCCTGCATCGGCACCAAGGACGCCAGTTGCGTCGAGGTGTGCCCGGTCGACTGCATCTACGAGGGCGACGACCAGTACTACA
>JAHWKI010000317.1 GCA_019347975.1 Gemmatimonadota bacterium
CCGCGTGCGACATGCAGGCGCTGCTCGGCGCCACCAACGCCGCCGCCTACGACATTGCCGCCGCCTGCTCGGGGTTCCTCTACGCCCTCTCCGTCGCGGAGGGGCACATCGCCGCCGGGCGCGCGGAGATCGCGCTGGTGGTTGCCAGCGAGAAGATGAGCTCGATCGTGGACTGGGGAGACCGGGCCACGGCCGTGCTCTTCGGGGACGGTGCGGGTGCCGCGATCGTCAAGCGGGCGGAGAACGGGCGCGGTCTGGTCTCGAGCTTCATGCGCTCGGATGGGACGCTGGCCGAGCTGCTCTGGCGGCCGGGCGGCGGGGCCCGCATGCCCATGGACATCGCGGTCCTCGACGAGCGCAATCACCTGGTGAAGATGGCGGGCCGGGAGGTCTTCAAGGCCGCCGTGCGGTCGATGGCCGAATCCGCGGACCAGGCGCTGCTGCGCGCGGGGCTGACGGGGGATGATATCGACCTGTTCATCCCGCATCAGGCCAACATTCGAATCATCGAGTCGACCGCGCGCTACGCGAACGTTCCCATGGAGAAGGTCTACGTGAACGTGGACCGCTTCGGGAACATGAGCTCGGCCACCATCCCCGTGGCTCTCGATGAAGCGCTGGAGCAGGGGCTGATCGGGCCCGGGTCGAACGTCCTGATGGCCGCTTTCGGCGCCGGGTTCACCTGGGCCTCGGCGGTGGTGCGGTGGTAGGGCTCCTCTTCCCGGGGCAGGGCTCGCAGTTCGTCGGGATGGGACGGGATCTCGCGGAGCGGTTTCCGGCCGCCGCCAGCGTCTTCGAGCGCGCCGATTCGGCGCTGGGCGTCGCGCTGACGCGGATCATGTGGGAGGGTCCGGAGGACGAGCTCACGGCCACCCACAACGCCCAGCCCGCGATCCTGGCCCACTCCGTCGCCGTCCTGGAAGCGCTCCGGGACCGGCTCCCCGCGGTCTCCATGGCCGCCGGTCACTCCCTCGGCGAGTTCTCCGCCTACGTCTCCGCCGGAAGCCTCGACTTCGAGGACGCCGTCCGGGCCGTCCGGCGCCGGGGGGAGCTCATGTTCAGGAGCGGCCAGGAGCGGCCCGGCGCGATGGCCGCGGTGCTGGGGCTGGAGGACGAGGCGCTGGAGCGGGTGTGCAGGGAGGCGGCGCAGGCGACGGGCGGCGCGTGCGTCCCCGCGAACTTCAACGCCCCGGGGCAGATCGTGATCAGCGGGGACGAGCCCGCGGTCGAGGCGGCGATGGAGCTGGCGAAGGAGGCGGGCGCCAGGCGGGCGGTTCCCCTGAACGTTTCCGGGGCGTTCCATTCGCCGCTGATGGCGGTGGCCGAGGACGGTCTCCAGGCTCACCTGCACGCGGTGGAGCTGGTCGACCCTGCCTTTCCGGTGGTCTCGAACGTCAGCGCGGAGCCGGTGACCGGGGCGGTCGAGGCCCGGGACCTGCTGGTCCGTCAGCTCACTTCGCCCGTGCGCTGGGTCGCCTCCATGCGTACCATGCGCGGGCACGGCGTGACCCGCTTCCTGGAGATCGGCCCGGGCGCCGTGCTGGCGGGGCTGATGAAGCGGATCGACCGTGAAGCCGGAGTGGAGAGCCTCGGCACCGCGGACCAGGTGGAGTCGTTCCGGGGAGTAGCCGCGTGACCGATCGCACCCTGGAAGGGAAGGTGGCCATCGTCACCGGTGCGAGCCGGGGCATCGGCCGCGCCATCGCCGAGCGCCTCGCAGCGGACGGCGCCCGCGTCGTGATCACGGCCCGCTCCGCCGAAGGGGCGGAGGGCGCGGCGGCCGGGCTGCCGGGCGCCGGACACCTCGGCGTCTCCTGCGACGTGACGGACGCCGCGGCGGTGGACGCGCTGATCAAGCGGGTGGAAGGAGACCTCGGCTCGCTGGACATCCTGGTGAACAACGCCGGCATCACGCGGGACAACATCATGGTCCGGTTGGGAGACGATGACTGGGACCAGGTCCTGGACACCAATCTCAAGGGCGCATTCCTCATGGTTCGGGCGGCGGCCCGCGGGATGATGAAGCGGCGGGCGGGGCGGATCATCAACATCACGAGCATCGTCGGCTTGACCGGGAACCGTGGACAGGTAAACTACGCAGCGTCGAAGGCCGGCCTGGTGGGGCTGACGAAGTCGGTGGCGAAGGAGCTGGCGTCCCGCAACGTTCTGTGCAACGCCGTGGCGCCCGGGTTCATCGAGACCGACATGACGTCGGAGCTGACGGACGCGGCACGGGAGTCGCTGCAGGAACAGATCGCGCTCGGTCGGCTCGGCGCGGCGGAAGACGTGGCCGGCGTGGTCCGGTTCCTGGCGGGGGCGGACGCGTCCTACATCACCGGCCAGGTGATCGTGGTCGACGGGGGAATGGTCGTTTAGCAGGCACGCAACACCAACCGAGAGGAACAGGATGGCCGACAACATCGAGGCGAGGGTCAAGGAGATCATCGTGAACGAGCTGGGCGTCGAGGCGGAGAAGGTGACGTCGCAGGCGTCGTTCGTGGAGGATCTCGGCGCGGACTCGCTCGACACCGTGGAGCTGGTGATGGCGTTCGAGGAGGAGTTCGGGATGGAGATCCCCGACGAGGAGGCCGAGCAGCTCCAGACGGTCGGGGATGCGGTGAAGTACATCCAGAACCACCAGGCGGACTAGCTCCGCCGCCGGACCGATGGACACGCGTACGGACCAGGGTCAGCGGGTGGTGGTCACCGGCCTCGGGCTGATGACGCCCGTGGGGAACGACGTCGAGAGCACGTGGCGGGCGCTGCTGGACGGCACCAGCGGCGCGGCTCCCATCACCCGGTTCGACGCGAACCAGGCGTTTTCCACCCGGTTCGCGTGCGAGGTGAAGGGGTTCGATCCGGAGGAGTACATGGATCGGAAGGAAGCCCGCCGCGCCGACCGCTTCGCGCAGTTCGCCATCGCCGTCGCCCAGCAGGCCGTCGAAGACTCGGGCCTCGGCCCGGACCTCGCCCCGGCGCACCCGGATCGGGTCGGCGTGATCATCGGCAGCGGGA
>JAHWKI010000002.1 GCA_019347975.1 Gemmatimonadota bacterium
CGGCGATGGATGCGATGCCCAGGATCTGAAGCCCCAGGGAGTAGAAGTCCATGTTCGGCCCGGGCGAGTACTGCTCGGAGCTCAGGTTGGCGTAACCGAACCACCCGCCGTCCGGTGCCGCGCCGATCAGGAAGCTGGAGTACATGAAAAGGCCGCCCAGCAGGAACACCCAGTAGGAGAAGGCGTTCAGCCGCGGGAACGCCACGTCCCGGGCGCCGATCTGGAGCGGCACGATGTAGTTGAAGAACGCCACGGCGATGGGCATCCCGACCAGGAATACCATGGTGACGCCGTGCATGGTGAAGAGCTGGTTGTACAGCTCCGGCGAGATCACGCTCGCCTCCGGCAGCGCCAGCTGCCACCGGATGATCAGCGCCTCCAGGCCACCCAGAACGAGGAAGACCAGCGCGGTCACGGCGTACAGGATGCCGATCTTCTTGTGGTCGATCGTCGTCAACCAGTCCCTGAGACCGGTCTTCCTGGTCGGCGTGACAGACGCGTGCGCTTCGGCTGTGGCCATCGATTCTATCTGGATCTCAGAGCTGTGGTTGTTGACGCGCGGTGTCCGCGGCGGCGCTCGCGGTGTCGGCGGCGATACCCGTGGTATCCGTCGTGCCGACCATGGTGTCGGGTGCCGTGCTCGGCGGAGCCGCGGCGCTCCCCGCGGGTCGGGCGCCGAGCAGAGGGCGCCGGAGATCGCTCAGGTACGCGGCGATGGCGCGAGCATCTTCCCGGGACAGCCCCGTGGGCGGCATGCCGCCGCCGCCGACGCGGGCGCCGGGCATCAGGGCGCCCTTCTTGAGCTCGGGTGCGTGGAGGATCCACTCCGTGAGGTTCTCCTCGTTGTTCGCCATGAGCCCGGCGGCGATACTGAACCGGTCCCCGAAGAGCGTCAGGTTCGGGCCGAGCTGCCCCCGGGCAGAGGTCCCCTCGATCGTATGGCACGCGATACAGGTGCTGCGCTGGAAGATCTCCCGCCCCTGGGCCGCCAGATCGCCCGCGGGCTCCATCGGAGTCCGGATGTCCTCGATCCAGCGCTGGAACTCCGCCTCGTCGACGACCCGTGCCAGCATATACATGATCGCGTGGGCGGTCCCGCAGTATTCGGCGCACTGGCCCTTGTAGTCGCCCGTGGAATCGGCCTGCAGGACGATCCGATTAAGGTGGAGAGGCCTGACACCCTCGGGCGTCCGGACCACCGGGTTTACGTCCTTCTTGCCACCGAGGCGCGGAACCCAGAAGCTGTGGATCACGTCCGCCGAGCTCAGGTGCAAGGAGACCGGACGGCCTTCGGGCATGTAGAACTGGTTCGCGGTGGTGACGCCGAGCTCCGGATAACGGAATTCCCACCACCACTGATGGCCGATGGCCTGGATGACCAGCGCGCCTTCCGGATCCTCCGCCTGCGTCTCGAAGATCGCGCGGATCGTCGGGATGGCGATGAAGAGGATGATCAGCGCGGGACCGATCGTCCACGCGATCTCCAGCCTCGTGCTCCCGTAGATCGGCTTCGGAGGCGGGTCCCCCGGCCGCGCGCGGTAGCGGACCAGGATGTATGTCAGGGCGCCGAAGACCACCAGCATGATCCCCACGGTCCACCAGGTGACCGTGGCCCAGAGGTCGCTCTGGATCCGGCCGTAGTCGGTGATCGGCCGCAGCACGGTCTGGGGATGCTCGCCGGCGCAGGCGGTCAGCAGCAGGACTACGCCTGGCGCAAGCCAGCGCGTGATCCGGGGAAAACCTTGTCGCATCGATAGTCCGGGTTGCCAGCGGATCGGGCCCCGAAGCCCTGGCTTCGGAGCCGGGAAGGTTACAGGGGTGCGATACGGGGGTCAAGCGAGAGTGGCTTCTGCCGGTACACGTTGACCGCCCGCCCCGGCCGCGCCTATCCTGGGCCATGCCTATCCGACGAACGTCCCCCTCCGCCATGGCCGCGCTGCTGCTCCTGGCAGGTGCCGGTTGCGCCCATTCCCAGGCCGTCCCCTCCACGACGGAAAGGCCTCGCGCGCGCGACGCGGGCGTGCGCGTGGGCATCCTCCCTCTCGGGCCGCTGAACGCCATCACAGACGTCGCCGGCGTCCGCGTGGGGCAGACTACGGTGATGGAAGGGGACGCGGTGCGCACGGGTGTCACGGCGATCCTCCCGCACGGCGGAGACCTGTTCCGCGAGCGCGTCCCCGCGGCCATCGTGGTCGGCAACGGGTTCGGCAAGCTGCTCGGCGTAACGCAGGTGCGCGAGCTGGGTGAGCTCGAGACGCCGGTCCTGCTGACATGCACGCTGTGTGTCTGGCGGGCGGCGGACGGCATGGTCGGGTGGCTGCTGGCGAGACCCGGGATGGAGGAGGTCCGGTCCGTCAACCCGGTGGTGGGCGAGACGAATGACGGCTACCTGAACGACATCCGCGCGCGCCCGATCCGGGCCGAGCACGTGATCGCCGCCCTGGAGGGCGCCACGGCGGGACCTGTCGCCGAGGGCAGCGTCGGCGCGGGGACGGGAACGGTGGCGTTCGGGTGGAAGGGCGGGATCGGGACGTCGTCCCGGCGCCTGCCGGTGTCGCTGGGCGGCTGGACCGTCGGCGTTCTCGTCCAGACCAATTACGGTGGTGTCCTGACCATCGCCGGCGCGCCCGTGGGGGTGGAGCTCGGCCGGTATCCGTTCCGGTCGGCGCTCGAGGCGGCGGTCCCGGAGCGGGACGGCGGGGATGGCAGCATCATGATCGTCGTGGCTACGGATGCGCCCCTCTCCTCCCGCACCCTGGAGCGGGTGGCGCAGCGCGCGCTGGCGGGACTCGCCCGGACGGGGTCCAGCATGAGCAACGGGTCGGGGGATTATGTGATCGCCTTCTCCACCGCCGGCTCCGTACGGCGTCGGGTGACGGAGGGCCCACGCACCGTCGAGGACCTGCCGAACGACCTGCTCTCGCCGGTGTTCCTGGCCGCGGTCGAGGCTACGGAGGAGGCCATCTACAACTCGCTGTTCCGGGCCACGACGGTCACGGGCGCCCGCGGCACGGTGGAGGCCCTGCCGCTGGAAGAGACGCTGGCGATCCTCCGCGCGCACGGGGCGCTCCGGGTGCCCTAGCCGACGCCGAACGTCGTCGTGCCGAAACCCCGGACGGCGTTGCATCGTAGGAGCGGCGAGGCCTTCGTTCGCTCGATCGAATGGGTATGACCATGAGACTCCTCTCCGCACTCCTCCTCGTGGCGATGGCCGGCCCGGCCCTCGCCCAGGAGCAGGAAATCCGAAGCGCCAATCTTCCCCGCGAGCTGGAGTGGCGGCTCCTCCGCATGTACGACGGTGACGCGAGGCGCGTGAACGGCGAGACCGCCATCCCGCGTCTCGAGGTCGTCAGCGGCGACCTCGCGGCGTACGGCGGGCCCCTCCGCATCGCGGGGCGGGTCATGGGCGACGTGGCGATGGTGGCCGGCGACGTGTTCATCGAGCCGGGCGGCTCCGTGACCGGGAGCGTCACCGTGGTCGGAGGGCAGGTGAGGCTGGCGGACGGCGGTCGCGTTGCCGGGACGATCACGTCGTACGCCATGACGCCGCGCCGGCGCTCCGATGTCCGGATCGCGGAGCGTGAGACCGAGCGGGACCGGGATGACGACCGCGACCGGGACGATGACTGGTGGGAGGCGCGGCGGGAGCGGTGGCGCGACCGAGGGTACGCGCGTCTGACATTACGTGCGGGATCGAGCTACAACCGTGTGGAGGGGCTGCCGGTGATGTTCGGGCCCATCATCCAGACGGCCGGGCCGAACCCTCTCCGAGTGGAGGCGCTGGTGATCTGGCGGTCCGAATCGGGTGCCGACCTGGACACGGACCGCATGGGCTACCAGGCGACGCTGGAGCAGTTCCTCGGGGGGAACCGGGCGATCAGCTTCGGGGGTTCCGTGTTCTCGCTGGTGGACCCGCTCGACCGGTGGCAGGTGGACGATCTGGAAGCGTCGCTGGCCGCAGCCGTGTTCGGCGTGGATTTCCGCGACTATTTCGACCGCACCGGATGGAGTGCCTTCGCGAGCGTGCGGCCGACCCGGGCGCTGGACGCCCGTGTGGAGTACCGTAGCGAGGAGCACGGGGCGCTCGCCGCCGCCGATCCGTGGTCGCTGTTCGATGGCGGAGAGCCCTGGCGGCTCCAGCCGATCGTCGCGGAGGGCGACGTGCAGACGCTGGGCGGCAGCCTGACGCTGGACCTGCGCGATGACGACGATGATCCCGCCCGGGGCTGGTTCGCGCGGGTCGCCGTGGAGCGGCCGGTCGGCGGCTCTCTGATACGACCCGACCTGGTCGCGGTGACGCCTCACCGCGCGCCGCTCTTCATTGATCAGCCCGTGCCGCCGGTCGTCTCCGCCACGCCCATGAACCTGGATTTCACCACCGCGCTGGTCGATATCCGCCGCTACACACCGGTGGGGTACCGGTCACAGCTCAATCTGCGCGCCGTAGGCGGCGGGTCGCTGTCATCCGAGGCGCTGCCGCCGCAGTTCCAGCACGCCCTGGGGGGTCTGGGGACGCTCCCCGGCTTCGATACCTTCCTCGTGGATTGCGGTGCCCGCAGCGCGGCCGGGAGCCACGAGGGCAGCCGCTTCTTCCCCGCGTACGGCTGCGACCGCTTCGCGCTGGGCCAGGCGGAGTACCGCGGGACGCTATCCCTCGACTTCGGCATCGGGGACCCAGACTGGGATGATGATGACTGGTGGGATGACGTCCGGGTCGACCTGAGCCCGACGTGGGTGGTGTTCTTCGACGCAGGGCGCGGCTGGGGCTTCGACGAGCCCGCCTTCGGCGGCGACCGGGATACGGGGATGCTGTACGACGCGGGGATCGGGTTCCTGATCGGAGACGTGGGGATCTACGGTGCGCTCCCTCTGAACGGCGACGTCGAGCAGGAGCCGCGCTTCTTCATCCGGCTGGGGCGTCGGTTCTGAAGCCGGAGGGGCCGCCGTCCGAACCCCGCGCTCCGGCCTCGCCCGGTGGGGCGGCGGGTGCGGACGCCGCCTCGAGATCCAGGAGCTCGACGATCTCGTCGAGGCGCTGCTCCGCGTCCTCCTCACCCAGAGCGATCAGGGCCCTGAGGTAGTCGGGCTGGAACATCATCATGGCGAGCAGGTCGGGGCTCCCGGTCTCGCGGGCCCCGAGGCCGCCGGTCATGAAGCGGAACGCCCTGGGCAGTCGCGGCTCGAACTCCGCAGCCAGCTTGGACAGGTCCCGTGATGGGCGCATGACCACGAAGCGGACGGGACTCATGCCGTTGCGCTGGTCCGGCGGCAGGCGGTCCAGGAGGCGGTTGAGGCGCTCCAGGCGCATCACGTCCTGGTCCAGAAGGTCGAGGAAGACCGAATTCATGAGAACGCCCATCACCTGGGCCGGCGGCGGGTAACCCGCCACCTCGTACTCGTCGGCCTCGGCCCGTGACTGGTCGAAGCGCGTGGAGACGGCGAGGACGCGTCGCGCCCCGAGATGCAGAGCGGGCGAGAGGGGAGCGGCCAGTCGGATCCCCCCATCCCCATACCACTGGTCACCGATGCAGACCGCCGGGAACATCAGCGGGAGCGCCGCGGACGCCATGACGTGATCGACCCGGATGGCCGTCTTGACGCTCTTCCGGTTGGCCCGCTCCCACAGCTTGATGTCGCGCCCCTGGACCCACACCACGTTCTGTCCCGTGGTATAGCTCGTCGTGCTGATGGCCACGGCCTTGAGCGTGCCGCGGCGGAGATTGTAGTCGATGCCGGTGATCTCGCCCTCGATGGCCGCCATGGACTCCTCGAGGTACGCACGCAGCGGCGCGGTGTCCACGAGCCCCCGGGCTTGCGGGGCCGGGACCAGGCCACCGGAAAGGAGCCGGAACCCCCAGCGGGCCACATTCCAGGTGAGGGAGCTGACATCGGCGCGGAAGACCTGCTCGGGCGTGAGCTCGCTCCAGAGGCCGGTGAGCTCTTCCACCGCCTGCCCAAAGTTGCCGTGGTGGGAGGCGAGGTGCGCGGCGTTGACGGCGCCGGCCGAAACGCCGGTGATGATCGGGACGTTCAGGTCGGGGAAACGCCGGCCGAGACAGCGGAGCAGGCCGACCTGGTACGCCCCTCGCGCGCCGCCGCCGGTGAGGACCAGCGCGAGCTCGTTGGGCGAGGCCGGTGACGTGTCCAGCGGCCCCATCCGGTCCAGGTCCTGCCGCGTCAGGCGCGGAATACGGATCTTCGGCCTCATGGGTTTGGAAAGGTTCGGCTCCCCCGGTCGCGCCGCGCCGCTCCGGAGAGACGGAGGCGAGTCGGCCGGGCCGGGCGGTCCTCGGGTGTGCGCACGGAAGGTATGGCATAAGCGACGCCGGGGGGAGGCTCCTCGCCGGAACAGGCGTTGCGCCGGCGGCGCCGCGCCGCTATCCCACAGTCCACCACTCGCATCGTGAGGCCATGCTCGAGACCGTGTTCGCCGGGCCGCTCGGCCCCCTCGTCATATTCCTGCTTCGAATCGTCGACGTCTCCCTCGCGACGACCCGCATGCTGCTCGCCGTCCGGAACCAGAAGCTGCTGGTCCCGCTGATCGGCTTCTTCGAGGTCCTCATCTGGCTGTACGCGGCCGGCACGGCCATCCGCTTCCTGGACAGCCCGCTCCACGTGGTCGGCTACGCGGGCGGCTTCGCCGCGGGAAACGTCGTCGGGCTGTGGGTGGAGGAGAAGCTCGCCCTCGGTCTGGCGACCATGCGGATCATCTCCGCCCACGGCGGCGTCGAGCTGGCCGACGCCCTGCGCGAGAAGGGGTTCGGGGTGACGGAGTTCTCCGGGCAGGGACGCGAGGGGCCGGTGGAGGTGGTGTATACCGTGGTGAAGCGGGCGCAGGTCTCCCGTGTGATGGCAGAGGTCAGGTTGTGGGATCCCGGGGCGTTCGTGACCGTCGAGGAGCCGAGGGCCATTCATCGCGGCTGGCTCTTCGACAAGCGGAGGAAGTAGTCGCTCACGAAGCGAGCGGTTTCTGCGGCGGCCGCCTCCGCTACCCGATCTCCAGCATCCGCTCAATGGAGGCACGCGCGCGGGTGCGGCTGGGCTCGGGCACGTCGACGGGCCAGCGGTCGTGGAGGAGCGCGTCGCGGACGTTCTCGAGGGTGATCTCGTTCATGTGGGGGCAGCGGACGGAGCAGAGCCTCACCATCTCCTTCTCCGGGTTCTCGGCGACGATGTTGTCGGCCATGCTGCACTCGGTGAGCAGGAGGTAGCGCTCGGCGCTGGACTCCTGGACGGCACGCACCATGGCGCTGGTGCTGCCGGCGAAGTCCGAGGCGTCGACGACCTCGGGCGGGCATTCGGGGTGGGCGAGGACCATGACATCCGGGAACTGGCGGCGCACCGTGGCAATGTCCTCCGGCGTGAACTGCTCGTGGACCTCGCAACGGCCTCGCCAGCCCACCATCTCGTACTGCAGCTCGCCACCGTCGGAGGCGGAGGAGCTGTTCCCGTTCACTGTCGGAAAGATGACCCGCTTTCCGGTCTCCCGTGCGACGTTCTTCGCGAGGAACTCGTCCGGGAGGAAGATGACCCGGTCGGAGTCCAGGCTCTCGACGACCTGCACGGCGTTGCCGGACGTGCAGCAGATGTCCGTCTCGGCCTTCACGTCGGCGTAGGTGTTCACGTAGGTGACGACGGGGACGCCGGGGAATCGCTTCTTGAGGCGCCGGACATCGCTGGCGGTGATGGATTCGGCGAGGGAGCAGCCGCCCCTGGCAGTCGGGAGGAGGACGGTCTTCCCGGGGTTCAGGATCTTGGCCGTCTCGGCCATGAAGCGGACGCCGCAGAACACGATCGGGTCCCCGGCGACCGTGGCGGCGAGGCGGCTGAGCTCGAGGGAGTCGCCCTTGAAGTCGCACACGGAATGGAAGAGCGCGGGCTCCATGTAGTTGTGGCCGAGGATGACGGCGCCGCGCTCGGCCTTGAGCCGGTTGATCTCCGCGGCGATCTCGGCCTTGTGACGCAGCTCGAAGTCAGGGAGCACGTCGCCGAGACGGGCGGCGAGGGCGTCGTACATCTCCTCGGCCGAGGTGGTCGTGGCGGTGCTCGTCATCCGTGTCGCCATGGCTGCTTCAGCTCCCCTGTCTCGTTCCAGCGGCCGCCACCGCGGCGGCGTGGTCCATCACGAAGTCCAGCGCCACGTCCAGCGCGGGCGCGGAATGGGTCAGGGCACCGACGGAGATCAGGTCGACGCCGCTCTCTGCCACCGCCCGGACGGTCGCCAGCGCAATGCCCCCGGACGCCTCGGCGAGCGCGCGGCCGCCGATGCGGTCGACCGCAGCGGCGAGCTGCCGCGGTGTCATGTTGTCGAGGAGGATGCTGTCGGCTCCCGCCTCGAGGGCCTCCGCGATCTGGTCGAGGGAATCCACCTCGATGGTGACGACGACTCCGTCCGGGAGCCTGACCCGCGCCTCATGCACCGCCCGGGCCAGCTCCACTCCCGCGGCGGTCAGGGCGGCCCGATGGTTGTCCTTGAGCATGAAGCCGTCATAGAGCCCGAACCGGTGATTCCTGCCGCCCCCGCACCGGACCGCCCACTTCTCCAGGGCCCGGATGCCCGGAGTGGTCTTGCGGGTATCGAGGATCGCCGCGGAGGTGCCCTCGACAGCGTCGACGTAGCGGCGGGTCAGGGTGGCAATTCCGCTCAGGCGACCGACGAAGTTCAGCGCGACGCGCTCCGCCTTCAGGATCGAGCGCGCGCTCCCCTCGATCGCGAGGAGGGGCGCGCCCGCTGGCACCGCCTCACCATCGCCGGCGTGGGTCGTGATCTCGAGGGATGGGTCGAGGCTGAGGAACACCGCGCGCGCGAGCGTGATCCCGCACGCGACACCGGCGGCCCGTGCGACCATGGTCGCGCGAGCGCGCGCGCCGTCGGGGACGAGGAGATCGGTGGTGAGATCCCCCTCCCCGAGGTCCTCGGCGAGGGCCTCACGGGCAAAGCGCTCCAGCGCCTCGTGGGGCGGCGATCCACCCCTCTGTTCCATCGCCGGTTCAGGCATCGAGCTCCCGTCCATGGAATTCCGGGGATAGAAACCCACAAAAGCCGATCGTGTTCCTGTAACAACAGAACAACAGAACAACAGAACAACAGAACTGCGGAACTGCAGAACTCGCCCTGACCGGATTGTGTCGGCGCGGCCGGTTCGTACGTTACTCCGGCGGGACTCACCAGAGAGAGGAGATCGCGATGAGGGGAGGCGTGGCGGTGTGTGCGGCGGTCCTCGTGGGTTGCGGGGGCGCTGGCGGCGCGGGAGACGGACCGGAGAGCGGAGATCCAAGGGCGGCCACTCCGCTGGATACGACGGACGCGGTGGCGGCGCTGACCGGGTTCTCGGGCCCCGAGGCGGTGCGCCACGACCCGGACCAGGACGTCTGGTTCGTCGCGAACTTCGGCGCGGGCGGCGACGACCCGCGAGACGCGGACGGCTTCATCAGCCGCGTGACGGCCGCGGGTGAGGCGGAGCCCCTCCGCTTCATGGTCGGCACGGCGACGGCGCCGCTGCACATGCCGCGCGGCATGTTCATCGAGGGCGATACGCTCTGGGTGGCCGACGTGGACGGGGTTCACGGCTTTCACCGCGTGAACGGCCGGCACCTGGCGTTCATCGACTTCCGCGCGCTGGAGCCCGGCTTCCTCAACGACATTTCGGCGGCCCCGGACGGCGTGCTGTACGTGACGGATACCGGCGCGGGCGGTCGCGTGTACCGGGTGGCGGGTGGGGGAGGGCGGCCCGAGGTCGTCGTGGACTCGCTTCCGGCGCCGCCGAACGGGATCACCTGGGACGGCGACCGGGGCGCGTTCCTGCTGGCGCCCTGGGGCGACGGAGATGTGATCCGGGCGCTGAGCCCTGATGGCCTGATGGCCCCAGTGATCAGAGTGCCGGCAGGCCGATTCGACGGGATCGAGCTGGTGGACGGGGGGATGCTGCTGGCGACGCAGACGGACTCCAGCCTGTGGCTGGTGGAGGGTGCCTCGGCGCGGCGCATCATCCGGACGCGGGGCCGACCCGCGGACATCGGCTACGACGCCGGTCGCCGTCTGGTGGCGGTGCCGTACATCGCGCTGAACCGGGTGGACATCTGGGCGGTGCCGTAGCGGCTCAGCCCAGCTGGACCTGGCGGGCGCTGAGGACATCGGGGAGCCGGCCGAGGGCGGCCAGCAGCTCGGGGGGCAGCTTGCCGTCCACGGCGATGGCCGCGAGCGCCTCCCCGCCGGCCTCGAGGCGGCCCTGGTGGTACTCGGCGATGTTCACGCCGGCCTCGCCCAGCAAGGTCCCGACGCGGCCGATGACGCCGGGGACATCGCGGTTGCGGAGGATCACGAGGACGCCGGAGGGGCGGATGTCGACCGGATAGGCGTTGATCCGAACGATGCGCGGGTGGTCGCCACGGAGAGCGCCGGCCACGCGGGTCTCCATGCCGCCGCCGGCCAGCCGCAGCTCGAGGTGCTCGGCGTAATCCGCATGGGGGCGCAGGAGCACACGGCTGATTCGAATGCCGCGGGACTCGGCCAGGTGGAGCGAGTTGACGAGGTTCACACCGCCGCGGCCGACGATGTCGGTGAGCATGCCGACGAGGGCGGCGGCGGCGATGGGGCGGAGCGCATCCTCGGCGGTCTCGCCGGCGTAGCGGACCTCGACGGCCTGGACCGCTCCTGCGAGGGCCCGGCCGAGCTCACCCAGACGGGTGGCGAGCTCCAGGAGCGGACGCAGTCGCCGCATCAGCTCGCTCCCCACCGCGGGCGCATTCACGGCGCGGGAGAAGTCCTCGTGGAGGAGCGCGTCGCGGACGGACTCGGCGGCCTCGAAGGCGACGTTGTGCTGGGCCTCCTCGGTCGCCGCGCCGAGGTGGGGAGTGAGAACGACGGAGTCCACGGAGCGGAGGGGGTGGTCGGCGGGGAGCGGCTCGTCGGTGAACACGTCCAGGGCCGCGCCGGCCAGGCGACCCTCGTTCAGCGCGTTCAGGAGCGCCTCCTCGTCGAGGACGCCGCCTCTGGCCGCGTTGACGATGATGGCGCCGGGCTTGAGCAGCGCGAGGCGCTCGGCGCCGATGAGGTTCGCGGTCGCGTCGGTCAGGGGGACGTGGAGGGACACGATGTCGGCGGTGCGGAGCAGGTCGTCCAGCGTGGCGGTCTTCACCCCCAGCTGTTTCGCCCGCTCCTCCTGGAGAAACGGGTCGTAGGCGATGACGCGCATGCCGAACGCCTTCGCCCGTCGCGCGACCTCTCCGCCGATCCGGCCGGCGCCCACCAGACCCAGCGTCTTCCCGTGGACCTCCGAGCCCTTGAAGGTCTTCCGGTCCCACTCGCCCCGCCGCATGGAGCGGTCGGCGGCGCCGACCTTCCTCACCGCGGCGAGGAGGAGCGCCATCGTGAGCTCCGCCGCCGAGATCGTGTTCCCGGAGGGCGCATTGAAGACGGCGATCCCCTTCTCCGTTGCGGCGGCCACGTCGATGTTGTCGACACCAACGCCTGCCCGGCCAATGACGCGCAGCCGCGTGGTGCGAGCCAGGGACTCGCGCGTGATGGTGGTGCTGGAGCGGATGATGACGGCGTCGACGCCCGCCAGGGCATCGGCGAGGGCGTCACCCTCGAGGCCGGTGGACTCGATGAGCTCGAAGCGGTCATCCTGGAGCGGCCCGAGACCGGAGGCGGGGATCTTGTCCGCCAGGAGGATGCGCAGCCGGTCAGCCATGCGGCGCGAGAACCTCCGCGAATACATCGGAGAGGATGTCGAGCAGCGCGTCGAGCTCCTGCACCGTATGGTCCCCCATGTGGCCGATCCGGATCATGGCGTCCTTCGCCTTTCCGTAACCGGGTGCGATGACGAATCCGCGGGCATGGACCGCGGCACAGACGTCCGTGGCCCTGACACCTTCGGGGACCGTCACGCAGGTGACGGTCGGTGAGCGGTAGCCCTCCGGCGCCAGAATGTCCACGCCGTAGCCCTGGTCGCGCATCTCCGCGACCCACGCGTACGTCCGCTCGGCCATGGCGTCATGGCGGGCCCAGCGGTTCTCCACGCCTTCGCGAACGATGGCCTCCATCTGCACCGCCGCGGCGTACATGAGGGACACCGCCGGGGTGTTGGGCGTCTGGCTCTTCTCCAGGTTGCGTTCGAACTCCAGCACGTCGAAGTAGAGGCCGCGCCGGTCGTTGGCCGCGGCGCGCTCCAGCACGGCCGGCTGCGCGACGCCGAACGCCAGGCCCGGCGGCAGCGCGAACGACTTCTGCGACCCCGTGGCAACGAAGTCCAGCTCCCAGCCATCGGTCTCCACCCGCGCGCCGGCCATCGAGCTGACCGTGTCAACGCACACCATGGCGCCGTACTCGTGGGCGACCCGGGCGAGGGCCTCGAGCGGGTTGAGGACCCCGGTCGACGTCTCCGAGTGACAGATGGTCACCGTGTCGAAGTCGCCTCCCGCCATGGCGTCGCCAAGCTGCTCCGGCGTGTGGGGCTCGCCCCACCCGACATCGAGGCGCACCAGCTCCACGCCGCACAGCTCGGCGATGCGGGCGAACCGCTCGCTGAAGGCGCCGTTTACGAGCGAGAGGACGCGGCGCCGGGCGACGCTCCGGATCCCCATCTCCATCATCCCGGTCCCCGATGCGGGAGCGACATAGACGGGGCGTCCGGTGCGGAACACCTGCTGGAGGCCCGGCTGGATCCGCTCCATGACCGCTTCCATCTCGACGGTGCGGTGGCCGATCATGGGTCCGAGCATGGCCTCGAGGACTTCGCGGCGAACCTCGGTGGGCCCGGGGAGGAAGAAACGGCCGAACGAGCTGGTCATGTGCTATTCCTGCGTCAGCGCCATTCGAAGGCGCCGTCTGCGATCAGGTCAGTGCCCTTCCTAAATACGTCGCGAACGGATTCATGGTCGGGGTCCTCGTCGCCGAGCGCAAGCGGCACCAGCGGCGCCAGCGAGCGCGAGCGGAGGACGACGGGCGCGACGCTGAGGACCGCGGGCCTTGCGACCACCCCGGCGTATGCCACGAACAGGTCCACCTCATGGCGCGCCTCCAGATCGGTGGCTCCGTCCCCGACGAGGAGCACGGGTCCGGGTATGGGGGAGGGGGCGGCTCTCCAGGCGCGCACGATCTCCGCCTTCCCGCCCGCGCGAGCGGCCGGGTGGAGGGCGTCGTGGCCGGCCCACGAGCCATCCTCGTGGAATCGAACGGGGACGGCGGCGACGGCGTCGTCGGGGAGAGCGAGGTGGCGGGCGAGGCCGAGCACGGCCGGGAGGAGCCCGCCGGAGACGATGCGGATGGCGACACCCGCGGTCCTGAGCGCGGCCACCGTTGCGGCCGCGTCGTCCACGAGGGCGTCGATATAGAGAGGCACCAGGTCGTCGACGGCCTGGCGAGAAGGCCTGATCAGGTCCAGCCGGCGGCCGTACACCTCCTCCAGCGGGACCTCGCCGCGCATCGCGGCGTCGGTCAGGGCGGTCACCTCGTGACGGCGGTCCGCGGCGAGCTCCTCTATCCCCTCCAGACCGCAGAGGGTGGAGTCGCAGTCGAAGACGACGGTGCGGTAGCCGCTCACGTGGGGAGGCGCAGGAGCCAGCCCCCCTTCCCACCGGGGAGGTATCGGATCCGGGCGTTCAGGCGACGTCGCCATTCGAACGCGGCGCGGCGCTCGGCGGGGCGATCCCCGTCATCCATCAGGATCGTGGCGCCGGGCCTCAGCCGGTCCCGGAGCAGGGGGACGGCCGGCCAGCGCGCCTCGGGACCGAACAGGTCGGGCGGCCCGTCCACGATCAGGAGGTCGATGCGGGCGGGCAGCGCGGCCTCGAACGCCTCGCCGGAATACCACGGCAGGTTCCTGCCCTCCACGGCCCGTTCGACGACCGGGGCGTGGACGACCGTCGCGCGATGCCCGAGCTCCTCACGAGCGATCCACTCCCGGGTCCGCCGCGCGTACTCGCCGAGGTGGTCCACGGCCAGCACGTGGCCACGGCCCAGGCTCTCGAGCCGCCGGGCGATCAGGAGCGTCGAGTGCCCGGATCCCAGCTCGACGATGGACTCCGGCCCCTCGTCCACGGCGGAAAGGAGCTGCTCGGCGAAGAGCGCATCCATGGCGAACGGGTCGTGGGCCAGGAGCCTGTCGCCGGTGAACGGCCGGATGTTGTGGAGGGCCCGCGCCTCGCGTGTAATCCGGTCGCCCAGCTGCTGGAGCGCGGCCAGGGGGAGCGCCAGAGCCAGGAAGCCGAACAGACCGGCCCAGAGGGAGGCGAAGGAGGCGCCGAAATCGAGGGCGGAAGCGGTCAGGGCGAGGAGCGCGCCGCCCAGCAGGCCGGCGAGGAGGGGCAGCCCGGGCGAGCCCCACGTGCGGTTGGACTTGCGGATCTGCCGCCAGCGCTGGTTGCGAGCCATGGCGGCAAGCTGTCGGTCGCGCGGGAGGGGCGCAACGGCGGCAGGGTCAGCTCCGTGACCCCTTCAGCGCCGGTGGAGCCCGCTCACACGGCCTCCTCGAGGACCCCGCCGAAGCGGCGCTCACGGCCCCGGAACTCCTGGACGGCCCGCCTCAACTCGGTCTCCTCGAAATCCGGCCACAACGTCGGCGAGAAGAAGAGCTCGGCGTACGCGCATTCCCAGAGAAGGAAATCGCTCAGCCGCTGCTCACCGCCCGTCCGGATCAGGAGGTCGACATCACGGACCGGCATGCCGCCGCCCTCGGCGGCACCCATGCAGCTCCGGAAGGTCTCCCGACAGAAGGGAGCCGCCTCGCTGTCCGTGTCCGCGCAGCCCGCCGCCTGCTGCGCGGCCATGGCGGCGGCTCGAACGATGACGTCCCGGGCGGAGTAGTCGACCGCCAGCCGCAGGACGAGTCCGTCGTTCGCCGCGCTGGCCTCCTCCGCCCTACGGATCTCACGGACCAGACGCGCCGAGAGGCGGTCGCGCCGGCCCACCACGACCAGACGGACATTGTTGTCGATGAGGCGTTCGGTCTCGCGGCGGAGGTATTCCATGAAGAGCGTCATCACGCCGCGAACCTCGTCGCGGGGACGGCTCCAGTTGTCCGACGAAAACGCGTACAGGGTCAGCAGGCCGACGCCCGACACGGGGTCGGCGCACGCCTCGACCACACGGCGCACGGCCTTCGCACCCTCGCGGTGCCCCACTCCCCGGGGCATCCCGCGACGCCTCGCCCACCGGCCGTTGCCATCCATGATGATGGCGACGTGGAGGTCGGTCTCGGTTTCTCTCATGTCACGGCCGTGCGACGCGCGCCACCATGGCGCCGACGCGGTTGCAGGTTCATCATTCGCGCACCGCCCGGATCAGCGCTTCCATGTGCGACAGGTATCCTTCCAGTGCCACCCGTCCGTTCGGCGTAAGCCGGTACTCGGTCCGTGGCACCCGCCCCTGGTAGCCCTTGAGGCATTCCAGGTACCCCGCATCCTCGAGCTTTCGCGCGTGCGCGCTCAGGTTGCCATCCGTCACTCCCAGTAGCGCCTTGAGATCGTTGAACGTCAGCGTTTCGTTCACCGCCAGCGCACTGACGATCCCGAGCCTCACCCGCTCGTGGACCAGGCGGTCCAGGTCTCCCGGGGAGGCGTCCGCCAGCCCTGGTACGCCGGTCAGCCCAGACACCGGCTCCTCGTTCTGCGCCCGGGGCTTACCCACCGTACCGCCTCCAGACGATCGCCCCGAAGATGATGTGCAGACCCCCGAGCCCCAGCCCCAGCAGCACCTCCCCCGTCACCGGCACCAGCAGCGCCACCGTACCGAGCAGGATGAACGCCGCCCCCATCAGGGGGATCGCCCGCACGGAGTACGCGCCGCCCGTCATCACCCCGGCGCCGTACAGGGATAGCCAGATCCCCGGGAGCAGGCCGTAGCTGCCGCCCAGCCAGATCGCCACCGTCAGCACCGCGCCTACCGCCATCGGGGGCGCGAAGGCCAGGATCAGCTTGCGTCCGGTGTGAGACCGAAGCGGCACCCCCATGGACCGCGCCTTCCGGGCCGTCATCCCCACCGACAGCACGCCCGCGAGGAGCAGCTCGGCCAGCCACACGGCGAACCACCGCTCCTGCGTAGGCTGCGCCGCCGCGATCAATGTCGCGCCGATCGCCGTGACGCCGACCAGCACGTACCCGGAGCCGGAGATGGCCGTGAAGGAGGTGGCCCGCTCCATGGTCTCGCGGATGAAGCGCAGGTTCTCGGCGGCGCGCTCGTGCAGCGCGAGGTCGGGCCGGTCAGCGGATTTCGACAGTCGAGCGTTCATGGTGAGGAGGATAGCGGCTGCGCTCCTCCTCTGTCAAGTACTTTGCCCGGTAAAGGAGGCGCGGGCGTCAGGTAGCCACGAACTCCTGGTAATGGGCATAGCGCTCGAGGACGAGGGCGACGTAGGTCACGGGCTCGAGTCCGCGGCAGAAGCCGTACTCGACGACGGGGTCCGTGTAAACGTCCTTCTTCGACTTCTGGAGAAGCCAGTAGGCGACGTCGTCCCATCGATCGGGGTCGTCGCCGTTCTTTTCGGCGAGGCGGCGGGCATCGGAGACGTGGCCGAAGCCGGCGTTGTAGGAGGCGAGGATGAAGCGGAGCCGCTGCTCGGGGTCGGCGATCTCGTTCTCCCACAGTGCGGAGAGCCACTCGAGGTAGCGAACGGCGCCGGCGACGTTCTGCTCGGGGTCGTAGGCGTCGGCGACGTTGACCTCGCGGGCGGTGGCGGGCATGAGCTGGAGGAGTCCCATGGCGCCGGCCCAGGAGCGGGCGCGGGGCTGGAACTTGGACTCCTGGAAGGTCTGGGAGGCGAGGAGGCGCCAGTCCCAACCGATGGCGGGGGCGTGCTGGCGCAGGAGGTCGTCGTACTCGGAGAGACGTCCGGTTTCGGACGTGAGGTATTCGCTCTCGATGCGCTCATCGATCCCGGCGCGATCGCGGAAGTACTTGTCGTAGAGGGCCTGGAGCTCGCCGGTCTCCCGCGCCCGCTCGATGTAGGAGTCGAGAGCCCGCTTGAGCTCGGGGGCGTTGTTTCGGACGGCGAGCGTGACGTCGTGAGTGGGGCCGAGGACCGGCGTGACGACCACGTTGGAGAAGTAGCTCTCCTTGAGGCGAGCGAGGTTCTCGGGCGAAACGGTGAACTGCACGCGACCCTGGGAGACGGAGCGGATGAGCTGCTCGTGGCTGGCGCTGTCCACCTCGACGACGTGGATGTCCTCGCCCAGGCTGTCGGAGAGCTCGATCAGGCGGTCTTCGTAGAAGGTGCGATCCGGCATGTGGACCTCGCGTCCGGCGAGCTGGGACGGACGCTGGAGGAGGCGAGCCCGGACGTTGAGGGGAGCCGGGTCGCCGGCCTCGGGAGCGTCGTCTGCGGCGGAGCCCGGCTCGGGGAGCAGGGTGTCGACGGCCTGAGGGAGGTCGGCGCTCTCGGGCGGCGCGCCCTGCTGGACGAGCATGGCGCGGGTCTGATAGAGCGGCTCCGTATAGGCCACGTGGGGGCTGTCGCGCCGGGTGGGGACGATGCGTGCGGCGGCGACGTCGCCATCGCCGTCGTTGAGGCGGTGGAGAACCCGGTCGCGATCGCGGGCGATCACCGTCCGCAGCTCCAGCCCGGCATCCTCGGCGAAAGCGCGGAGGAGGTCGTACTCGAACCCCATGGGCTCGCCGCGGTAGAGGAAGTAGCTGGTGGAGTTGAAGGTCACCAGGGCGGTAAGGGTGTCCATGTCCGCGATCTGCTGGAGATCGCGCTCGACGGGCGGCCCGGGGTCGTCCCCGCCGCAGGCCGCAGTCGCCGACGTGAGGATCAGGAGCAGGGTGGGGACATAACGTCGCATGGCATCCTTCGAAACGGTTCGCGGTCGTCGGGGCGTATGCGCGCAGGTTGCGTTCCGGCGGGCCGGTGAGTGGAGGAACGGTGATTGCACGGAGCGAGGGTACCCGCCGCGGGGCGCAGCCCGCGGCGTTTTGCGTTCACCCACCGAACGGAGGACTCGTATGGACATCGACACGATGAAGGAGCTCTTCATCCACGAGCTCAAGGACCTGCACGATGCCGAGAACCAGATCCTGAAGGCGCTGCCGAAGATGGCGAAGAAGGCGACGCACGATGAGCTGAAGACCGCGTTCCAGGAGCACGTGCGCCAGACGGAGGAGCACGTGCGGCGGCTGGAGCAGGTGCTGGACGATCTGGGGGAGAAGCCGGGTGGCGTGAAATGCAAGGGGATCCGGGGCATCATCGCCGAGGGCGAGGAATCCATGAAGGATGTGGATGATGACGAGGTTCGCGATGCGGCGATGATCGGTGCCGCGCAGCGGGTGGAGCACTACGAGATCGCCGGCTACGGCACCGCCCGGACGTACGCGCGGATGCTCGGAAACGAGAACGCCGCTCGCGTGCTCCAGAACACGCTGGACGAGGAGGGCGAGACGGACAAGCGGCTGACGCGGCTGGCCGAGGCCCGGGTGAACCCGGACGCGCTGCGGACGTAGAGTCGTACCTCTCCGGGCGGTTCAGGGCCGGGCTTCGCTGCTCGAGCCAGGCGCGTTTCGCGGGGGCTCCCGGTCGGGGGCTCCCGCGTCGTGCATGGGTGGAGAGGGTCGCTCGTTTCCGTCAGGGCGGAAGCCGTTGTAACGTTCCTCTCCTGGCGAGCGGGGCCAACGGGAACGCAAACGCTGGAGCATCGGACGTGAAACAGCTGCTGACGGCAGTTCTGGTGGTGGGGCTCATCGGATGTGGGGCGACGGCGAGCTCCACGCCGCGGGGGAGCGCGAACGAGATCACACGCGCGGAAATCGAGGCGGCGTCGGGGGTGACGACGGCCCAGGACATCGTGCAGCGCCTGAGGCCGCAGTGGCTCAGAGTCCGCGGCTCGGCCACGTTGGACAACTCGGCGCAGGAAGGAATCGTCGTCTACGTCGACGGAACGCGGTCCGGGCAGATCCAGATCGAGGCGGGCCGTGCGGCCGGCCCGAACCCGCTGGACGGAGTCGCGGCCAACGACGTGGAGCGGCTCATCTACTACAGCGCCAGCTCGGCGACGCAGCGGTTCGGGACCGGCCACGCGCAGGGGGCGATCGAGGTGATCACGCGGTGATCCTCCGGGCCCGCCGCGCGGAGGGCGCGGCTCAGGCGACGGGCTTCGCCTGGCCGCGCCTCTCGGGGGCGGTCCAGTGCTCGTTGCCGCGTACGTAGCGCTCGAACCAGCGGAGCTCCTCGACCAGCCGGGTGCGATGGTGGCGTGGCTCGCTGATTCCGTGACCCTCCCTCGGGAAGCGGATGAAGCGGGTGGGGACGCCGTGGTGGCGCAGGGCCACGTGGAAGTTCATGGACTGACCCATGGTGTCGGTCGAGTCCTCGTCGCCGTGGAAGAGGATGGTGGGCGTCCTGACCCGGTCCGCGTGCGTGTAGGCGCTCCGCTCGCGCCACAGCTCCGAGTTGCTCCACGGATCGCCGCCGAGGTACCAGCGGCTCACGTCGAAGTTGAACCCTACGCCGAACTCGCTGGGCCAATCGCTGACCATGGCGCCCAGGGAGGCGGCGCCGAAGCGGTCGGTGCGGGTGATGGTCCAGCCGCCCAGGATGCCACCGTAGCTCCACCCCTTCACGGCCAGGGAGTCGGGATGGGCGATCCCCCGCTGGATCATCGCATCCACGCCGGTCATCAGGTCCTGGTAGTCGCCGCCCCCGATGTCGTTCATGTTGCCCCGCAGGAGCGCGTCGCCGTACCCGGAGGAGCCCCGCACGTTGGGCTGGAGGACCGCGTAGCCCTGGGCTGCGAGGATCTGCGCATCGGCATCGAATCCGCGGGCGAACACGCCTGCGGGCCCTCCATGGATCTCGAGGATGAGCGCGCCCCGCGACGCGGCGCGAGCGGTGGGGCGGTAGAGCAGCCCCTCGATCTGCGTCCCGTCCTCGCTGGTCCACGTGACGGTCTCGGGCCTCGAGAGCGCGAGCGCCCGGATGTCGGCGTGAACGTCGGTGATAGCGGTCCGCACGATCCCGTCCTCGAACCGGCCGGTGAAGACCTCGCCGGGGGAGGTGGGGTCCGAATGGGTGAACGCGACCATGCCGTGGTCCCGGGACCAGGATGGGGAGGAGACGGTCCCATCCCAGTCGCTCATCTTCCGCACGCGTCCATTGCGCAGGTCCAGGCGGTAGAAGGACGCGACGGTGCGATCGAGGGCGACGAAGTCGAGGTAGCGGCCGTCCGGGGTGAACGCCTCGCCCCGGACCGCCAGCGTCGATTCCGGGATGAGCTGGCGGACGGCGCCATCGGCGAGGGACATGAGGTAGAGATTGCCCTGGTCCAGCTCCCAGGTCTCGAGCGAGGGGGCGGTGAACAGGAGCGCGCGTCCGTCGGGCGTCCACTGGAGCCCCGACTCGGGCGCCTCGTTGGACGTGAGGGTCCGGATCTCGCCGCCCTCCAGCGGGACGACTGCGATCTCGGAGCGGTGCCCATCGTTGCGGTGGTTCTCGGTCCGATAGGTGAACGCGACCTGGCCGCCATCCGGCGATACGGCGAAGTCGCCGATCAGCCGGTCGCCGGAGGTGACCGGACGCGCGTCGGCGTCATCGAAGTCGACGGGGGCCCACCAGAGGTTGGTGTAGCTCCCGCGGGTCTGGCCGTTCGGCCCCTCGTTGACGAACACCGCGTCGTCGCCGTCCTTGCGGGCGTCGCGCACGGTCTTGGGGACCGTGTCCTCGGCGAGGAAGACCAGGCGACGGGAGTCGGGGGTCCATTCGTAACGCCGGACCGCGGAGGCGTGGCGCGTCAGCTGCCGGGCCTCGCCGCCGTCCGTCCGGATCAGCCAGATCTGCCGCCCTTCACCCCCTGGTCCGCCATCCTCCTCGCTCCGGGCGGAGCGGAGGAAGGCCACCCAACGCCCGTCGGGCGACCAGGCGGCCGAGCCGTCCCCCTCCGCGGAGGTGAAGGGGCGCGCGTCGCTGCCGTCCGCGCCCGCGATCCAGAGGCGGGAGTCGCGCTCGTTGTCCTTCCAGTCCAGCTCGGAACGGGTGAAGAGGACGCGGCCACCGTCCGGGCTGATCCGCGGGGATCCGACAGAGCCCATGTCGACGGCGTGGTCGATGGTGAAGCCGCTCTGAGCCGAGGCCGGCGCGAGGTCGATGCCGACGGCGGCGAGGGCCAGTACGAACGCGGCAGAACGCATCGGGTGTCCGTTGACGGGGATCGTTCGACGTTGTGAGGTCAATATGGGGAAGGCGCGGCGTCCAGGGGAGAGCCGGCGCCGGCCGTGTGTGCTAACCTGGGGAGGACATGCTCGACCTGAGGACGGCCCTGCTCTGCTGCGGAGTGCTGGCGGCCGGCGGGTGCGCCTCGCTGCCGCCCCCTCCACCGCCGCCGCTGGCGCTGGAGATCCAGCGCGACCTCGCCTACCTGGCGAGCCCCGCGAGGGAAGGGCGGCAGATCGGGTCCGCCGGACGCGACTCGGCCGCTGCCTGGATCGCGCGACGGTTCGACGAGGCCGGGGCGCGCCCCGTGTTCGCTGAACCGTGCATGGCGCGCCACCCCTGCCCGCCCGGGCGCTGGGGCGACGCGTTCCAGCTCCCGGAATGGGCGGTCGGCGGGACCGGCGTGAACGTGGCGGCGCGGGTGGAGGGGAGGGATCCAGCGTTGCGGCGCCACGTCGTCGTGGTCGGCGCTCACTACGACCATATCGGCCGACTGAGCCAGTACTCCCGCGACCCGGCGACGCCGGGGCTCCGGCCCGGCGCGGACGACAACGCGTCGGGGACGGCCGCGCTGCTGGAGCTGGCGCGGCGCGTGGCCGCCCGGCCCGCGCCGATGACGGTCCTGTTCGTGGCGTTCGACGCCGAGGAGCTGGGGCTCTTCGGCTCCCGCCATTTCCTGAGCGACCCGCCGGTCCCCGCGGAGCGGATGGCCGCCATGCTCAACTTCGACATGGTGGGCCGGATGCGGACCGGGCGGCTGACGGTGCGGAACGTCGGCAGCGCGACGTGGTGGCGCGACGCCGTGGAGCGCGCGAACACCGACAGCCTGCGGATCGATCTGCAGCGCGGCGGCGGGTCATCGGACCACGTGAGCTTCCGTGAGGCGAGGATCCCCGCGATCCATTTCTATACCGGCACCCACGCCGACTACCACCGGCGGTCGGATCGTGAGGAGCACATCAACTACCTGGGCATCCTCAGGGTCGTGGACCTGGCGGAGCGGGTGCTCCGGGACATGCCGCCGCCGGGGCCGTCGTCCTGACATGCGGCGCGGGCGGCGAACCCCCTCCGTTCCACGGCGTATCACCTGCATGCTGAAGCACGCCGCCCTGGCCCTACTGGCCGTGTCCTCCGCCGCGACCGCACCGGTTTCCGCCCAGCTCGGCACCCCGGTCGACGGGGCGACCCCGCCGGGGATCGATCTTCGTGACGCGGTCATCGCGGAGTTCGTCGCGGGCCTCGCGGCCGACGCGGCGGCGGACTCGGCAGGATCGCTCGGCGCGGCGCTCGTGGTGGGCGACAGCGTCGCATGGGCTGGTGCGTTCGGCCTCGCGGACCGTGAGAACGGGAGATCGGCCACCGTCGAGACGCTGTACCGCGTCGGCTCCATCACGAAGGTGCTGACGGCGGCCACGGCGCTGCGGCTGGCGGAAAAGGGCGTGATCGAGCTGGATGAGCCAGTCGCGGTATGGGTGCCGGAGATCGTCAGCCTGGCCGGCCTCCAGACGACGGACCGGCCGATCACGCTCCGGGACCTGGCCAGCCACACCGCCGGACTCGAGCGGGAACCCTCGTCCTCGCTCGCGGCACGGGGGCACCGGGCCGGATGGAAGCGGAAGACGCTGGCGAGCATCCCGCTGACGGAGCTCCGTTCCTCGCCCGGGAGCGCGTACACGTACTCCAACGTCGGGTACGCGATCCTGGGGCTGGCGGTGGAGCGCGCCGGCGGGCGGAGCTTCGAGGGGCTGGTCGCCCGGGAGGTGCTGGAGACCCTCGGGATGCGCAGCTCCTTCTTCGCCGTCCCGCGTCGCGAGCGGCACCGTCTGGCCGCGGGGTACGTCAATCTGGAGGATGGGACCGCGGATCCCCGCGTCCCCCGGGCCGAGCACCGCGGGCGCGGCTACAAGGTCCCGAGCGAGGGGCTGTACTCGACGGTGGGCGACCTGGCGCGGCTGGTCATGGCCCTCTCCGGCGCCCTGGGGGACACGCTCCTCGACGACGACGCGCGCGCCGCCATGCTCACCGCCCCGGCCTTGCAGGGCGACGACCGCACCGGCTACGGCCTGGGGCTCCAGCTCACCCGCATCGGCGGCACCCTCCTGGCCGGCCACAGCGGGACGACCGCCGGCTATACGTCGTACCTCGTCTTCGATCCCGCTACCCGGGTCGGGGTCGTGATCCTGCGAAGCTACAACCGCGGCGCGACGAACCTGGGTGCGGCAGCGCAGCGGGTGGTGATGGAGCTGGGGGCGGCAGCGTTGCATTGAGCACGGCACACGGCGGCCGCATATTCTGGCGTTCGCCGCGCTCGTCGGACCCAGCCCCCACAGCCACGAAGGAGAGCCGATGCGGAACGGGATTACGAAGGATCCGGAGGTCGCGCTCTCCGGGAGTGGTTCGAGGGAGGCTCAGGGTGTGATCGTGACCGGGGTCACGGGTCGATGACAGGCGAGACGCCCGGGTGACGACGCGCGCGGCGCCCACGCTCCTCCCCCTTTCCGTGGAGCTCATGGAGCGGTGGCTCTTCGCGTTCGACATGCCGCGCGGTCTGGTCCGGGGCTCGGAGCGGTGAGCACGCCGACTTCGCAGGACTTCAGCCGTGGTCTCCCGCCGCTCGAGACCGATCGGCTTCGACTTCGGCAGCTCGCTGGTCCGGACGTGCCCGGGCTGTTCGAGATCTTTTCGGATCCCGAGGTGATGAAGTTCTGGAGCAGTGAGCCGCTCCCCGACATGGGCGCGGCGCACGCGCTGCTCGCGGAGATCGACGACGGACGCGCCGACGGGAGCCTGTTGCAGTGGGGGATCGCGACGAAGGAGGACGACCGCATCGTGGGGACGACGACGCTCGCGTCCTGGGACCGGACGCACCGGCGGGCCGAGCTGGGGTTCGCCGTCGGGCGCGGCTGCTGGGGCAGGGGATTCGGGATCGAGGCAGTGAGGCGGATCGTGCGGTTCGCGTTCGAGGAGCTGGACCTGCACCGGCTCGAAGCGGATGCGGATCCGCGGAACGAAGCGTCGATCAGGATCCTCAAGAAGGTAGGATTCACGGAGGAAGGGTTCCTCCGCGAGCGGTATCTGCTCGGGGGTGAGCCCCAGGACGCCGTATTCCTGGGACTGCTCCGCTCGGAGTGGAACCAGAGGCTGGAACCATGGACGCGGACGCCGCCACCGACGAGCTGACGGCCTCCTCGAGCACCTGGAGCGCTACCGCGCGGTGACGCTGCAGGTGCTGGATCACGGGGTCGGCGACGACCTCGCGTTTGGGGGGCTCGAGAACGTGAAGGCGCGCGAGGACCTGGGCGGATTCCGAAGACGCCGGAATGGACAGCATGCGTGACTGGTCGAAGCTGAAGTGGCTCCACCTGGTCGTCGGGGTCTTCGTCCTGCTGGCATTCCTCGGTACCGGACAGTTCATGGATCGCCGGCTCGATCACCTGGTGGGCATGCCCGATGCTCCCCGCGCGCTGTACCGCTCCAGCCACATCTACATCCTCTTTTCGGGGCTCCTGAACCTGGTCCTGGGGACGTACGTCACCCCGTCCGGCTCGCCCGTCGGACGGCTGGTCCAGTACCTCGGATCGGCGCTGCTGCTGGCCCCAGCCGGGCTGTTCCTGTACGGGTTCTTCGTGGAGACGCCGCTCGCGCTCATCGAGCGGCCGATGATCCGGAGGGGGATCTACTGGTCGCTCTACGGAGCCCTCCTCCACGGGGTGGCGGGGCTGGCCGTCCGCGAGGCACGGCCGGAGCCGGTGCACTCGAAGGAGGAAGTGTCGACATGAAGATCGTGCTCACCTCGGGGCTCGCGGCGCAGAGACTCGGCGCCGTTGTGCACTCGAGCACCGGTCGTCACAATAGGCCTGGTCGCGGACGTATCAAGACAGGGAGAGTCATGAGCGAGGACGCGGACGCACTGGTTCGGATGCTGGACGGGACCGGCGCCCACGCATCGACGGTGGGATCGCTGGAGGACCTCGACGAAGAGCTCGCCGCGGCGCGACAGGAGGGATGGCCGTACTCGTGCCACGAGGTCCTGCTCCACATCGTCTTCTGGCAGGACCTCTTCCTCGCCCGGCTCGAGGCGCGGCCGGCTCCGCTGCCCGCCCACGCGGAGGACGGCTGGCCGGACCCGGGGCGGAACCGGTGGACGGACACGGTCGGGCGGTTCACCCGCGGCCTGGACGCGGCGAAGGCGCACGCGGCAGGGGGCGACCTGGCCGCGCGGCTGGCGGACTGGAAGGGGATCCGGCGTGGTGAAGGGCTGGCCATCCTGGCGCAGCACAACAGCTATCATCTCGGGCAGATCGTTCTGCTGCGGCGCGTGCTGGGGGCCTGGCCCCCGCCGGGCGGCGGCGACACCTGGTAGGAGGCCACATGGCGGATCGCGAGAAGGTGCGGAAGTCGGAGGACGAGTGGCGGCGTGAACTGACGCCGGAGCAGTACCACGTGACGCGGGAGAAGGGGACGGAGCGGGCGTTCTCGGGCGCGCTCTGGGACAACAAGCAGGCGGGGACGTACCGCTGCGCGGGGTGCGGGCAGGAGCTCTTCTCGTCGGACACCAAGTTCGAATCGGGGTCCGGATGGCCGAGCTTCTACGAGCCGGTGGAGGTGGAGGCGGTGGAGACGGACGAGGACACCAGCCACGGGATGCAGCGTACGGAGGCGCTCTGCAGCCGGTGCGATGCACACCTGGGGCACGTCTTCCCCGACGGCCCGCGTCCGACGGGGCTGCGGTACTGCATCAACTCCGCCGCGCTCACGTTCGACGCGGCGGACGAGGGCGGCGCCGGCGGCGGGTGAGCCGCACCGGGGAGGAGGCCGCGCTGCGGGTCGTCTTCACCACGGACGCGCCGGGCCACGACGAGGCGAAGGCGATCGCCGCGTGGCTCGGCGCCGCGCCTGGCGTGAAGGCCCGCGCAGTGGCGCTCGACGAGGCGCTCGCGGCGGAGGCGGACGTGGTGTGGATCCACGGCGTCCGGCCCGTCCGGCTGGAGGCGCTCGGGAAGGCGGCTCCGGACGCGCTCCTCGGCGGAGGCGTTCTCCTCACCGGCGGCGCCGCGACGCTCCCGGCGGCGGCGGGAGTCGATTCGGCCGCGCCGAACGAGGTGGGCCGGAGCCCATGGCCCGAGGGGCCGGACGACGACGGCCTTCCCCCGCTCCGCGGCCACGCAGCCTTCCGGTCCCACCCGCTGTTCGACCGCCTTGGTCCGACGGCGATCACCTCGGAGCCCGCGGCGGGGGAGGAGCACACCCGCGTGGCGTACGTTCTCCCTCTCTGGCCGGCGCGCGGCCGCGTGGTGGCGGTAGAGCGATCGAGGCTCCGGATCCACGCGGACCGCGCCACCATCTGGGAATACGACGGCGCCGCGGGTCGAACGATCTGTATCGGAGGCTTCCTCCCGCTCCACGGCCGGGGCGAGGCGGCGCGGGCGAGCGCCGGAATCCTGGCGGCGAACGCGCTCCGGCGTGCGGCCCGGGGCGGGACGGCGGCCGATGCGGGCCGGGCGGAGCCCCGCTCCGGGGAAGCGGGGGAGTGGCGCCGGCCGGAGGGGGCGGCGGCGGAGGACCGTGCGCTGTCTATGCCGGAGCTCCCGCTGCTGGAGGACGCGCTCGGCTCGCTGGATTTTCGGCTCCGGGCGACCGGGCCGGCGGAAGGTGATGGGGCGTTCCACGTGGCGGGGCGGCGCGCGTTCGCCGCGGGTGGCGCGGCCCGTGGGCTGGACGAGATCTGGGCACACCCGGTGCGGCTGGCGGCCGGGCTCCGTCTCCGCGGTGCTGTGGGCGAGGCGTCGACGGTTACGCCGGTGGGGATGGAGCGGCAGCTGCGGCTCGGCGACGCGACCGTGCTGGAGCGGCTGGTGGTGCCGCGTGAGGCGCCGGCGTGCGTGGTGGAATGGCTGAGCCGGAGTCGGTCCGTGGATGTCGAGGTCGGCTGGACGTGCGATCTGCGCCTGGCGGCGCCGTACCCGGCCGGCTGGCAGGGGCCGCTTCGGTGGCGACGGGCGCCGCGTGGCGTGGTGGTGGCGGGCGGCGAGGAGCGGGTGGTTTTCGCGTTCAGCACGCCGCCGGAGTCGCTGGAGGTGCGGGACGTCTCGGGGGAGGGGCGGCCGCTCGTCCGGATCCGGGCGCGGGTCCGACTGGAGGCCCGGAAGCCGGTGCGGCTGGCCATCGCCGGGGCGGCAGGAGACGCCGCGCTGCGCCGCGCGTTGGGCGCGGCGGACCGGACGAGCGCCATGAGCCGGTCGCGGGCCGCGCACACGGAGCGGCTGCTCAGCGAGCGACTATCGCTGGAGTGTGCGGACACGGCGGCGGTGCAGGCGCTGGAGTGGTCGAAGCACCGGCTGGACGCGTGCCTGGCGGAGGCCCCTGGCGTCGGACGGTCGCTGCTGGGCGGGTACGGCAGCTCGCCGGACGCTCCGGACGACGCTGCAACGCCGGTCGGCGCCCGGTTCCACGGCCCCGCGGCGGCACGCGGCGCGCTGGCCTGTCTGGCCGTCGGCGACCCGCGCTCCGCCCGGGACGTGCTGTCCTTCCTCGGCCGGCACCTGGACGCGCGGGGGCGGGTGCTGCACGAGTGCAGCACGAGCGGCGTCGCCCGTCATGATGACCCGTCCGCCACCCCTCTCTACCTCCTCCTGGTGGCGCGCTATCTGGCGTGGACGGGGGACCTGCCGTTCGTTCGCGCGGAGTGGCCCCGGACCCTCAGTGCGTACGACGCGGCCGTTCGGCTCTTCCCGGAGGGCGGCGGAGGGGCGGGGGCGGACGTGCTCGGGGGCGCGCTGGCGGAGCTGGGGGAAGCGGCCGAGTCCATAGGCGAGCGCGGCGCGGCGGTGGAGCTCCGACAGGCGGCGGCGCGGCGGGGCGGCGCGCCGTGGCAGGCGGAGCTCGGCGTCGGCTCACCGGTGACTTCGCTGGTCCACGGCGTGCTGAGAGCCGAGCCCGACGCAACCCGTGGCCGGCTCGTGCTGCGACCCGAGCCGCCGTCGGCGTGGCCCCGGTTCCGGGTGAGCGGCCTGAGAGTGGGGGATGCGGAGGTGGGGGTGGGCTATCGGCGGCTCGGCGCGACCCACACTTTCCGCCTGTCGCAGGGGCGCGGCGCCACTCCGCTGCGGGTGATCCTGGAGCCGGCGTTGCCCGGGGAGAGGCTCACGGCCGCGGCGGTGGACGGAGAGGCGGCGGAGCTCGACGCCCACCGTCGGGGCGACCGGCTCGTGGTCCCCGTCCAGGTGGTCCTGGACCACGAGCGGGAGGTGGTGTTGGAGATCGATCGGAGCATGGAACTGGAACGGAGGCCGTTTTGAGGATACATCGTGCGGGGCTGGTCATCCTGGCGCTGGCGTCGCTGGCAGCGGCCCCGGCCGCCGCGGACGGGCAGGCGGCGATGGGCGTGAAGGCGGGTGCGAACCTGACCAGGCTCACGGGCGCCGAGGACTCGGAGTCCGTCACCGGGCTCTCCGCGGGAGCGTACCTCGGCTTCGGCCTGGGAGACCGGCTCGCGATCCAGATCGAGGCCAGCTACGCCGTCCGCGGCGGCGCGGGCGTGCGGATCGGGGCGAACGCCCTGGAGGACACCGCGACGACCTCCGATGTCCGCCTCACCTACGTCGAGGTGCCTCTGCTCCTGCGCGCCGGCTATCCGGGGGAACGGCTGCTCCCGACCGTCTTCATCGGCCCGTACGCCGGCTTTCTGCTCTCGTGCCGCCTGACCCTCAGCGATGGCAGCGAGGGCGACTGCGATGACGAGAGCCGCGCCTCCTGGTTCAACGACCGCGGCACGGAATACGGCCTGATGGTCGGCGGCGGGCTCGACTGGGCCATCGGCGAGTCCACCGTGTTCGTCGACACCCGTTACGCCCTCGGCCTCTTCTCGATCCAGGGCGGAGACAACGCCATGGACCTGCGCAACGGCGGACTCACCATCACCGGCGGGTTCGCCATACCCCTCGGCCGGTAACGCGACGATCGACAAAAAAAACGAACCGCCCGGCGCGTAGCGCGGGCGGTTCGGTTACGGGTGTCTAGGTGCCTGTTCGATCAGTCCTGCTCCAGCCACCCACCTCCGGCGAGCAGCTCCTTCACCTTGGCCGGCCGGTCGCTGAGCGACGTGCGCACCACCGAGCGCGCGAAGCTGATCCGGTCGTCCTCGGGGAGCTGGTCCACGATCGAGATCGGAGCGCCGTAACGGAGGAGCAGCCGCTTTGCGTCCTTGGCCACCTCATCCATCGGGGTCCTCCTGCGTCATGTGAAGGGAAACGAAACAGCCCAATTTATCGAAAATCCGGTCCCGAATCAATCGTGGGCGGTCACCGCAGCGGGTAGGACCAGCGGAATCCGACGAGAGCCGTAGTGACATCGGAGCCGCCCAGGCCACCCGCCGAAGGCGAGTTCCGGTAGGCGATCTCCACTCGAACGGCCGGCCAGCCGCCCCCTACGGGTACGTCCATGCCGGCCCGGCCGCCGAAGTGCCAGCGCGCGACCCAGCGGCCTTGCCCGGCGGGGGCGGAAGGGGCGTCGATGTCATGGAGTAACGCCCCGAGGAGGGGCCCGGCGTAGGGGGCCAGGAACCCTCGATAGCGCAGCTTGAAGCGATAGGCCAGAGTGCCCTCCGCCCAGGGGCCGGCGAGCTCGGAAGCTTCGCGGCCGGAGGCGGGCCAGGCGAACCCGAGGGCGACACCCATCCCGATGGGCAGGACGCGGGATCCCTCCAGCTGGACCGTCGCGGCGGTGCGCGGTGCGTCGCCCGGAACGGATGCGATCACCGCACCGGCGAGGGGGGAGACGTGGAGCCAGGCCGGCTCGTCGATCTGTGCGCTGGCCGGGGCGGCGAGCAGGAAGGCAAGGGCCGCGGCGCGGAGGGGGGTCGCCATCGGTGAGGGATAGGGTGACGCGGCGAGTCCACGCAAGCGGCCGGTTGCGGACGCCGCGGTCGAAGAGCAAGCTGCCGGGGGGCGTGCGTCGCCCGCCACCGGGAGATCCACAGCACGGGAGAGTAGCCATGCGCCGGTCCCTCGTCTTCGCCGTTTCCGTCTTCACCGCCGGGTGCGCAGCGGGCTCGCCGGGAGCGCCGGTGCCGGCGCCCGTGCCCCAGCCGGCGCCCGCGGCCGTCAACGAGCGGCCGATCCCGTACCCCGTGGTGTATCCCCCGGCCTACGAGCAGGCGCTGGAGGCGGGGACCCGTTCGCGAGATGGCGATCCCGGACCGCGATACTGGCAACAGGAGGCGGACTACACGCTGACGGCGCGCGTGGATCCGGCGGCGAAGACGCTGACCGGGAGCGGGACCATCCGGTACCACAACAACTCGCCCGACACGCTGCCGGTGCTGGTGCTGAACATCACCCAGAACTTCCACGCGGAGGGCGCGATTCGGCTCGAGGAGGCGGAGGTGACCGGAGGAGTGGAGATCGAGCGGGTGGCGGTGAACGGGGCCGAGCTGGGGCTCACCACGGGGCAGACGCCCGGGTGGGCGGTCGAGGGCACGCTGATGTACGTGCTGCTGCCGCGGCCGCTGATGCCGGGCAGCACGATCGAGCTGGGGGTGGACTGGCTCTTCACCATCCCGCAGGCGGGGGCGAGCGGTCGCATGGGCTACAGCGGCGACGAGCTCCTCTACCTCGCGTACTGGTTCCCGCAGATGGCCGTCTACGACGACGTGTACGGCTGGCACGTCGAGCCGTTCCGGGGCAATGCCGAGTTCTACTCGGATCACGGCGACTACGACCTGACGGTGGACGCCCCGGCGGGGTGGCTCGTCATGGGCACCGGCGCGCTGACGAACGCGGAGCAGGTCCTGCGGCCGGAGGTGGTCGAGCGGCTGCGGCGGGCCGAGGGCAGCGACGAGATCGTCCACGTCCTCACGCATGACGGCGCGGCGTCGGCCACGACCGCGGGGACCGGCGGCCGCCTCTCCTGGCGATTCCGGTCCGAGCGCGTGCGGGACGTGGCGTTCGCTCTGATGCGGGAGTACGCGTGGGACGCGGCGCGGACGCCCGTGGGCGACCGTGACGGGGACGGCGTCACGGACTACGCGCGGGTGGACGCGTTCTGGCGCCGCAATGCCCGCTACTGGGACGACGCCGCACGGTACGCACAGCACTCGATCGACTTCCTCTCCCGCTTCACCGGGCTGCCCTACCCGTGGCCGCACATGAGCGTGGTCGAGGGTGGCGGCATCATCGGCGGCGGGATGGAGTACCCGATGATGACGCTGATCGGCGACTACAACGAGCGGGGGGACACGGCGCTCTACAACGTGGTGGCGCACGAGCTGGCGCACATGTGGGTGCCGATGATCGTGAGCACCAACGAGCGGCGATACGCGTGGTTCGACGAGGGGACGACGACGTTCAACGAGAACAACGCCCGGACCGAGTTCTTCCCGGGCGTGGACCACTACGTCCCCGACCAGCAGCAGTACCTGCAGGTAGCGCTGGCGGGGCAGGAGGGGCCGATCATGCGATGGTCGGACTTCCACTACCCGGGACCCGCTTACGGCGTGGCATCCTACCCCAAGCCGGCATCCGCGCTCCACGCGCTACGGGGGGTGCTCGGCGAGGCGACCTTCGAGCGCGCGTACCGCGAGTACTACGACCGGTGGGCGTTCAGGCACCCGTACCCCTGGGACATGTTCAACACGTTCGAGGATGTGGCCGGCCGCGATCTCGACTGGTTCTGGCGGGCCTGGTATTACGAGAGCACACAGGACGGGCCGTGGGTGCTGGACCACGCGGTCGCGGGAGTGGAGCGGCTGGCTTCGGGGCAGACCGTGATCACGATCCGGGATGAAGGCTGGGTGCCCATGCCGGTGCTTCTGCGGGTCACCCGGGAGGGCGGGCAGGTCGTCGAGGAGCGGATCCCGGTCGCGTCGTGGTTACAGGGCGCCGCGACGGCCACGGTGACGCTCGACGAAGGAGCCGCGGTGACGCGGGTGGAGATCGATCCGGAGCGGTATTTCCCGGACGCCGACCGCCGCGACAACGTGTGGACCGCCCGCTGAGATCGCCGGGCACCCGCCACCCCTGATCGTGGGGTGACGGGCGGGCAGGACGGCGATCCGGCCCGCAGGTTGCAACGGCGGCGCGTGAACCGATCCCCGAGCCGAGGAGCCGATGGCGCCGAAGAAACGCTGGATGAGGCAGCCCCTGTCCTGGCGGCGGGGCGGCGCGGTGGCGCTGGTGGCGCTGGTAGTCCTCATGATCGCGGCGCTGATCCTCGACTCGGAGGCGGCGTCCGACATGGAGCCGCTGATCGAGTACATGGAATCGAGGGGGCGCGAGCCGGCGCAAGCGATCGCAGAGGCCGGTCGATCCGCGCGGGTCGTGCTGCTGTCGGACATCGCCGGTCTGGCCGGTCCGAAGCGCATCGCGGCCGAGGCGGTCCGGGCGCTGGCCGAGGGACCGGGGCTGGACGCGGTGGTCCTGGCGGTGAGCAGCGATGAGCAGCCGTACATCGACGCCTTCCTCAACGCCCCCGGGGAGAACGCGACGGTCCTGCTCGGGCGGCCGGCCGCCGTCCGGGAGTCGGAGGGCGCGGCGCGGGCGTTCGTCGACATCTACAGCGCCGTGTACCGGATGAATCAGGACCTGGGAGCCGCGCGGCGGATCCGGATCCTGGCGGTGGACGTGCCGGGCTGGCCGCCGGCGGAGGGATCGAACCCGGACGAGGCATCGCGGCTCTACGCGTCCCGGACCGAGCACATGCTGCGTCGCATGGACGAGGAGCTCCTCTCCAGGATTCCGGACGCCCGCCTCCTGATCTTCGTGGACGGCTACATGACGCTCCAGCGCACGCACGGCGTGGCGCGATTCGCGGGCGGGGACGAGGTGCGAGTGGACTGGCTGGGCGAGCGGCTCCGCGAGCGCAATCCCGGGCAGGTCAGGACGGTCCTGGTGGATGCGACGGCGGGCGCCAGCGGACTCACGCGCCTGCCGACCTACGAGGGGACCGTGTTCCACCGCGCTCTCCGTCGTGAGCTCGGCAGCGATCGCGCCGCCAGGGTGACCGACGCCTTCTCGATCGTCAAGGACCCCCTGCTGGAGACCTCGTCACCGGCGCTCCGACTGGACATCCGCCCCGACGGCTATACGCTGCGCGACGCGGCGGACGTTTACGTGTTCCTCGCCAGAGGCCGCTGAAGGCGGCGGGCGGCTCAGAGCGGCTGCCCCGAGCCTTCCGGGCCGCCGCCCAGCTGCTCGGAGCGGCCCGCGCGCTCCGACCGCTTCCGGGCGTCCGACAGCTTCCGATTGGGCGGTACGTCCTGGACGCGCTCCATCTCCTCGATCAGCTCGGCGATCAGCTTCTCGGCCTGGTGCCCGTTCATCATGGTCGCCAGATGGCCGACCAGCCCCACCGCCAGGGTGGCGCGGTCCGGCATGCTGAGCCGGTCCTTGATCTGGTTCATGATGTCCCGGATGGCGTCGTAGTCATGGTTCCGGGACTCCGTCGTGCGCGATCCCTGGGTCACGCCGCCTCCTCCGCCTGGTAACCCGCGTCCACAACCGCGACCGCGATCTCGTCCGGATTGGTCTTCGCCTCGTCATAGTCCACCACCGCCCGCCCCTGCTGCAGGTCGACGCGCGCCGCGCGAACCCCGTCCACGCCCTCGAGCGCGGTCTGCACGGAATGCTGACAGTGGCTGCAGGTCATGCCGGTGACGTTGAGTGTCGTGCGCATCAGCCCTCCTCGCTCGTAGTCGTACGCTGGGATATCGATACCCGCCCGCCGCCTTCGGCCACCCGACAGGCGGCACGCGAGGGGCGTGCCGGGCCACCGGCCACGCAGCCTCGCCCCTTCTCAAGCCCGCCTCAGGCGCAGAGAGTTGGACACCACGCTGAGGGAGCTGAACGCCATCGCGGCGCTCGCGAACACCGGCGACAGCAGGATCCCGAACACCGGGTACAGCACACCGGCCGCCACCGGGATTCCGATCACGTTGTAAATGAACGCCCAGAACAGGTTCTGGCGGATCACCCGCATGGTGCTGCGGGACAGCCGGATGGCGTCCGGCACGCCTGCGAGGTCGCCGCCCACGAGGGTGACATCGGAGGCCTCGAGAGCCACGTCCGTGCCGGTGCCGATGGCGATGCCCACGTCCGCGGCGGCCAGCGCGGGGGCATCGTTCAGCCCGTCGCCCACCATCCCGACGCGGCGGCCCGCCGCCTGGAGCCGGCGCACCTCCTCGACCTTGCCCTGCGGGAGCACCTCGGCCACGACGCGGTCCACGCCCACCACGCGGGCGATGGCTTCCGCGGTGACGCGGTGGTCGCCGGTGAGCATGACCACCTCGAGCCCCAGGTCCTTCAGGCGGCGGATGGCCGCGGCGCTCGTCGGCTTCACCGGGTCCGCGATCCCGATCACGCCGAGAGCCCGCGCTTCCGAGGCGACGAACACCGGTGTTTGCGCTTCGGCGGCCATGGCCGAAGCGGCGTCGGAGAGCGCGCCGGCCTCCACCCCCTGCTCGGCCATGAAGGCCCCGTTCCCCACGAGGGCCAGGCGCCCGCCGACCAGCGCTTCCGCCCCGCGGCCGCCGGTGGCGAAGAAATCCGATGGCTCGGAAAGCGCCAGGCCGCGCTCGCGAGCCGAAGCGACGATGGCGGCGGCGAGAGGGTGCTCGGACGCGGTCTCGAGAGACGCGGCGAGCGTGAGGACTTCGTCGTCGTCCACACCCGCGGCGGGGGTGATGGCCACGACGCTGGGGCGCCCCTCGGTGATCGTCCCGGTCTTGTCCAGCACGATGGTATCCAGCCGCTGCGCCGTCTCGAGGGCGGCGCCGCCGCGGAACAGGAGGCCCCGGGCCGCGCCCGCGCCCGTTCCTGCCATCACGGCCGTGGGCGTGGCGAGGCCGAGCGCGCACGGGCAGGCGATGATCAGCACCGTTACGAACGCGACCAGCGCAAAGACGAACGCGGGGTCCGGCCCCAGGATCCACCAGGCACCCGCGGCCACCACCGCGATCCCGATGACGATCGGGACGAAGACCCCCGCGATGCGGTCGGCGACGCGCTGAATCGGGGCGCGGGAGCCCTGGGCGTCGCGGACCAGCTTCACGATCTGGGCGAGGGCCGTGTCCCGCCCCACGCGGGTGGCCCGGAAGCGGAAGGAGCCCTGCCCGTTGATGGTCCCGCCGACCACGTCGTCTCCCTCAGCCTTCTCCACCGGCATCGCCTCGCCGGTGAGCAGCGACTCGTCCACCGCGCTGCCGCCCTCGAGCACCACGCCGTCCACGGGGATCCGCTCCCCCGGACGCACCACCAGGACGTCTCCGAGGAGGACCTCCTCCACCGGAACCTCCTCGGTGTCCCCATCCCGAACCCGCAGGGCAGTGCGCGGCTGAAGGCCGGCCAGCTTGCGGATGGCATCCCCCGTGCGCCCCTTCGCGCGGGCCTCGAGCATCTTCCCGAGCAGGATCAGGGCGATGATCATGACCACCGCCTCGTAATAGACGTCCGCGGGGAGCCCGGCCCGGGTGAAGACCCCGGGCGCCACCGTCGCCACCACGCTGTAGAGGTACGCGGAGCCGGTCCCGACGGCGATCAGAGTGTTCATGTCCGCGGTGCCGTGGAGCAGCCCGCTCCACGCCCCCCGGTAGAACTGGCGGCCGGCCCAGAAGACCACCGGCGTGCTCAGGACGAGAAGAGTCCAGGCAAGGACCGATGGGTCGACGGCGTAGAGCCACGGGAAGATCCCCCGCAGCGCCTCGTTCACCGGCATCATGAACCGGTGGAACAGGTCGCTGCTCATGGCCGCGGAGTCCCGCGCCATCAGTGGCATGGACGCCAGCATCGCGAAGACCGCCACCGCCGCCGAGAACCAGAACTTCCGCCGCAGGGACCCGTACTCCCGCTCGCGCGCGATCCGCTCCCGATCCGCCGGGTCGGTCGCCGCAATGGGCGCCGCCAGGCGGTACCCGGCGGATTCCACCGCGCGGGCCATGTCCTCCGTCGCGACCGCCTCCGGGACGTAGACGACCCGCGCCGAACCCGCGGCGATGTTCACCACCGCCTCGACCACGCCCGGCAGCGCGTTCAGCTCCCGCTCGACGGGCTCGCCGCTCACCGCCCACTCCAGCCCCTCGATCTCCAGCACCAGCTCGTCGACACGGGCACCATAGCCGGTGCGCCGCACCGCCTCCACCAGCGATGCCGCGCTGGCCTCGGACGGGTCGTACGAGATCGTCGCTCGCTCCGTCGCGAAATTCACCCCCGCCTCCGCCACGCCCGTCGCGCCCGAGAGCCCCTTCTGCACCCGCGCCGCGCACGCCGCGCACGTCATCCCCGTCACGGGGATCTCGATCCGCGCCTTCTCCGTTTCCGCGCCCGCAGGCGCGGCCTTCATCGTCGCTCCCATACCTCCTCGGCTCTCGCCACGATCATGTGTCCGCAGGCTCCTGCTATTCCCGCGTGTGCCGGTACATCAGCTCCATCACCTCGTCGTATGTGCGCTCCGCCGCCGCCGGATCCCCCGACCGCAGCGCGCCCGTGACGCAGTGCTGCAGATGGCTCCGCATCAGCAATTTCCCGACCCCGCGCAGCGCCGCGTGCACCGACGCCAGCTGCGTCAGGATGTCCGGGCAGTACCGGTCCTCCTCCACCATCCGGCCGAGCCCGCGGACCTGCCCCTCGATGCGGCTGAGCCGGGCGGCCACCTGCTTCCGGGTGTCCGGATCGTGAGCGAGCGCGTTGTGCTGATCGTCCATGTTCCCTCCATAGGATACCCCCCTAGGGTATAAAGAAGCGAGGCGCGCGTCAAGGGCTGGATCCTCGCATCGAAAACAGCGTGACACGGAGGGCTCGGACAGGTCGGAGGGAGCGGAACGCCGGAACGCCGGAACGCCGGAACGCCGCACCGGGGCTTCGGAAGCTCGATCCCGATTGAACCGCGAAGAGCCTTCAATTTCGAAGTCGAGGCGCCTCGCCGGCGGCGGCTGGAAGAGGATCGTCAGAGCACGGTTAGCAGGAGGGCCCTCCGATCCCTCAGAACCCTCAGAACGCTCCGTGTCATGCAGTTGACGTTCTTCGAGGTTCCGAAGGCTCCCCGTTCGGCGCCGCGGTATCCCAGCTTTGACGACCGCGCCGCTTCGCTGCACCGGCCGCCCGCGTGGCATATTGTCGTGGTGGCGGGATCCCCATGTCGGAGAACGAGCCCAATGCGAACTCTCGGTCACCTCCTCGCCGTGGTGCTCCTCGCGATGCTGCCGGCCTGTGGTGAGGGCGGTGACGTCATTCTCACGGAGCGCAGGGATTCTGCCGGGGGCGTAATCGTCGAGAACCGGGGAAGCGACCGGCCACTGGCCTGGCATTTCGAGCCGGTGCTGAGGCTCGGCGGCGCGTCGGAGGGTCCGGAGTCGTTCTATCGGGTGGGACCTGGAGTCGCGGCTGTGGATGGTGGTGGGCGGATTCACGTGCTGGACGAGGAGTCTCACCGGGTGGTGGTATTCGATTCGTCGGGGGACCACCTCCGGACGCTCGGCCGGAAGGGAGGAGGCCCGGGCGAGCTCGAGTTCCCGTCGTCGCTGGCGGTCACGCCGGAGGGCGTGGTCGGCGTCTTCGATCATTCCAGGAGAGGCATCGTCCGATGGGATGGGTCCGGGGACCAGTTGCCGATGCAGGCGATGCCGGGCTTCTACATGGGCCCCGCGTTCGCGTTCACGCCCAGGGGCACGGTGCTGCTGGTGGTGGACACGGCGGGGCCAGAGCACCCGGTGCTTCTGCGGGTCGGAGAGGACACGATCCGGATCGTGGTGCATGACCAGCCCTCGATGACCCTGCACAGATACGAGAGCTGCCCGATCGCAATGAATCTGCCCCCGCTGTTTCACCCCGAGCTGAGCTGGGCCGCGATGCCAGACGGGTCGGTGGTGGTGCACCGCGGGGCGGCGTACCGGCTGGACCTGTACCAGGGTGATGTCCTGGTCGAGAGCTGGAGGCGCGATGTTGCGCCGGTTCCGACCACGGCCGTTCTGGCGCGGCGCGAGCTGGGGGACGGCATGACGATCACCTGGAGCTCCGGGAAGTGCACGATCGATCCCGAGGAGATGATCGCCGCGCGGGGTGTGGCGCCGACAGTGCCGGCGGTGCGCGGCCTGGCAGTGGCCCCGGACGGAACCGTGTGGGCGCATCGGGGCGGGCCGGAGGAGGAGCCTCGCGCGACCGACGTGTTCGACTCGACCGGCCTCTATGTAGGCACCCTGCCGCCGGAGACGCCTTTCCCCCTGGCATTCACACCTTGGGGGGACGTGGTGGCGGCGGAGAGGGACGAGCTGGATGTCGAGCGGCTGGTCGTCTATCGGGTCGTTCGGAACACGGATTTGCCCCCACAACCCTGACACCTGATCACCGCCGTCCCCCGCCCGGTGCGGCACGACTCCTGAATCAGCCGCCGGGCAATGACCACGGACGAACACGGCTGGTGGCGCCGGGAGCCGGGCGGAAACGACGGGTTCCGGTACCTGAAGGTTGACGGCACGGAGCTCAAGTCGGAGGCGGGGCTGGCGCGGATCGAGCGGCTGGCGATCCCACCGGCGTGGACGGAGGTGCACATCGCGCCGACCCCGAAGCGGAAGATCCAGGCGTGGGGGCGGGACGCGGCGGGTCGGAAGCAGTACATCTACAGCGACGAGGCGGTGGCGGCGCGGAACCGGCGGAAGTGGGAGCGGGTGCTGGCGTTCGCGCGGGTGCTGCCGCGGATGCGGGAGGCGACGAACGCGCACCTGAAGCTGGAGGGTCCGCGTCGGGAGAAGGTGCTGGCGACGGTGGTGCGGCTGATGAGCCGGGCGTTCTTCCGGATCGGGAACGAGCGGTACGCGGTGGAGAACCGGACGTTCGGCGTGGCGACGCTGAAGAAGAGGAACCTGGAGATCCGCGGCAACGACCTGGTCTTCACGTACGTCGGAAAGCAGCGGAAGGATCATCGGCGGGTGGTGGCGGACACGCCGCTGGTGGAGGTGCTCCGGGAGATCCTGAAGCTGCCCGGGGCGCGGCTGTTCCGGTACCGTACGGAGGAGGGGGCGGTCCGGAACGTGACGGCGCGGGCGGTGAACGAGTACCTGCAGGACATCCTGCACGAGCGCTACAGCTCGAAGGACCTGCGGACGTTCGGCGGGACGGTGCGGGCCGCGACGATCCTGGCGGACCTGGGTCCGGCGGACTCGGAGCGGGAGGCGCATCGGAACACGGTGCTGACGTCCCGGCTGGTGGCGAGCGAGCTGGGGAACACGCCGACGATCGCGCGGGAGGCGTACATCCACCCGGCCGTGTTCGAGCAGTACGAGCGGCACGGGCGGACGATCGAGCCGCTGATGCGGAAGACCATTCGCGAAGTGAAGTCCGAGGAGCCGGTCGAGTATTATCCGGAGGAGGCCGCCCTGATGCGCTTTCTCGAGCGCTACGGCTGACCCGCGGAGGAAACCGGAGCAGGGCGGCAGCCATCCTGCGGGTGGAACGGGAGGCGTTCCCGGGCGTACATCAGACGCGTGACGCCGCAGGGCGCACGCGGGAGGATACTCCGGACGCGGATCGATGAGCGACCACCACCGATCACAGGAGCAGGAACGGCGACACGTCCGCGCGATGCGCGGCGGTCTCGCCGGATCCGTCCTGCTCCACCTCCTCGTCCTGGCGCTCTTCTTCGGGCGTGAAGCCCCGCTCCCCGACGCTCCCTTCGCGGCCGCCGGCGAGCGCCGTGGGTCGGATCTGGCGGCGGCGGGCGGCGGGATGCAGGCCCTGGAGCTCGCCACGCCGACGGTGCAGCCGCCCGAGCCGCCGCCGCCGGACCTCGTCGTTACGGAGGTCGAGGAGACAACCCCGCCCGAGGAGCCGGAGCTGGAGGTGGAGGTCCCCGCGATCGCCCTCGCGCAGGGCGTCGGCACGCCGGGCGACCCGGGCGAGGCGGCGGGCCCCGGCCTCGAGGTGGGGGAAGGGGAAGGGGATGGAGGAACCGAGGCGGAGGGCCGCTTCAGAGTCGTGCCTCCCCGACCGCGGGGGCTGATCCTCCCCCCTTCCGACCGGCCGGCCGACGTACGGGGCAAGGAGATCGAGGTGTGGGTCTACGTGAGCGCGGGCGGGCAAGTCGTCCCGGACTCCACACGGCTCCAGCCTCCCACGGGCGACCGCCGCTTCGATCGCCGTCTGAGGGACCACGCGTCGGGGTGGGTATTCGAGGCGGCGCGCAAGGATGGTCGCGCCATCGGTGAGTGGTTTCGGTACACGATCGTGATGTAGCGTGTACGGACCTCCAGGAACGCCACGACTCCAGGCGCGGGTACGCGGCGGCGGCGCCGGAGCACGCCGCTGATCCGACTCGCCTCCCGCCCGGACGCAAGACCCGCCCTCGAGGCGTGGATCCGGCGACGTGGAACCCTGATGGAGGCCGCGGCCTCGCATCCGCAGGCGGAGACGCTGCGGGGGCGGGGCCGCGTCCTCGTCGTCCCCGCGCCGCCCGGCGACTGGCCGGACACCACGCGCTGGGTTCTCCGGCACTATCACCGAGGTGGCGCTCTCGCCGGGCTGCTCGGGGACCGCTACGTCCGGGTAGGAGAGCCCCGGCCGCTCCGTGAGTTCGGAGTCGCTCAGGCGGTCCGGTCGCTGGGGATCCCGACGGCGCCGCCCGTCGGCGCGGCAGCCTACGGCGCCGGAATGTTCTACCGCGGGGACCTGGTGACCGAGTGGGTGCCGGAGACGACCGACCTGGCGGCGACGCTGTTCGGCGCCGCGCAGCTGGATGGCCAGCCGGGCACCGGGCGGGGGCGCGCCGATCCGCTGGAAGCGATGGCGGCCGCCGGGAGGCTGGTCCGCCTCCTCCACGAGCGCGGCGTGGCGCACGCGGACCTGAACCTGAAGAACATCCTGATACGGGCTGGAGCCGGAACGCCCCGGGCGCTGATCATCGATCTGGACCGCGCGCGATTGCGCGGTCCGCTGCCGGAGCGGGCGCGGCGAAGGATGCTCGCGCGCTTCGAGCGGTCGCTGCGGAAGTGGGAACGCCGCATGGCCGCCCCGGCGCCTCCGGGGACGCTGGAGGCGTTCCACAGCGGGTACGGTACCGCGCCGCCGTATCGGGCGAGCGAGTCCGGGTGAGGGGCGCTGCTCGCGTTGACTTGCAGAGGCCTCCGGCGGAGGTTGGCCCCGCATGACCCGCACGACGTCCACCCCGTCACCGGGAACGCCTCCGCGCGAGATCTGCGTCATCATGCTGAGCGCACTCGGCGACGCGGTGCACGTGCTCCCCGTGGTGAACGCGCTGAAGCGGGCGTGGCCGGAGACGCGGATCACGTGGGTGGTCCAGCCGGTGCCGTACCTGCTGGTGAGGGACCATCCCGCGGTGGACCGGCTCGTCGTCTTCCGGCGGCGGAAGGGGCTGGACGCCTGGCGCTCCTTCGCGGACGCGGGTCGCCAGCTGCGGGACCGACGCTTCGACCTGCTGCTGGCGCTGCAGGTCTACGCCAAGGCGGGGATGCTGGTGGCGCTCACGCGGGCGGACCGGAAGATCGGCTTCGACCGTCGCCGTGCGCGGGACCTGAACTGGCTGGTCACCAGCGAGCGGATCCCCTCGCGCCCCATGCAGCACGTCCAGGACCAGTACTTCGAGTTCCTGGAGCACCTGGGGATCAGCCCGGAGCCGGTGGAGTGGCGGATCCCGATCAGCGACGAGGACCGGGCCGCCCAGCGCGCCTTCTTCGACGGCCTGGACCGCCCGGCCTGCGCCGTCGTCGTGGGGACGAGCAAGCCGGAGAAGAACTGGCTGCCGGAGCGGTACGCGCGGACGCTGGACGCGATCGAAGGCGATTTCGGGATGCGGCCGGTGCTGGTCGGTGGGCCATCGGCGGTGGAGCGGCGGATGGCCGACGAAGTCCTGTCGCTCACGCGGGCGCGTGTGCTCGACACGCTGGGGGACGACCTGCGCCGCCTGGTCTGGCTGCTCGATGGGGCGCGGCTCGTGATCAGCCCGGACACGGGACCGCTGCACCTGGCCCGGGCGCTGGATACGCCGGTCGTGGGGCTCTACGGCTACACCAACCCGAAGCGCTACGGCCCCTACCGGAAGTACGAGGACCTGGTCGTGGACGGGTACGCGAAGTACCCGGGCGAGCCCTATCCGGCGACCATGGAGTACCGGTCGGAGGGAATGATGCGGGTGAGCGTGGAGGATGTCCTGGCTGCGGTGGAGAGGGCCCTGTCCGCGGGCTAGGCCCGGATCGGGCACGCGGCCTCGTGCCGCGCCATCGACGTGGGGGTGGTTCGCGGCCTCTTCACGATTCCGGACTTTTCTTCCGGTTCTTCGCCGGCGCTGGAGAGAGTGGGGGAGTGGGGGTGTTCTCGCTTCGCGAGTAGCGCCGCTGCGCGGCGGGGTCGCTGCGCTCACCCCACTCCCCCACTCCCCGGCGCCAGGATGGAGGAAGAAGAAGCCGCGGGATGAGAAGGCCCGCGGATCACTCCCGCTCGCGCAGCGAGCGATCGGGGTCGGACGCACCGCCCGGCAGCCCTTCGATTGCCGCTCCCCCCCGGGCGCAAGTAGTTTCCTCCCATGGACAAACGCATCCTCTGGGTCGACGACGAAGTGGAGCTCCTCGAGCCTCATCTGCTGTTTCTGCGACAGCGAGGCTACGACGTGGACACGACCACGAACGGGGATGACGCGCTGGAGCTCATGCGCCGCAGGCCTTACGACCTGGTCCTCCTGGACGAGCAGATGCCCGGCCGGCGGGGGCTGGAGGTGTTGGGGCTGATCCGAAAGGAGGAGCCGCACGCGCGGGTCGTCATGGTGACGAAGTCCGAGGAGGACCGAACGCTGGAGGAGGCGATCGGGCGGCGTGTGGACGAGTACCTGGTGAAGCCGGCGTCGCCACGGCAGGTGCTCTCGGTGGTGACGCGCCTGCTCGAGGGCTCACAGCTGAGGCAGCAGCAGGCGGCGCAGGACTTCGCGGCGCGCTTCCTGGCGCTGTCCCAGGAGAAGGACGCAGCGTCCACGTGGCAGGAGTACTTCACGCTGTATTCCGAGCTCACCGACTGGGACCTGCGGCTGACGGACGCCGGCGAGGCGGGGCTGGTCGACTCCGCCCGGTCGCTCATGGTCGACCTGCGCCGTGAGTTCGGCGCCTACGTCAGGAAGAACTACGCCTCGTGGGTGGCGCAGGTACCCGTGGAGGGGCTGGATCGGCCGCCGCTCAGCACGGACGTCGTGCGCCGCTGGGTACGGCCGCGCATGGGGGAGGGGCCGCTGCTGTTCGTGATCATCGACTGCCTGCGGCTGGACCAGTGGCGGGCGATGCGGCCGCTGCTCGCGGACCTCTTCGACATCGACGAGGAGCTCTACGCGAGCATTCTGCCCACGGCGACGCCGTACTCCCGGAACGCCCTGTTCAGCGGCCAGTATACGGACTCCATGGCGAAGGAACGCCCGGAGTGGTGGGCGACGGAGGAGGGGAGTCTCAACGCGTTCGAGGACGAGCTGTTCCGCGCGCACCTGAAGGAGATCACCGGACGTGACGTCCCGATCCACTACGAGAAGGTCTTCACGGACGAGACGGCCGACGACCTGATCGCCCGCGTG
>JAHWKI010000318.1 GCA_019347975.1 Gemmatimonadota bacterium
CGATGTCGTCGCAGAGCGCGTGGAGGACGCGGGCCACCGCGATGACGTCCTCGAACGACGCCTCCTTGGGGTCCAGGTCGATCACGCACCAGTCCGGCCGCTCCAGGGAGGTCACCCGGCTGTGCCAGACGTGCATGGGGATGGACGCGGAGTTGGCGACCCAGAGGAGCGACTCGACGTTGTCGCAGACGAAGTAGTCGAGCTCCCGCTCCGAGCCCTCGCTCCAGACCCGCACGGTGCGCAGCCATTCCGGCGCCCAGTCGGGAGCGTCCTTCTGGTAGAACGACTTGCCGTCGATGCCATCGGGGAAGCGAGTCAGGACCAGCGGCCGATCCGCGAGGTACGGGAGCATCCACGGGGCGATGGCCTCGTAGTACGAGACCATGTCCCCCTTCGTATACCCGTCCCCCGGCCAGAACACCTTGGCGGCGTTGGTCACCGCCACCTCGCGGACGGGCTCCGGCGCGGCCTCCACCTCCAGGCGGAGCGACGCGGCTGGGACCCGCTTCACGCACTCCTCCGGTGCCTTGTCGTCCCGGAAGCGCAGGAAGACCGGGTGGCGCAGCAGCCCCTCCTCCGTCCACTCCCTGTAGCGCACCTCGGCGACGATGCCCGGGGGGACCCAGTGGTGCTCCTTCCCCTTCGGCGCGCCTTTCGCCAGCGGCTTCGCGACCTCCGCCTCGCGGAGCGCCGCCTCCACCGCCGCCAGCTGCCGGTCGGTGAACCCGCTCCCCGCCCGCCCCGCGTAGACCAGGGTTCCGTCCTCGTACGCGCCCAGGTGCAGCGCCCCGAAGCCCGACCGGGCGCCCTTCGGCTCCGTCCAGCCCACCACCACGAAGTCATCGACTAGGTCCGCGCGGATCTTCAGCCAGTCCGCCGACCGGCCGGACCGGTAGGGCGCGTCCGCCTTCTTGGCGACGACCCCCTCCAGACCCATCGCGGCGACCCGCTCGAACAGCTCCTCGCCGTTCTCGGGGATGTGCTCCGAGAAGCGGAGCGGCCCCACGGGCGGGAGGAGCATGCGGAGCACCTCCTTCCGGTCGAGGAGGGGGAGGGGCCGGAGGTCGCGGTCGGCGAAGCCCGGACAGTCGAAGAGGTAGAGCGTCGCCGGCGTTTCCACGGCGGCGCGCGCGATGTCGGGCGCGCGCCGGAGCTGGGCCCGCTGCTGGAGCCGCTGGAAGCTCGGCACCCCGCGGTCGTCGTGGACCACCACCTCGCCGTCCACGACCAGCTCGGAGAAGGGGAGGGCCTCCAGCGACGCGGCGATCTCGGGGAACGACGCCGTGATATCGTTGCCGTTGCGCGTCAGCAGCGACGCCCGCCCCTTCGCCACGCCCGCGATGATCCGGTAGCCGTCGTATTTCAGCTCGAACACCCACCCCTTGCGGGTGAACGCGTCCTCCCGGGGCTCCGCCAGCATGGGCTTCACCGACGAGGCCCGGACCCGGCGCTCCGGCGCGTCCAGCTCATCCAGCCGATCCAGCACCCGCGCCGCGGGGCTGGCCCCCTCCCCGAGCTGCTCGACGGTGAGGCCGGAGAGGATGGACTCCTCCGGGACCGTCCGCCCGGCCCCCTCCAGCCCGTCCCGCTCCTTGATCAGGAGCCACTCCGTCTCGGCCTTCTTGATCTTCACGAGCGTCCACCTGCCGCGGAGCTTGTAGCCGCGCAGCTCGAAGAGGAGCTTTCCCCTCTCCAGCCCCTCGTGAGGGTCTTCCAGCCATACGACGACGCCCCGGTCCCACACGATGACCGGACCGGCCCCGTAGTTCCCCTCCGGAATGACCCCCTCGAACGACGCGTACTCCACCGGATGGTCCTCCACGTGGATCGCGACGCGCTTGTCCGCCTGGTCGTAGGACGGCGTCTTCGGCACCGCCCACGAGAGGAGCACGCCGTCCAGCTCGAGGCGGAGGTCGTAGTGGGTACGCGTCGCGGCGTGCTTCTGGACGACGAAGAGGTTGCCGGTCGGGCTGCCGCCCCGGGCGAAGGGCTCGGGGGTGCGGTCGGGCGTGCGCTTCCGCTTGTAGGTGGAGAGGGCGTCCGGCTCGTTCTTCGGCTTCGGCATGAGGGCGAAGTTCGGGTGCCTTGGCCATGCCCGCAATCGAGATGCTGCCAACCCGCGTGCGCCGTCTGGCGTGACCCGGCGGCCGTGGACCGGCTTTTCCTCTCATGATGCGGGGCGATCCACGCGCTTCTGCGGCGTGTGGACGGGAACCACCGGATCACGGCTTTCGGCGCACGCCAGACGGTGCACGTGGCGTGACCGGAGTGAACATGCGGGCCGGGATCGTGACCGGGTCCGTGTCCGTCTGGCGTGTCCGGCTGTTCCCTTGATCAGCTCACAATGGCCGCGGCGCTGCTGCGGAATGAGGCGGGGAACAGACGGACACGGCCACGCCAGACGGACACGGCCCACGGATTGCGCCCGTCACGGAGGGATTGACGCTCGCACCTCAACCACCGTATAAATCAGCCACTATGGCCCCTCGATCCATCGGCAACGCGACCATCTCCTTCGGGCTCGTCTCGGTCCCGTGCAAGCTCTACACGGCCTCCGATTCGACGTCCGCCGTCTCCTTCAACATGATCGACCGGGAGACCGGATCCCGGGTGAAGTACCAGTACGTCCGGGCGTCGGACGGCGAGAAGGTGGAGCGGAACGACCTGGTAAAGGGCTACGAGTTCGCCAAGGACCGGTACGTGACCTTCACGAACGAGGAGCTGAAGGCGCTGGACGCGAAGGCGGACAACGCCATCTCGATCGAGGAGTTCGTGCCGCGGGAGAAGGTGGGCCGGGAGTACATCGACAAGATCTACTACCTCGGGCCGGACAAGGGCGGAGACCGGGCGTACAAGCTGCTCAGCCGGGCCATGCAGGAGACCGGGCTGTCCGCCCTCGGCCGGTACGCGGCCCGGGGGAAGCAGTACCTGGTGCTGCTGACGCCCAAGGATGACGGCGTGATCATGGAGCAGC
>JAHWKI010000319.1 GCA_019347975.1 Gemmatimonadota bacterium
TGATCAAGGAGCAGATCCGGATCGCGGCCGGGGAGAAGCACTCGCTGCCGGACGACGAGGCCGTCGAGCTGCGGGGCCACTCCATCGAATGCCGGATCAACGCGGAGGACCCGGCCAGGAACTTCGCGCCCAGCCCCGGGATGATCACGATCTGGCACGCGCCGGGAGGACCGGGAGTCCGGGTGGACTCGCACGCCTACCAGGGCTACCGGGTCCCGCCGAACTACGATTCGCTGCTGGGGAAGCTGATCGTCCACGCGAACGACCGGCCCGAGGCCATCGCGCGGATGCGGCTGGCGCTGGAGTCGTTCATCGTCGAGGGTGTGCATACGACGATCCCGTTCCTGGCGGAGCTGCTCCACGATGACGCGGTGGTCTCGGGCGACATCGACACGAAGTACCTCGAGCGGAGGATGGCCGAACAGGGCGAGCGCACGTGAAGCTGGACGTCTATTTCACCCCGGGCGAGCTCGCCGGGGCAGAGCTTCCGGACCGCGTGGTGGTCATCGACGTGCTCCGCGCGACCAGCACGCTGGTGGAGGCGCTGGCCAACGGCGCGCGCGCGGTGTTCCCCGTGGCCACGGCGGACGACGCGGCGCGGATCGCCCAGAACATCGGCCGGGACAGCGTGCTGCTGTGCGGCGAACGGAAGGGGCTGCCCATCGAGGGATTCGACCTGGGCAATTCGCCCCTGGAGTTCACCGCCGACCGGGTGGCGGACCACTCGCTGGTCATGACCACGACGAACGGCACCCGCGGCTTCCTGGCCGTGGCCGAGCGCCGGGGCGGGAAGGCCGACGCGGACAGCACGAAGATCCTGGCCGGGTCGTTCCTCAACCTCGGCGCGATCGTGGCGCGCCTGCGGGAGGCCCAGCTGCCGACCGCGCTCGTGTGCGCGGGCCGGGAAGGCCGGTTCGCCCTGGAGGACGCGGTGTGCGCCGGGGCCATGGTCCGCGGGCTGACGGAGGCGGGGCTGGCGCTCGAGGCCAACGACGCAGCGGCGGCGGCCGACGCGCTGGCCGGTCGACACATGCCGAAGCTCGAGGAGCTGCTGGCCGCGACCGCCGCGGGCACGCACCTGCGGGGGATCGGTCGCGAGGAGGACGTCTCGTTCTGCGCGACGCTCGACCGGACGGACGTGGTCCCCCGTTTCCGGGACCGCAAGATCACCCTGGAGTAGCATGGCCGGGAAGAAGGACGACAAGGGGCTCCTGACGGATCGCCAGCGAAGCGACCTCCTGGGGCTCGCGCTCGCCGCCCTCGCCCTCTTCATGGGGCTGAGCCTGATCCCCGCGGAAGTCGGGGGTCACGGGAACACCATGGGGGTGGTGGGCGAGGCGTTCTCGGTGGTGGGGCGCGCGCTCCTCGGCGCCGGCATCTTCCTGATCCCCGTGATCCCGGCCGTGGGCGCCCTGGCCGCGTTCGGCGTGCGCCGGGAGCTGGCGCTCCGCTGGAGCATCCTCACCACGGCCCTCGCCCTCCTGCTGCCGATCGCCGTGGGCGTGGCCGCTGCGCCGGAAGCGGCGGCGGCGTGGGCGGGGTGGTGGGGGCTGCTGGTCGGGAGCCCGCTCACCGCGGCGGTGGGCGCCGTCGGCGCGGCCATGCTGGTCCTTTTCGTCGCGACCGCCGCGAGCATCGCGACCATCGGCTGGAACCCCGCCCGGACCGCGGTGGGCGGCGCGACCGCGGGAGCGCGGGCGATCCGCGACGCGGCCGGGAGCGTGGATTCGGCCGCGGTGGCGGGTCCGTTCCGTCGCATGACGGGGCTGTTCCGGCGGCGCCCGCCCGCCCGGCTGGCGCCGACGGACACGGGGTTCGCCCCCGCCCCGGACGTCCCGCCCCTCGGAGCCGGGCCGGACGTCCCGATGGTGCGGTCGAAGAGGAAGAAGGGCCGCAGGGACAAGAGGAACGGCGCGGCGATGCCGGAGTTCGAGGGGGCGATCGTGGCGGGGGAGGCGGGGGAAGCGCCGGGGGTGGCGCTGCTGGACGCCCGTCCGCCGCGGGACCCCGCCTTGACGGAGCAGGAGCTGGATCGGCTGGCGGACGTGCTGATCCGCACCCTGGAGACGTTCAAGGTCCAGGGCCGGATCGTGGGCCGGACGACGGGGCCCGTGGTCACGCAGTACGAGTTCGCGCCGGCGCCGGGGATCAAGGTGAGCCGGGTCGAGGCGCTGGACGCGGACCTGGCGCTGGCGCTGAAAGCGCCGAGCGTGCGGATCGTGGCGCCGATCCCCGGGAAGGCGGCGGTGGGCGTCGAGGTGCCGAACCCCGAGCCGGAGGTGGTCTATCTAAGGGAGATCGTGGACTCGGTGGAGTTCCGCCGGAGCCGCGGCCAGCTGCCGCTGGCGCTGGGCAAGGACCTGGAGGGCGGCCCGTACGTGGCGGACCTGGCGAAGATGCCGCACCTGCTGATCGCGGGGGCGACGGGGTCGGGGAAGTCGGTGTGCATCAACACCATCATCACGAGCCTGGTCTACCGGCACTCCCCCGAGACGCTCCGGCTGCTCATGGTGGACCCGAAGATGGTCGAGCTGAGCATGTACGGGGACCTGCCGCACCTGCGGCACCCGGTCGTCACCGACCCCGAGGACGCGGCCCTGGTGCTGCGCTGGGCCGTGTACGAGATGGAGCGGCGCTACGAGCTGCTGTCCCAGAACAACGTCCGCTCGATCGCCGAGTTCAACCGGCGGGTCGGCGACGGTGGCGTCCTCCGCCGCGCCGAGCCGAAAGGACCGGAGGGGGACCCGGACCGGTGGCTGTACACCGACGGGCCGCTCCCCTACGTGGTCGTCATCGTGGACGAGCTGGCGGACCTGATGATGGCGGTCCAGTCGGAGATCGAGAGGCCTCTCGCGCAGCTCGCCCAGAAGGCGCGGGCCATCGGGATCCACCTGATCGTGGCCACCCAGCGCCCGAGCGTGAACGTGATCACCGGGCTGATCAAGGCCAATTTCCCCTGCCGGATCGGGT
>JAHWKI010000104.1 GCA_019347975.1 Gemmatimonadota bacterium
TCCCACGTCTCGTACAGCCCGCCGTCGCCGGCCAGGTAGAAGTGCTCGGGGTCGAGCGGGTCGATCCACATGGCGTGGTGATCGCTGTGGACGCCCACGTCGTAGTTCAGCCGGCCGGAGATGTCCACCCAGCTCGCTCCCCCGTCCTCGCTCCGAGCCGAGTACGTCGCGAGCGTGTAGACGCGGTCGGCGTCGGTGGGGTCGATCGTGATGTGGCTGTAGTACATGGGCCGGATGTTCCGGTCGCTCATGCGACGCCACGTATCCCCACCGTCCTCGCTCCGGTAGACGCCTCTCGCCGCCTCGTCCGCGTGCTCGACGATGGCGTTGAGGACGTCGCACGCGTTGCCGGCCGCGGCGACCCCGATCCGCCCCAGGTCGCCAGCCGGCAGCCCGGTCCGGAGCCGCTCCCACGTGTCGCCGCCGTCCCGGCTCCGCCAGATCCCGCTGCCCGGCCCGCCCCCGTTGAAGCCCCACGTCCTGCGGAGGCGCTGGTACGTCGCGGCGTAGAGGGTCCCGGGGTCGCAGGCGTCGAGCGCCAGGTCCACCGCTCCGGTCAGCGTGTCGACGAAGAGGACCTTCTCCCAGCTCCGGCCGCCGTCCCGCGTGCGGAAGACGCCCCGGTCGGCGGAGGGCGCCCACAGGTTGCCCAGCGCCGCGACCCACGCGACGTCGGGGTCCGCCGGGTGCACGCGGACGCGGCCGATGTGCCGCGTCTCCGTCAGCCCGACGTGGCGCCAGCTCTCGCCCGCGTCGTCGGAACGGTACACACCATCACCCCAGGACGTGCTCTGCCGGTTGTTCTGCTCGCCCGTGCCGGCGTAGAGGACGGCCGGCTCCGAGGGTGCGATGGCCAGGTCGCCGAACGTGCTGGTGACCTGGTCGTCGAAGACCGGCCGCCACGTGGTCCCGCGGTTGGTCGATTTCCAGATCCCGCCGGACGCGGCCGCGACGAAGATGGTGGATGGGTCGAACGGGTAGGCCTCCACGTCGTGGAGGCGCCCGCCGGTGACCGCAGGGCCGATCTCCCGGAACATCACCCCGGAGTACCGCGCGGGGATGTCGGGACGGACGGTCTGGGCTTCGGCGCCTGTAAAGGAAGAACCACAGAACAGCAGAGCCACCAACAGCAGACCTGCACAAGAGCCAGAGACGCCCGGGCGCGGGTTCGCTGAGCGGGTCTCGGGCGAGCGTCGCATTGTCCTCTCCATGGGATGGGGCTCTCGGGCTTCGGGGAGGCGGCGGAATGTAGTCGGGCGGGGCGGAGGGGACAAACGGATGCTCACCGCCCAGGGCCGAGCGCTCCTACCCCAGCTTCGTCTCCAGCACGTCCTTCAGCATCCAGTACACCGTGGGATTGCCGGCCAGGATCGGACCGGCGGCGCGGATGTCCTGGTCCCCGTCGAGCGTCGTGATGATTCCGCCCGCCTCGCGGATGATCAGCGCCCCCGCCGCGATGTCCCAGGGCGCGAGCCACAGCTCCCAGAAGCCGTCCAGCCAGCCGGTGGCCACGTGGCACAGGTCCAGCGCCGCCGAGCCGCCGCGCCGGATCCCGGACGTGCGACGGATGATGGCGTCGAACTGCCGGAGGTAGGCGGGCATGAGGTGGAGCGCCTTGAAGGGGAACCCGGTCCCGATCAGCGCGTGCTTCAGGGTGCCGATCGCGGAGACGGAGATCCGCTCGCCGTCGTGGAACGCGCCGCCGCCCTTCCACGCCGTCCACGTCGCCCCGCTGGTCCCGTCCACCACCGCCCCCGCCACCACCTCCCCCCGGTGCGCGACGGCCACGGACGCCGAATAGGCCGGATAGCGGTGGAGATAGTTGGTCGTGCCGTCCAGCGGGTCCAGGAGCCAGAGGTAGTCGGCGTCGTCGAACCGGGCGCGGATGGACGCCGGGTCGCCGAGCTCGGTGGACTCCTCGGCGAGGATGTCGTGATCCGGGCAGCGCCCGCGAATCCGCGCGATCGCCCCCTCCTCCGCCTCACGGTCCACGCGGGTCACGAAATCGGCGGTGCCCTTCTCGGCCCAGTCCGCGACCTGCAGGTCGCCGAGGTGACGACTGTGGACATCCGTGGCGACGCGGGCGGCATCGAGGGCGAGGTCGCAAAGCTGCCTGGGATCCATTCGGTGCGATTCGGCGCGTGTGGAGGTATCCTGTACGATGCGTGCGCGGCGAGGCGGTAACGTATATGGCGCCGGCTTCGGGGGACAGCGATGGGTGGGAGAGGAACCGCGTCGAATCGTCCGTCCGTGGCCCGGCAGACATCTTGCGCCCGGCGGCACCACGGTCGAACCCACCCCGGAAGGAGGCCCGAGATGACGCGGAGCGAGGAGCACGAGGACCGGAAGGCGAGCGCGGCGGAGGGGGTCATGTTGATGGTGTGCATCGAGTGCGGCCGGGAGTACCAGTTCGAGGGGGACGACGAGGTGCCCGAGGACCTGGAGTGCCAGAAGTGCGGGAACACGGTGTTCCGACGCTTCGATGACACGGGCGCGCCGGACGACGTGCAGGCGGACTTCAGGGAGAGCACGGAGCGGGACATGGCGACGAGCGACGCGGAGGGGGAGACCACGGCAGGGGACCTGCACGACCTGAATAACCTGTAGGAGCGAATGGCCAGAGAACCGCTGTTTCGAGGCTCGGGCGTGGCGCTGGTCACGCCGTTCGACGACGGAGGGGTGAACGCCGAGGCTCTGGGCGCGCTGGTCCGATTCCATCTCGAGGAAGGGACGGACGCGCTGGTGGTGAACGGGTCCACGGGGGAGGCCGCGACGATGTCGCCGGCGGAGCAGCGGACGGCGGTCGAGGTGGTCGTCCGGGAGAACGCGGGACAGGTGCCCGTGATCGTCGGGTGCGGCGGGAGCGACACGGCGGCCGTCGAGGAGCTGGCGCGGGCGGCCGGGGCCGCCGGCGCCGATGCGCTCCTGCTCAGCGCGCCGCCGTACAACAAGCCGCCGCAGCGCGGGATCATGGCCCATTTCCGCGCGGCGATGTCGGCGGGCGAGCTGCCGGCGGTGCTCTACAACGTGCCGGGCCGGACGGCGGTGGGAATCGACCCCGACACCGTGGCGGAGCTGGCGGAGGACGACCGGGTGATCGGAGTGAAGGAGGCGTGCGGCGACCTCTCCCAGATCGCGACGCTGGCGTTCCTGGTGAAGGACCGGATCGCGCTGTGGAGCGGGAACGACGACCAGGTCCTGCCGATCCTTTCGCTGGGGGGGCAGGGGGTGATCAGCGTGCTCGGGAACGTGGCGCCGGCGGACACGAGCCGCATGGTGCACGCGTACCTGGATGGCGACACGGCCACCGCGACGGACCTGCAGCTCCGCTACATCCCTCTCATCCGCGAGCTCTTCGCCGTCTCCAACCCCATCCCGGTGAAGACGCTGGTCGGCTGGCTGGGCTTCGACGTGGGGCCGGTTCGGCTGCCGCTGGTCCCGCTCACCGATGGCGAGCGCGAGCGGCTCCTCAGCGCGGCGCGCGACGCGGGTCTCGAGCCCCGCGGCTGATGGCGCTGGAGCTGGTGGTGTCCGGCGCCACGGGGCGGATGGGGCGCGCCCTCGGTCGGCTGATCGTGGAGGCCGAGGACCTCCGCGCCCTGGGCGGAATCGCGCCGGAGCCGCCGGCGGAGGGCGCGCCGGCGCTCGGCTATCCGGAGATCGTGCCGGCGGACTCGGCGGGCGAGATGATCCGACGGGCGGACGCGGTGATCGACTTCTCCGCACCCGAGCAGCTGGAGACGCTGCTGGAGCGGTATGGCGACGACCTGGCGGGGCGGCCGCTCCTGGTGGGGACGACCGGGCTGAACGAGGAGATGGAGGGGCGCCTGTCGGCGCTCGCCGCCCGGGCCCCGGTCCTGGTCGCGGCGAACTTCTCCATCGGCGTGAACCTGCTCCTGGGGCTGGTGGAGCAGGCGGCGAGGACGCTCGCGGCCGACGAATACGACATCGAGATCGTCGAGGCGCACCATCGCCGGAAGGTGGACGCGCCGAGCGGGACGGCCCTTGCCCTGGCCAGGGCCGCGGCGGCGGGGCGTGCCGTGGAGCTGGAGGACGTCCGGACGGACGGCCGGAGCGGACGGACGGGGGAGCGGCCGCCGGGAGAGATCGGGATCCACGCGATCCGGGGCGGCGACGTCGTCGGGGACCACGTCGTCCGGTTCCTCGGGGGGCGGGAGCGGATCGGCCTGAGCCATTCGGCTTCGAGCCGCGACCTGTTCGCGGAGGGCGCGCTGGTGGCGGCGCGGTGGATGACGGGCCGGGGGCCGGGGAGGTATTCGATGGCGGACGTGCTGGGGCTCGGCCGCCTGGCGGCGGCCTCGCAGGAGGGCGGGCCTGCGGCCCACGGGGAGGGTGGGCCTGCGGCCCACCAGGTGGGCGGGGCTGCGCCCCGCGGAGGGGGCGCGACCTGACGGTCGCGACCGGAGGGCGGCGGGACGCTTCGCGTCCGCCGCGGCAGGAACCACGGACGCCGTACTGGGGAAAGCTGGAGCGCAATGGACTATCAGGAGATACGGGACCTCATCGCGAACGCGCGGAAGAAGACGCCGGTCACGGTGTACGTGCGCCACGACGGACCGCTGGAGGTGGAGGGGGACGAGGAGGAGCTGAAGGCGTTCCCCGCCGGGGAGGGGACGACGATCCTCGTCGGTGAGTGGGACCGGGTCCGGGAGGCGCTGGACGGCGCGTCGAACGTACGGTACCACCACTTGGACAACGACCGTCGCAACTCGGCGATCCCGCTGCTCGATCTGAAGCAGGTGAACGCCCGGATCGAGCCGGGGTGCATGATCCGCGAGGGCGCGGAGATCGGCGAGCACGTGATCGGCATGATGGGCGCGGTGGTGAACATCGGCGCCGTGGTGGGAGATGGGACGATGCTGGACATGAACTGCGTGGTCGGCGCGCGCGCGATGGTGGGGAAGAACTGCCACATCGGAGCGGGGGCGGTGCTGGCGGGCGTGCTGGAGCCGCCCAGCGCGAAGCCCGTGGTGATCGAGGACGACGTGCTGATCGGCGCCAACGCCGTGGTGCTGGAGGGGACGACGGTGGGGAAGGGCTCCGTGGTTGCGGCGGGGGCGGTCGTGACGCAGGATGTGCCGCCCATGACGGTCGTGGCGGGGCAGCCGGCGCGCGTGATCAAGGAAGTGGACGAGAAGACGAAGGACAAGACGGGTCTGCTGAAGGAGCTGCGTCGCCTGAACGAGTAGGGGGGGCGGCTCGGCCGCCTGGCGGCGGCCTCGCAGGAGGGCGGGCCTGCGGCCCGCGGAGAGCGCGCCTGCGGCGGCGCGGAGGGCGGGCCTGCGGCCCGCGGAGGGGGGCCGCGGACCGCCGGCGGTCTTCCCTCGGGGGAGAGGGGCCCGTACCATTGCAGCGCCGGCTCGGACCGGCTTTCGAACGAGATTCCCACCCGAACGCCGACGACGGCCGACATGGATGACCTTCTCGCCCGGCTGGGCGACCTTGCCTGGCTCCGGCTCGACCTGCTCACCTCGCTCATCCTCGCCGCCACGCTGGGCGGCGTCATCGGGATGGAGCGGGAATGGAGCGGAAAGCCGGCCGGGCTGCGGACGAACCTGCTGATCTGCGTGGGCGCGGCGCTGATCACGGAGCTGTCGATCACGCTGGCCATGCGGGTGGGGCACGAGGGGCCATCGGATCCGGCGCGCCTGTCCGCCCAGATCGTCAGCGGGATCGGGTTCCTGGGCGCGGGGACGATCATCCAGGCGCGGGGCGCGATCATCGGGCTGACGACGGCGGCGACCCTGTGGGTGGTGGCGGCCATCGGGATCGCGGTCGGGGCGGGCGCCTACGTGGAGGCGGTGGGGACGACGGGGCTGGTGATGTTCTCGCTGGTCCTCCTGCGGCAGGTGGAGGGGACGCTGGGTCGGAACCGGGAGATGATGGTGCGGGTGACGATGGACCGCTCCCCCTCGACCGTCGAAGCGGTGGAGGCCCGGCTGGCGGAGGGGCTGAAAATGGACCTGCTGGAGGCCGAGCGGGCGGAGGGCTCCCTGATGATGGCGTACCGGGTCTCCGGCTCGCGGAAACGGCTGGACCGGGTGGTGGACCGGCTGCTGGAGATCGACGGGGTGCAGCGGGTCGTCCGGGGGTGACGGGGCGGTGACCGTGCGGCGGGTGGTGGTGGACCTGGGGGACCGGCGGCCGATCTTCGCGCCGCCGGCGGACCTGGGCCCCCGGCTGGAGGCGGCGCTGCCGGACGGGTGGGAAGTAACGGTCACGGAGGCGCCGGCGGACGGGACCGGCGACGGTGCCGTGGCCGCATCGGAGGCCGCGCTGCGGCTGGTGCGGGACGCGGAGGTCTACATGGGCTTCGGAATCCCGGCGGAGCTGCTGCGGGCCGGGGAGCGCCTCCGCTGGGTGCACTCGGGCGCGGCCGGGGTGGGCGGCTCGCTGACACCGGAGATGCTGGCGAGGGACGTGGTCCTCACGAACTCGGCGGGGATCCACGGTCCGCCGGTAGCCGAGACGGTCCTGGCCTTCCTGCTCCACTTCGCCCGAGGGCTGGATCACGCGCTGGCGGCGCAGCGGGAGGGGCGGTGGGGTCGATCCGTGTTCGAGCCGGCGGACGCGCCGGTGCGGGAGCTCGGGCGGAGCACGGTGGGGATCGTGGGGCTCGGGGGCATCGGCCGGGAGGTGGCGACGCGCGCGCGCTCGTTCGGGGCGACGGTGATCGGGACCCGACGTCGTCCGGAACCGGTGGACGGTGTCGAGGTGCTGAGGGGGGACGGCGCGCTGGAGCGGCTGCTGGAGCGGAGCCATTACGTGGTCCTCTCGGCCCCCGAGACCGGCGCCACGCGCGGGCTGATGGACGCGGCCGCCCTGGCCCGGATGCGGCCGGACGCGGTGCTGGTGAACGTGGCCCGCGGCGGCCTGGTGGACGAGGATGCGCTGGCGGATGCGCTGGAGCAGGGTCGCCTGCGCGGCGCGGCGCTCGACGTGTTCTCGACGGAGCCGCTCCCGGAGGGCCACCGGCTGTGGAAGACGCCGGGGGTCCTGATCACGCCGCACATTTCAGCCTATACCCACGCCTTCTGGGAGCGGGAGACGGCGCTGATCGAGGAGAATCTGCGCCGCTGGGCCGATGGCCGGCCGCTCCTGAACGTGGTCGACAAGCGGTCGGGCTATTAAGTTGGCGGGACGGCCGGCCGAACCTTCCGTGCGGACGCCCGGGCCGAGCGGGCACGTCCGATCGCATAACCTTCTCAGAACCTCACGAGTCTCATGATCGAGATCCTCAAGGGCGCCATCCAGCGCGGCGCTTCGGACATCCACATGAAGGCGGGCGACTTCATCCGTGCCCGGGTATCGGGCGAGCTGGTGCCGATCACGAAGCAGCAGATCGGGCCGGAGCAGACGCGGCAGCTGGCGCTGCAGCTGATCCCGGAATGGGAGAAGCCCAACATCGACAAGCTCCGCGACTACGACTGCTCCTGGGGCGCGCCCGGCGTGGGACGCTTCCGGGTGAACATCCTGCGCCAGCGGGGGACGCTGGGGATCGTCATGCGGGTGATCCCCATCGAGATCCCCACGCTGGACGACCTGGGGCTCCCGAAAATCCTGCGCAACATCGCCATGTCGAACCGGGGGATGGTGCTGGTCACGGGCGTCACCGGGTCGGGGAAGAGCACGACGCTGGCGGCCATGCTCGACCACATCAACGAGCACCGCGCCCACCACGTCCTCACGCTCGAGGATCCGCTGGAGTTCCTCCACCGGGACAAGAAGTCCTCCATCACGCAGCGGGAGGTGGGGACGGACACGGAGTCGTTCAACAAGGGGCTGCGCGCCGCGCTGCGCGAGGACCCGGACGTGGTCCTGGTGGGCGAGATGCGGGACACGGAGACCATCGACATCGCCCTCAAGGCCGCCGAGACCGGGCACCTGCTCTTCTCGACGCTGCACACGCAGAACGCGGTGAAGACCATCAGCCGGGTGATCTCGGTTTTCCCAACGGACGAGCAGGAGATGGTCCGGGTCCGGCTGGCCGAGTCCGTCGTGGCGGTGATCAGCCAGCGGCTGGTGCCACGGAAGGACGGCAAGGGGCGCATTGCGGCGGTGGAGGTCATGATCGCGACCGCCACGATCCAGGACCTGATCCGGGACCCGGAGCGCGTCGAGGAGATCCACGACCTGATCGCCGAGGGACGGGAGCAGTACGGGTCCCAGACGTTCGATCAGCATCTCATGGACCTGGTCGCCAGCGATGTGGTCTCCTTCGAGGTCGCCATGTCCGCGGCCACGAACCCGTCGGACTTCGAGCTGAAGGTGAAGACCCTTGCCTGACGACCGGACCGGTCTGCAGGGACTCTTCGTTCCCGTCACCACGACGTTCGATCCGGTCACAGGGGATATCGCGCCCGTGGCCTTCCGGGAGAATATCCGGCGGTGGCTGCAGTCCCCCGTCGACGGGATCGTGGTCTTCGGGTCCACGGGCGAGGGGGCGATGCTGGACGAGGACGAGATGGTCCAGCTCATGGGGTACGCCCGCGACGTGGTCCCCCCACAGCGGATCCTGGTGGCCGGCGCGGGCGGCGAGTCCACCCGCGCGGTCATCCGGATGGCCGGGAAGTTCGCCGCGGCGGGGGCGGACGCGGTGCTGGTCCACCCGCCGTCGTATTTCGGGGTCTCCCTGAGCCCCGCGGACCATCGGGACCATTTCGTGGCGGTGGCCGACGCGTCGCCCGTGCCGGTGCTCGTCTATCACATGCCCAAGTTCACGCACGTAACGCTGGACGCCGGGCTGATGGCCGAGCTGTCGCGGCACGAGAACATCGCCGGGATCAAGGACTCCTCCGGCGACCTGAAGCGCTTCGCCGAGTATACGGCGAGCTGCGAGAAGAGCTGCCGGCTCTTCGTGGGAAACGGCGCGCTCCTGTTCGCGGCGCTGGAGCTGGGCGCGGTCGGCGGCATCCTCGCGCTCGGCCTGCTGGCGCCGGAGGAGTACGGTGAGCTGTTCCGGCTGTACCGGGACGGCAAGCTGCAGGAGGCGGGAGCGCTGCAGGAGCGGCTGGCCCCGGCGCACAAGCAGATCGTGGGCGCGTTCGGGGCCCGCGGCGTGAAGGCGGCGCTCGACATGAAGGGGTGGAACGGGGGGCCGCCGCGACGCCCGCTCAGCCCGCTGACCGCGAAGGAGCAGGACACGGTGGCCCGGGTGATGCAGGAGGCACGGCTTCTCTAGGCCACCCGAACCACGGCAACCATGACGTTCGATCTCGACGAGGCCCGGACACGGGTCTCAGGACTGGACCGCGCGCGCGCGGCGGAGCTCCGCGCCGATGTGGAATCCCTCGCGAGGCCGCGCATGTCCGGCACGGAGGGCGCCGCGGAGGTCGAGCAGCTCGTCCGCGACCGCTTCGAGGCGCTGGGCTACGAGACCGAGCCGCTCCCCTTCCAGTTCTCGGCGTGGCCCGGCCGGTTCGGCCTCCCGGCGGCCGGCGTGGTCCTCCTCCTGAGCGGCGTGCTCGCTGGGTGGCTGATCGCCGGCAGCGAGCCGGCCCTGGCCCTGACCGTCCTCGTCCTCGCTCTCGCCATCGCCGTCCTTCCCCTGCTCGTTCTGGGCAGCGCGATCCGCGGAATGCCGTGGGCGCGGATCGACTCCGCCAACCTCCTGTTCCGGAAGCCTGGATCCCGGCCGGCCTGGATCGTCATGGCCCACCGGGACAGCAAGTCGCAGCTGGCGCCCACGGCCCTTCGAACGGCGGCCCTCATCACCGCCGGCGTGGCGTGGCTCGCGCTGGTGGTGCTGGCCGGGATGTGGATCGCGGGCGATGCGTACCGGCTGCCCGGTACGGCCATGACCGCCGGCGTCATCCTGTCGGTCTGCGGGCTGGTCCTGGCGCTGAGCTGGGCCTCCAACGCCTCGCCCGGAGCGCTGGACAACGCCAGCGGCGTCGCGGCCCTGCTGGCGACCGCCGGACGCGTGGGGAGCGGCGGCGACGTCGCCTTCCTGATCACCGACGGCGAGGAGCTGGGGCTGGCGGGGGCCCGCGACGTGGCCCGCCGGCTCCCGCCGGTGCAGGGGGTCATCAACGTGGAGGGTCTCGACGACGGGGGGACCTTCATCGTCGCGGAAGGACACGGCTGGCGACGACGCGGCTCGGCGCCGCAGCTCGCGGCGGCCCTGCTCACCGCCGGCCGGGCGCTCGACCTGCCGGTGCATCGCAGGAAGCTTCCGCTGTCGCTCCTCGTCGATCATCTGCCGGTGGCCCGCGCGGGGATCCCGTCCCTCACGCTGCTGCGCGGGTCGTGGAAATCGCTGATGCGCGTGCATCGTCCGGGGGACGACCTGTCCCGCCTCGGCTGTGACGGAGCCGCCGACGGCGCGACCCTGCTGGCAGCCGCGCTGCATCTCCTGCGAGAGGACAGGTCATCCCACCTTGCCAGCCCCGGACGCGGCGGGTCATAGTCCTGCCACATGGACAACAGCTACCGTTGCAGGGTCGTCGTCGGCGCCCAGTGGGGTGACGAGGGCAAGGGAAAGATCGTCGATGTGCTGGCCGCCGGGGCCGACATCGTGGCGCGCTACCAGGGTGGCGCCAACGCCGGTCACACCGTCGACGTGGGCGGGGACGAGTTCATCCTCCACCAGATCCCGTCGGGCATCCTCCACGCCTCCCGACGATGCCTCCTGGGCAACGGCGTGGTGCTCGACCTCGAGCAGTTCTTCGAGGAGCTCGACGGCGTCCAGGCCCGCGGGGTCGACGCCGAGCCCCGCCTCGGGATCAGCGGACGGGCGCACCTCCTCCTCGACTACCACAAGCGCCTCGACCAGGCCAGCGAGGCCAGGCGTGGCGAGGGGAAGATCGGCACGACGGGGAAGGGGATCGGCCCCGCGTACGAGGACAAGGTCGCCCGCCGCGGTGTCCGCGTCGGGGACCTCCGCGACCGGGACCGCGCCGCCGCGCTGATCCTGGAGTCCGCCGGCCGGGCCAACGAGCGGCTCGAGGGCGCGGGCGCGGAGCCACTGGACACAGGCGCGCTCGTGGACCGGGTACTGGCCTACCGTGAGCGCCTCCTCCCCCTCATCACCGACGTGGGGCACGAGATCCACACGGCGGTCCGGGCGGGGCAGCGGGTGCTCCTCGAGGGCGCCCAGGGCGCGCTTTTGGACGTCGACCACGGCACCTACCCCTACGTCACCTCCTCCAACACGACCGCCGCCGGGGCCGCCACCGGCACCGGGATCGGGCCGACAGCCATCGACTCCGTGCTCGGCGTGGTCAAGGCGTATACGACCCGCGTCGGCAGCGGACCGCTCCCCACCGAGCTGGACCCCGACCTCGGCGGGCGGCTCCGCGAGCTCGGCGGCGAGTATGGCGCGACGACGGGGCGCCCGCGACGCTGCGGCTGGTTCGACGCCGTCGTCGTCCGCTACGCCGCGCGCGTGAACGGGCTCACCGGCCTCGCGCTCACCAAGCTCGACGTGCTGGACACCTTCGACGAGATCAGCATCGCCACCGGCTACGAGATCGATGGCGAGCGCCGCGACGAGTTCCCCGACGACCTCGCCAGCCTCGACCGCGCCCGCCCCGTCCTCGAGACGATCGCCGGCTGGAGCACCGACACCAGCGCCGCCCGCTCCATCGACGAGCTGCCCGCCGCCGCACAGGCCTACATCCGCCGGATCGAGGAGCTCGCCGGCGTGCCGGTGGAGTTCGTGTCGGTGGGCACGATGCGGGATCAGATCATTCACGTTTCGTAATTCGAATCCCCTCGGCCTGCGGCCTCGGGGACCGCGCGGGGCGCCGGTTCGAATCGCGGCCGGAGGCCGCGCCGGCGCGGAGCGCCGATTCGATAAAGCGTCCGGAGCCCGGGACGGGTCGCTGGCGCCTCAGCGCACAACGAGGCCGGGAGCACCTACCGCCTCGAAAGCGAGAGCCGAAGGCCCGAAGCGGCCGAATCCCGCGCACGCGGGGCGCCGCAGGCGCTTCGAACAGGCCGAGCGAAGCGAGGCCGACCGATCCCCGAATAC
>JAHWKI010000105.1 GCA_019347975.1 Gemmatimonadota bacterium
ACGCCAGCGTCATGTCCTTCCGGGCCTCGGTTAAGGTGATGGGGCGGTGGTTGATTCCGGGCTCCGGTCCTGCCGGGGGCCCGGCCCGCGGCTGCGTCGTCGCGCAGGCGCCGAGTTAGACGGCGATTGCCGCGACGGCGCGCCGCGTAATCGACGCCCGCCCCCGTCCGGCCGCCGGATCGTCGGGTACTCGATCCCGAGCTGCTCGAGGTAGGTGTCGTAGCGGGAGGGGTCGTAGATCAGCGGCTCGAGGAGCGGCCGGAACCGCTCCATCTTCTCGGCGTTGAGGTGCGTGGGCGGGGGCGTGCCCTCGGGGATCAGCGACGCCCACTGGTGGTCCTTCAGCTGCACCTCCCGGTGGTACCGCTTCGCCTCCTCCAGGAACGCACGGTCCGCCATCAGCTCGATCGCGGTCATGGCGACGACGCGGGCGCCGTGGTTCGCGCCCTTGTGGGCGATGGGCGTGGCCATGGCGATCGCGCTGGACCAGTGGTGGCCCGTAGTGCCGGGGATCCCCGCCGGATAGCGGAGCCGGACGGTCGGGATCTGCCAGGAGACCTCGGCGATGTCGTCGCTCCCGCCGCCCATCCCCTGGTCCGCCTCCTGGAGCGTGTCCACCTCCATGCGCAGCCCCGGCGTGCTGTCGCGCTCCATCTCCGCCTGTACCGCGCGGGCCAGCGCCTGGTCGGCCTCGCTCCACTCGGGCATCCCCACCGCCTCGATATTGCGCTGCATCCGCTCGGCCATGGGCTTGTTGTAGGTCTGCGGCCAGGAGGCGCCCAGGACCCGCTCCTCCATGGTCGTCCCGGTCATCATCGCCGCGCCCTCCGCCATGGTCCGGCCGAGGTCGTGGAGCTCCCTGATGCGTGGGTAGTCCAGCTCACGGAAGTAATACCACACGGCGGCCTCGGACGGCACGACGTTCGGCTGGTTCCCGCCGTTCGAGACGATGTAGTGCGACCGCTGGTGCAGCCGCAGATGCTCACGCCGGAAGTTCCACCCCACGTTCATGAGCTCCACCGCGTCCAGCGCGCTGCGCCCCTCCCACGGCGAGCCGGCGCCGTGGGCCGACCTGCCGTGGAACGTGAAGAGGGTGGAGACCAGCCCGGAGCCGCTGACGCCGTACCTCGTCGAGAAGGAGCTGCTCACGTGCGTGGACAGCATCGCGTCCATGTCGCGGAACAGCCCCGCGTTCACCATGTACGTCCGGCTGGCCACCAGCTCCTCCGCCACGCCGGGGATCACCCGGATCCGGCCCCGGATCCCGTGCCGCTCCATCACCCGCTTCGCCGCGATGGCGCCCACCACGTCCACCGCCGGCGCCGTGTTGTGTCCCTCGCCGTGGCCCGGCCCGCCCGGGATCAGCGGGTCGTGATAGGCGACGCCCGGCTTCTGCGACGTCTCCGGAAGCCCGTCGATGTCGCCCATGATCCCGATCACCGGTCCGCCGCTGCCCCACTCGGCGATGTAGCACGTCGGCATCCCGGCGCACCCGCGCGTGATCCGGAACCCCTCCCGCTCCAGGATCCCGGTGATGTAGTCGGCCGTGCGGTGCTCCTGGAACCCCAGCTCGCCGAAGCTGAAGACCATGTCCACCATCTCCTGGGAGAGGTCGGCCATGGACGCGGCCTCCGCGCGCGCCTCCTCCCGGAGGCGATCGAGGGACGGCCGCTGCGCCGACGCGGGCGCGGTCACGAGCGTGAGGGCGAGGATCGTGAAGGCGGAAAGGGCGGGGACGATCATCGGACGGCCGCCCGCGCGGGGTCGCTGAATGGGTGTCATGGGCTCGCAGGTTGGAGGGGACTTGGTCTGGGTACGGCAGGATACGGCGGGACCCGGCGGCGGGCAAACGGTGCGGCGGAGCGCTTTCCTTGCCGCGCGGCGCGGGCGCGATCACATTGGCGGAGCGCCGGGACACGTCATCTTCGCGGCGTCCCCGCCCCTCGCCGAATACGCCACCAACGGAGAACAGGACCAATGTCGACCCAGTCCGCCCTGCCGCGCGCCGGCATGCTCGCGCTCGTCGCTCTCGCCTCCCCTCTCGCGGCGCAGGCTCCGGCCCCGGCGCTGAGCCCCGCCACCGAATCGAGGATCACCGCGCTGGAGGACCGGGTCGTCGCGTGGCGGCGGGACATCCATCAGCACCCGGAGCTGGGCAATCGCGAGGTCCGGACGGCGGCGCTGGTCGCCGAGCACCTGCGTGGGCTCGGGATCGAGGTGGAGACGAAGGTCGCCCACACCGGCGTCGTCGGCATCCTGCGTGGTGGACGTCCTGGCCCGACGGTGGCGCTGCGGGCCGACATGGACGCGCTCCCCGTGACGGAGCGGGTGGACCTGCCGTTCGCGTCGAAGGCGACCGGGATCTACAACGGCCAGGAGGTCGGCGTCATGCACGCGTGCGGGCACGACACCCACGTCGCGATCCTCATGGGCGTGGCCGAAGTGCTGGCGGGGATGCGCGCGGAGCTGCCCGGGACCGTGAAGTTCCTGTTCCAGCCCGCGGAGGAAGGCGCGCCGGCGGGCGAGGAGGGGGGCGCGGAGCTGATGGTGAAGGAGGGCGTGCTGGAGAACCCCGTCGTCGACGCGGTGTTCGGGCTCCACATCTCCTCGGAGGACGAGGTCGGCGGGATCTACTACACGCCCCGCGGCGCCATGGCCAGCGCGGACGACTACCGGATCCTGGTGAAGGGGAAGCAGACGCACGGCGCGTCGCCCTGGAACGGCGTGGATCCCGTGCTGACGGCGGCCCAGATCGTCACCGCGCTGCACACGATCGTCGGCCGCAACATCGACCTGACGGAGAACGCGGCCGTGGTCACCGTCGGCAAGATCACGGGCGGCGTCCGGTCGAACATCGTGCCCGAGGAGGTCGAGCTGGTCGGCACGCTGCGGGCGCTGAGCCCCGAGGACCGCGCGCTGATCCACCGGCGGGTTCGCACCGTCGCGGAGAACGTCGCCGAGTCCATGGGCGCCACGGTGGAGGTCTCGATCCCGTATACGACGGCGTACCCCGTCACGTACAACGACACCGCGCTGACGCGGCAGGCCGTGGCCGTTCTCGAGGGCGTGGCCCCCGGCCGCGTGGAGCTGGTGCCGCCCATCACCGGCGCCGAGGACTTCTCCTTCTTCGCCGAGAAGGTCCCCGGCTTCTACTTCTTCCTGGGCGGCCGCCCCTCCAGCGTCGCCGAGGAGGACGCGCCCGACCACCACACGCCCGACTTCTACGTGGACGAGGGCGGCCTCGGGCTCGGCGTCCGGGCCATGACCGCGCTGGCGCTCGATTACCTGCGCTCGCATGGTGCCCCGGGACGGTGAGCCCGCTCCCAGACCCGGCGTCCGCGCGTGAGCGGGGCGGCCGAGATCCGCGTGGCGAGCCCCGCGGACTTCGCCGGGATGCACCGGATCCGCATGGCCGTTCGCGAGAACGTGCTCGGCGACCCCGGCCGGATCCAGCCCTCGAATTACGCTGCCATCCTCGACGCCGGCGGGCGCGGCTGGGTCGCCGAGGTGGAGGGGCGGATGGTCGGATTCGCCGTCGCGGACCTGGCACGCTCCAACGTCTGGGCGCTGTTCGTGGACCCCGGCTTCGAGGCCCGCGGCGTCGGACGGCGGCTGCACGACACCATGATGGACTGGTTCTTCGCCGCCGGCGCAGACCGGGTCTGGCTCGGCACCGATCCCGGGACCCGCGCCGAGGGCTTTTACCGGTCCGCCGGCTGGAGCTATGTCGGCGACGACCCGAACGGGGAGGCGCGCTACGAGATGTCCCGCGAGGAGTGGCTCGCGCGGGCGCCGCGACGACATGAATCGCCCTCGCGTACCGAGGGCTCCTGATTACGACCCGGAGGACCCGACATGACACAGCCCGTCTTCGAGCAGCGCCTCAGCCTCGTCACCCTCGGCGTCGAGGACCTGGAGGCGTCCACCCGCTTCTACAACGACGTCCTCGGCTGGACGCCCTCTTCCATCGGCGCAGGGCAGGTCGCGTTCTTCCCCATGAATGGCGTCGTCCTCGCACTCTTCCCCCGCAGCGACCTGGCCGCCGACGCGGGCGTGGACACCCTTGAGTCCGGTGGCCTCAGTCGCGTGGCGATCGCACACAACGTCCGCGAGCGGGAGGACGTGGACCGCCTCCTCACCGCCGTCGCCGAGGCGGGCGCCCGGGTCGTAAAACCGGGGACGGACGCACCATGGGGTGGCCGGTCCGGCTACTTCGCGGACCCGGACGGGTTCCTGTGGGAGGTCGCCTGGAACCCGGGGTTCCCGATCGGGCCGGACGGCTCGATCGAGGTGCCGGCGTGACGCCGAGCGAAAGGCCGGTGCGTGACGCGTCGCCATCAAGCAAAACGAGCGCTCGCTCTCTTTCCAATGCGGCGTTTCGGGACGATAACGGAAGATCCACCGGAGCGGGCTGAGCCATGCAGAAGATCACGACCTTCCTGATGTTCGACGGCCGGGCGGAGGAGGCCGTGACCTTCTACACGTCCCTTTTCGACGACTCCGAGACCCTCAGCCTCACCCGCCAAGACGAGAACGGGCCGGGGACTGCCGGCACCGTGATGGAGGCGGCCATACGGCTGGGCGACCTGGAGCTCATCTGCATCGACTCGCCCGTGAAGCACGACTTTACGTTCACGCCCGCGATCTCGCTCTACGTGCAGTGTGAGAGCGAGGAGGAGATCGATCATCTCTTTGGCGAGCTCTCCCGCGAAGGCGCGGTGCTCATGCCGCTCGAGTCCTACGGCTTCAGCCGCCGGTTCGGCTGGCTGTCCGACCGGTTCGGCGTGTCCTGGCAGCTGAACCTCGCCTGAGCGCGGCCGGTCTGATGTACTCCACCTGCCTGTTCTGTCATTCGAAGCTCGGCCGCAACGAGGCCATCGAGCACCTGCCCGTAGGGCGGCGCCTGGCGTTCGATCCCCTTCGCGGCCGGCTCTGGGTGGTCTGCGGCCGCTGCGCGCGCTGGAACCTGACGCCGTTCGACGAGCGGTGGGAGGCGTTGGAGGAGTGCGAGAAGGCGTTCCGCGGCACCCAGCGGCGGTTCTCTACGGAGAACATCGGGCTGGCGCGTCTGCGGGAGGGGGTGGAGCTCGTCCGGATCGGCAAGCCCCACAGGCCGGAGTTCGCCGGGTGGCGTTATGGCGACGAGTTCGTGCGGCGGAACCGTCGCATGCTGCCGTTCATGCTGCTGGGCGGGAGCCTGTCCGCTGCGGTGATTCTGATGCCGACCGGCGTCGCGACGCTCGGCTTTACCGTGCCGCTGCTCGTGGGTGGATACAACACGGCGCTCGCCTATTACGCGAAGGGGCGGCCCATTACCAGCATCCCCGACGGCGAAGGCGGGACGCGGGTGGTCCGGGCCAAGCACGTGTGGCGCTCGAAGCTGCAGGGGGATGGCCACGGAGGCTGGGTGCTCCGGCTGCCGCTGCGTCAGGGTACCGTCTCCGTCGCACGCCCCGCCGCGGATCGCCTCCTCCTGCCGATGGCGGCGCGGCTGAACATGGCCGGGGCGCGGAGGGGCCGGGTCCGGGACGCGCTGGTCGAGCTGGACATGATCGGCTACGGTGACCGGTACATGGAGCACGTGGCGACGGTGCACCGCTCCTCGAAGCTGGGTCAGCTTCCCCGCTATGCGCGCCTCGCGCTGGAGATGGCGGCGCACGAGGCGGAGGAGAGCCGCGCGATCCAGGGCGATCTCTCCACGCTGGAAGCGGCATGGCGGGAGGCCGAGGAGATCGCGGCGATCGCCGATCGGCTGCCCGAAGTGCCGGATGTCACGAACGGGCCGGACATCGCGGACGCCTGAACCGGCGTCGAAGGGCTTGTCGCCGACGCGCCGGGCGGCAACCTTTCACGGAATCCGCGCCTGACCTTCCGTACGTTCTGGCTCCTGCCGAACGGACCCGCGAACCCTGACGAGCAGCGACATGACCACCGTGAAGAAGCGGGTGATCCTGGCGGGCACGGCCATCGCCGTCGTCGCGGCCCTCCTCTACGTCGGCTCGTACGTCTTCTCGTACGACGCCCTCTTCCGGTCCGACGACCCCCTCCTCTTCGGCGACGTGGCCCGCCTCGACCCGGCCACCGTGCGCGCCGTGGAGAGCGGCACCACGGTGGAGGAGCTCCAGGCGCTGGTGGCGGACGCGCGTGCGAAGGGGCTGAAGGTCTCCATCGCCGGGAGCCGCCACAGCCAGGGCGGGCACACCTACGTCCCGGGCGGCGTGGTGCTGGACATGTCGTCGTTCGATCGGGTCCTGGCGCTGGACACCGCCGGGAAGGTCATCCGCGTCCAGTCGGGCGCGCAGTGGAGCGACGTGCAGGACCACATCAACCCGTTCGGGCTGGCAGTGAAGGTGATGCAGTCGTCGAACGTCTTCACGGTCGGCGGGACGCTGAGCGCGAACGCCCACGGCCGCGACCTGGACCGGTCGTCGGTGGTGGAGACGGTGCGGTCGTTCCGGCTGCTCATGGCGGACGGCCGCATCCTGAACGTGAGCCGGACGGAGAACGCCGAGCTGTTCGGGCTCGTGATCGGCGGGTACGGCCTCTTCGGCGTCATTCTCGATGTGGACCTGGAGCTGACGGACAACGAGATCTACGAGCAGAGGTCGGCCATCGTCGACTACCGGGACTTCCCGGCCTACGTCCGGGACAGCGTGCAGGCGAGCCCCACCGCCCGGATGATGCTGGCCCGGCCGTCCATCGCATCGGAGACGTTCCTGCGGGAGATGGTGGTAGCCACGTGGCACGCCACCGACCGGACGCGGGAGGGGATCCGGGACCTGACGGAGGAGAGCAACGTGCTGCGGGACCGCTTCTTCTTCGACCTGTCCCGCCGCCACGGCTGGGCGAAGGACCTGCGCTGGCGGCTCCAGAAGCGGGTGGAGCTGGGCGTCGGGGACGCGCGGATCATGTCCCGCACCAACGCCATGCGTCCCCCCCTCGCGCCGCTGGCGTTCCTGGACTACTACTCGACCGACGACACCGACATCATCCAGGAGTACTTCATCCCCGAGCGGAGCTTCGTGCCGTTCATGGACGAGTTCCGGGAAACCCTCCTGGCGCACGACGCCAACGTGATCAGCCTCACCGTGCGCCACGTGCGGGCCAATGACGAGACGGTCCTCGCCTACGCGCCGCGGGAGGACGCGTTCGCGATCATCCACATGAGCAACGTGGGGCTCTCCGAGGAGGCGCAGGAGACCACCGCCCGCATGACCCGCGAGCTCGTGGATGCGGCGATCCGGCACGGCGGGACCTATTATCTGACGTACCAGCTCTACCCCACCCCCGAGCAGATGCGGCGCGCCTATCCGGACGCCGACCTCTTCTTCGCCAGGAAGCTGGAATACGACCCCGAGGAGATGTTCGTGAGCCTTTTCTACGAGACCTATGCGCGCTAGACGTGTGCTCCCGCGGATCGCGCTCGCCGCGCTGGGCGTGGCGGTCCTGGCTCTCGCGGTCGTCTTCCTCCACGAGCCCCGCTACGGCGGCTCGATGGATGACGACCCCGGGGGGATCCTCGTGTTCGCCCACCGCGGCTTCGGGGACCTGGCCCCCGACAACAGCCTGGTCGCCGCCCGGCTCGCGGTGGCGGCCGGGCTGGACGGGGTGGACGTGGACGGGCAGCGGAGCGCGGACGGCCAGGTGGTGATCTTCCACGACCTGAGCGTGGACCGGCTGACGGAGGGGACGGGCCGCGTCGCCGACAAGACCACGGCCGAGCTCCTCGCGCTGGACCTGGCGCCCGGCTACGAAGGTGAGGGCGGCGTGTTCGAGAGCGCGCCGGTCTCGACGTTCGAGACGTTCGTCCGGGAGATCACGCCGCACGGCATCCTGATGGTCGAGCTCAAGGTCCCGGGCAGCGCGGAGACCGGGATCGAGGCGCGGGCCGCCGAGATCATCGACCGGTACGCCGCCCACGAGCGGGTCTTCCTCAGCTCGTTCAACCCGCTGGTGCTCCGTCGTCTGGAGAAGATCGACCCTCGGATCAACACCGCGTTCATCTTCATGGACACGAACTGGAACGCCGAGCTGCTGGCGGAGATCCCGGAGTCCGACCGGGTCGATCTGCCCTGGTTCATCCGCCAGGAGCCGATCCGCCGCGTGATCCGGAAGATCATCCGCCCGGACGCGCTGAGCGTGAACCACGCGGTGGACGAAGCCGTGATCGACCGGCTGATCGAGAAGGGGTGGCCGGTCTTCCTCTGGACCATCGACGACCCGGAGCGCCTGCGCTGGGCGGCCGGGAAGAACCCGTACGGCGTGATCAGCGATCAGCCCCTCCGCGCGGCCGAGATCCTCCGGCGATCGGCTCCGGCTGCCGCCGTCCCTTGATCGAGCTCTTCGGGATCGCCATCCACGAGCCCGATGTGGCGCTCACGGACCTGGCGCTCGCCGTGGAATCCGCGCTCTTCGCCTGGCTTCTCCGCGCCCGCGGGGCCCGGAGGACGCTGCGGACGCTGCTGGTCGCCCTGTTCGTGGCGCTGGCCGCGTCGTCGCTCCTCGGCGCCCTCTTCCACGCCTTCTTCCCCGCCAAGGCCGCCGCCGCCTCGGGCCGGGCCATGTGGCTGCTGGTCACCGGCGCCATCGGCGGCGTGGCCGCCGTGCTCTGGCTGCTCGACGCGCTCCTGCTCGGCGGCGAGCGGGCGGTTCGCCGAGCGCTGCCCCTGGCCGGTCTGTACCTGGCGGGCTTCATGGCCGTCATCGCGTTCGTCGACGACAGCTATGCGACGGTCATCGTCTTCTACCTACCGCCCCTGCTCCTCCTGACCGGCATCGCGGCCGTCCGGGTCCTGCGGGAGCGCTCGACGACCTGGGCCCTCGTCCTGGCTGGGCTCCTCCTCTCCTTCGCCGCCGCCGCGGCCCAGTTCCTCGGCGTCGCCCTCCACCCGCGATACTTCAACGCCAACGCCGTCTACCACGTGGTCCAGGGCATCGCCCTGGCCGTGCTGTTCGTCGGCTTCCGCCGGACCCTCCCATGAAGCGCGTCCTCGCGGCCGTCCTCTTCGTTCTGATCTTCAACGGCGTCGCTCTGGCCGTCCTCCTGCTGGTGCCGCCCGTGATCGGTCTGGCCTGGGGGCTGGCGCTCGGGGCCGCGTTCGTGTGGTGGCACCTGCGCGGGGACGCCGGGCGGTCGAAACGGCTCGCGCTGGTGCGGATCCGGCCGCCACGATCATCGGGGACATGGGTGAGCGTCGCCATCGGCTCGACGCTCCTGCTGGGGCTCGGCATCACCGCCTTCGTCCTGGAGACGGCTCCTCCGACTCCCCCGGAGGTCGGCCCCGTGTGGGAGGCCATTTCCGCCTACCAGTCCTCGGCGCTGGGATGGCTCGCCATCGCCGTCATGGCCGCCGGCGTGCTCCCCCTGGTCGAGGAGTTCTGCTTCCGCGGCCACGTCCAGCACACTCTCGAGCGGCACATGTGGCCGGGGCTGGCCATCGTCCTGACCTCCGTCCTCTTCATGTTCGGCCACGTGGGCGTCCCCCACTGGTCCATCCTCCTGATCTCGCTGACTCTCGGCATCGCCAACGGCGCGGCCGTGTACCTGTTCGACTCCATCTGGGTGGCCGTGGCGACCCACTGCATCTGGAATTTCTCCATGCTCTCCGCCGGCATCCTCCAGGGCGGCGCCGCCACGGCGGAGCTCCAGGTGTCCACCGCCGTGGTCATGGCCACCGCGGCTCTCCTCACCCTCCTGGGGCTCGCCGGCTGGATCGCCATCCTGCGGGCGGGACGGGCGGGGCTGAGGGCGTCGGAAGCACCGCCGGACGCCGAACGCCACCGGCGCGGCTGAGCCGACCGAGAAATCCTTCCGCTCCCCCTTTCGGGTACCGCTCCACCCCGGGTAGCGAGCCCGGCGCGGCGCGGCTTAGATTCGCGCATGCTCACCGTCAAGCTCCTCCTGCTGCTCCTCTGGGGCGCTACCGGCCACGAGATGGTGGGACGCGCCGCGGCCGAGCGGCTACCCGCCGACATGCCGTCCTTCTTCCTCGAGGCCGGGGCCCAGCTCTCCTATCTGAACCCGGAGCCCGACCGCTGGCGCGACCGGGAGCGGCGGGAGATGGACCAGGCGTTCGCCTACGACCACTACATCGACCTGGAGAACGTGCCGGACGGCGCGCTCGAGGCACGCGACCGCTACGAGTTCCTGGCCGCCCTGTACGGAGCCGGGCTCGAGAAGCCGGAGCGGGACGCGGGGTTCCTGCCCTTCCGGATCATGGAGCTGTACCAGCGCCTCGAGAGCGGGTTCGCCCGCTGGCGCGCGGCCGCCACGCCGGCCCAGCGGGCGTGGATCGAAGCGCGGATCCTGAACGACGCGGGCGTCCTCGGACACTACGTCGCCGACGCGTCCCAGCCGCACCACACCACCATCCACTTCAACGGCTGGTCGGCCGACGCGCCGAACCCCGCCGGCTACACCACCGACCGCCAGTTTCACTCCCGGTTCGAGAGCCGGTTCGTGGAAGACCACGTCCGCTACGACGACGTTCTCGCCCGCGTCCCCTGGCCCACCCCGGTGCTCCCGGACGTCCGCGCGGCGGTGATGGCGTACATCATGGACAGCCACGCCCAGGTGGAGCCGCTCTACGAGATCGAGAAGCGCGTCGGCTTCGATCCGGACCGGACCGGGCCGGAGGCCGAGGCGTTCGCGGTGCGGCGCCTGGCCGTCGCCGCGGACATGCTCCGCGCCCTGTGGATCACGGCGTGGGTGACGAGCGAGGCAGGATGAGGGCGTTCCGCGACCGCCCGGTTGGCGCCGCGTCCCCATGAGGGCGTAGGTTCTAGGGTGAGTCGAAAACAGCGGAAGATACCCATGCGCACGAAACGAATCCACCACGGCGCCACCCCCATCCTAGCCCTCGCCGTTGCGACCCTCGTCGCCGCCTGCGGATCGTCCTCGAGGACCCCCGGCACGACGACGACGACGCCCGCGCCGGACCCGTCCACCCTCGAGCGCGCCGCCCGCGCGGACAGCCTCCGCGAGTCGTACAACCAGGCGGACGTCGATTTCATGCAGGGCATGATCCACCACCACGCGCAGGCGCTGGTGATGTCCGCGATGGCGCCCACCCACGGCGCCAGCGCCCCGCTCCGGATCATGGCCGCCCGCATCATCAACGGCCAGAAGGACGAGATCGCGCTCATGCAGAGATGGCTGCGCGAGCGTGGCGAGGCGGCGCCCGCGGTGAGCGAGGACGGCACGGTCTCCGCCGGGGGACAGACCGGTCACGCCGGGCACGGCGGGCACGGCGGGCACGATGCCCACGCGGGCCACGGCGCGAGCGCCATGCCCGGGATGCTCACCTCCGAGCAGATGGCCCGCCTCGATGCCGCCCGCGGCGAGGAGTTCGACCGGCTGTTCCTGACGTACATGATCCAGCACCACCGCGGCGCCCTCACGATGGTCGAGGACCTCTTCGCCACGTACGGCGCCGCGCAGGGCGACGAGATCTTCAAGATCGCGTCCGACATCAGCGCCGATCAGGCCAGCGAGATCGATCGGATGCAGCGGATGCTCCGCGCGTTGATCCTCGGCACCGAAGACCGACCATGATCCATGGTCCCGATCGTTCACCACCACACTCCCTGGGGAAGCACACATGATCAGTGTACCGATACGCGTCAGGACCGCGGCCGTCGCCCTCGTCGCGGCCGCTCTCGCCGCCTGCGCCACCGCGCCGGAGCCAGTGACGACGACGCCGGAGCCGGTCACCCGGGTTCCGACGATCTCCGCCGCGATGGCCACCGTCCCCGACCCGGATCCGCGGGTCGGTCTCCGCGCCGGCCGGACGGACGCGGGCCAGGCGATCTGGAACATGCGGCTCCTGTCCAACACGCCGACGCCGGAGCCGTTCACCGGCGTGACGAACTCCGACCTCGCCTTCCTTGGCGACTACGCGATCCAGGGCAACTACAACGGGTTCCAGGTATGGGACATCTCGGATCC
>JAHWKI010000320.1 GCA_019347975.1 Gemmatimonadota bacterium
CGCGTCGAGGGCGCCGTCGGCTACCGCATCGTCGCCGGGTTCTTCATGGAGCTCACCACCGACACCGTGTTCCACCTGACGGAGGGGGAGATGGGGGATGGCTACGCCCGGGTGCAGGCGCTGGAGCGCCACGCGTGGGACTACTTCTCCGATGACGGGCTGGGCCGCTCCGGCATCGATGCGGGATTCGGCGTGTTCGGGGCGCTGACGGAGAGCCGCGTGGACTGGTAGAGTCGCGTGCGTAGAACGGAAGAGGACCGGCCAGGGGGGCGGCGGATCAGCCGCGTTCCGCTCCGGCCGCGCTCGAAAGGATCTCCCGCGAGGCCGCGCCGGCCGGCTCTGATTCTTGGACCGGAATCCATTCGTGGCCTGGCACGGGCCGCGGCTTGCCGGCACCCGCGGCCATGGCGAACGCCACCACGTCACCCGGTCGGAAGCGGGTCCCGTCGCCGACGGGGATCGCACCCGAATCGCGGATCAGCACCAGGGGAAGGCCTCGCTTCAGACTCCCGGCGCCGCCCCCGGATTCCTCCGACGCGGTTCCCTCCGCCGCCTGTAGACGCCACCGCCGCACCTCCGCGTCCCCGTGGCGGAGCGCATGGATCCATTCTCCCACGCTGAGCGGCTCGCCGAAGAGGATCTCCACCCGCAGCTTCTTCGCGCGGTCCGCCGTGACCGCGACCGTCGCCTGCTGGAGCGCCGCGAACGTCGCGGGCACCCGGTAATCCTCCTTCGCGCCACGTGCCAGAAGTAGGTTTGCGCTCTCATTGGTCGTGACGGCGCTGAAGCTGCGCCGCCCCGCGGCATCGATGCGCAGCAGGATGCTCTCGTCGTTCCCGTCTCCGAGGATCACCCGCAGCCCCGCCTCCTCCGCGATTCGGGCCTCGGCGGCGTTGCTGTCGATGACCACCACATCGTCTCCCTCCGTCGCGAGCGCCCGGGCCAGCGCGCGCCCCAGGGCGTTGGCTCCCACGATCACGTGGCCCTTATCGGTCGGCCGACGGACCCGCAGCAGCGAGGCCACCGGCGCACTGGTGAACCCCTGCACCACGACCGTGACGGCGATGACCAGGAACACGAGCGCCCGGAACTCCACTCCCATCTCGAAACCGGCGGCCCTGAGGCGCTCGGCGAAGACGGAAGCCACCGCGGCGGCGACGATCCCGCGGGGGCCGAGCCAGCCGATAAAGGAGCGCTCCCTCCAACCCAGCTCCGAGCCCCACGTGCTGGCGGCCACACCGAGGGGACGGATCACCAGCATGAGCGCCGCGACGACGGCGAAGCCGCGCCAGCCCAGCGCCGTCACCTCCTCCAGCCGGATGTCGGCGGCCAGGAGCACGAAGAGGAGCCCCACGAGGAGGACGGTGAGCTGCTCCTTGAACTCTCGCAGCTCCCGCGACACGTGGGCGCCCGTGTTCCCCACCACGAGGCCCGCGACGGCGGCGGCCATGATCCCGCTCTCGTGCTGAATCGAGTCGCTGACCACGTAGACCACCAGCACCAGGGAGAGGGTGAAGACGCTCTCCAGTGTCTCCGGAACCAGCTTCCGGAACCGCAGAATCACGGAGATGAGCGAGCCGCCGATCAGCCCGACCATGGCGCCCAGGCCCAGGCGTGATGGGAGCCCCACGAGACCCCACGCCGCGCCACCGATCGTCTTGGTCAGCGCCAGCTCCAGCGCCACGACCGCCGCGATGGCGCCGATCGGATCGATGAGGACGCCTTCCGCCTCGAGGATCGTGGAGACGCTCTTCCGCACCCGGACCCGGCGCAGGAGCGGCGTGATCACTGTCGGGCCGGTGACGATCACCAGCGAGCCGAACGTGATGGCGATCCCCCACGGCCAGGACATGGCGACGCGGGCGGCTACGGCGGCGCCGATTCCGGTGATCAGGGCGCCCAGCGTGATCAGCAGCCGTATTACGCGCGCCTCCTGGCGCAGACGCGTCACGCTGAGGTTGAGACCCCCCTCGAACAGGATGACCGCGACGGACAGTCCCACGAGGATATTCAGACCGTTCCCCAGCGTGTCGGGGCGGACGACGTTCGCCAGGTCCGGTCCCAGCACCGCGCCGACCAGGAGCAGCAGCACGATCCCCGGGATCTGGAGGAGCCGGGCCGCTGACTGGGCGATGATGCCCGCGGCGAGGGCCAGGGTGAACGTGAGGGCGGGGTTCGTCAGGTCCACGTGGGGCGGCTCATGAGCGATGGGATCGGTTCAGGCGTGTCCGACAGCCGCGCAAGGCCGCGGCAGAGTCGCCTCTCCACTACAGAGTCGCACCGTGACGGGTAGCGCGCAAAAACAGCAGGGGGTGCGAGCCCGTCCGCCTGCGCCCTGACGACGATCCTTCCGCCGTACCCTTCGCCGCTCCGGGCGCCGGGCGCCGCGGAGGCGACGGCCGTCGGCCTTTGACCGTCGAGGCGCGGAGCCGCATTGTTCGAGCAGCATCTGTCGCTTGCCGGCGGCGTTCTTTCCACCCTGGAGGAGGTTCACGTTGAGCCGTCGCACCCGTTCGGCCCATCCCCGCGCTCACCGGTTACTGCTCCCGGCGCTCCTTCTGCTCGGGGCCTCTGCGCCGATCAGCGGACTTCATGGCCAGAGGCCCGGAGAACCCCCGGAGGGGTTCGAGCGCGATGTGCGCCTGAGGGGGGTCCTGGGCGGCATCCCCTTCACCGCCACGGACAGCGCCGTCCTCGCTGTCGTCGACCGGCTCGACTTCGAGAGCTACAGGGATCTCGTGCGCGGGCTCACCACGTTCGGCGATCGTGAGCAGGGCACCGCCCGCAACGCCGCGGCCGTGGACTGGATCGAGGAGCAGCTCCGCTCCTGGGGCTACGAGACGGGGCGGATCCACTACGAGTACCGGGGCGAGCCCAGGGAGGAAGTGTACGCCACGAAAGTCGGGAGCGTGCGCCCGGACGAGATATACATCCTG
>JAHWKI010000321.1 GCA_019347975.1 Gemmatimonadota bacterium
CGTGGCGACGGAGTCGCTGGCGATCATCGTGACGCTGGCGTTCGTGCGGACGATCGTGGAGCGGCAGGAGCGGGCGCGGCGGTTACGGGCGTCCGTGGGCGCGCTGCGGAAGGCGCGGGTGTCGCTGGAGCGGCTGGTGTCGACGTGGTCCGACCTGGTGAAGGGGTGCCTGCCGAACCTGCCGGCGGAGCGGCCCACGACGGACGACGAGCTGTTCGCGTCCCACTATACCGAGCACCTGGGCAGGCTGGACCCGGCGGTGACGCGGCTGGAGAGCGCGGAAGAGGAGCCGGGCGAGCGGTGGACGTCGTGGGCGGTCGCCCGCTTCAGGCGGGACCGCGACGCGCTGGATGACATCGCGCGGAGCTACGGGTCGGTCCTGGACCCGGACTACGTGGAGGTGCTCGAGGCGCTGGTGGACGACGGGTTCGTCGAGGCGTTCATCACCCTCACGGAGGAGGGGGCGGACGCGAAGGAGTGGCGGTTCCAGATGAACATGAACCGTGGGCGGCGGGAGGCGCACTTCCGTGCGCTGTCGTCGGCGATCACCGTGCACAACCGGGTGGCCGAGGAGGCGGCGGCGTACCGAAGCCGGTCGCTGCTGCCCCGGGCCGCGGCGCTGGACATCGACCTGGGCGCCGCGGAGGACCTGGTGCTGGACACGCACCTGGACCCGGGCTTCTGGGCCACGCGGCCCACGCCCGGGTCGCTGCGCACTTCCTAGCTGCGGCCGGCCGGCTCGCCCCACTCGAGGACCTCGATCCTCACCTGCGCCCGCCCCGCGCCGATGAAGTCCAGCCGCTCCGCCGCGGCGCGGGAGAGGTCCAGCACCGCCGGGATCTTCCCGTTCGCGCCGAACGGTCCCCGGTCCACCACGCGAACCTCCACGTCACGGTCGTTGCGCGTGTTGGTCACCCTGAGCCGCGTGCCGAAGGGGAACGCCCGGTGGGCGGCGACCATCTCCGACTGCCGGAACGGGCGACCGCTGGCCGTGCGGCGTCCCTCGAACTGATCGGCGTAGAACGTCGCCTCGCCTTCCTCGACGTCCAGCGCCGCCTCGACCACGGCCTCGCGGACGACCGGCGACGGTGCGTTGGGGAAGACCGATGCCTGCGCGGGCGCGGGGCTGAGCTCCTGGAGCTCCTCCCCGCGCGGGCGGTCCTCCGCGGACTCGGGTGCGTTGCAGGCTGTGGTGGCTAGGAGAGTGAGGGTGAGGACGTGCAGGATCGTGCGGTGCCGCATCCATGCTCCTTCTGACTCCGTTCGCAGTGCCCCTTACCACTGCAAGCATCGTTCGACCGGCTCAGCGCCTGGCCGGCTGCCTCCCCCGCTCGATGAGCTGCTGGAAGCGCGGGTCGTCGGTCAACGGGCGTGAAAGGGGCTCGATGCCGAGGAACGGTCCCGAGCTGGACCCGCGCTCCAGCGCCCCCTCGAACGCGGCGATGGCGGCGTCATCGTCCCCGAGGCCGATGTGCACGAGCCCGAACCATTCCGGCGGGATCCACCGTCCGGTCGCGCGCACCGCCTCGAGCTGTCGGAGGATCGCCCGCGCCTCCTCGGGCCTGCCGGCGCGACCATGGGCGTTGGCGGTGAGCGCCATGCTGAGCGGGTGCGGTCCGTCGACCAGGTCGTCGACGCGCTGGAACGCGGCGATCGCCTCGTCGTGCCGGCCCAGATCGAGGAGGGTGACGCCCGCGCCGAGATGGGCCGTTATGAAGCCGGGCTCGAGCCGGAGGGCGCGCTGGTATTCCCGCAATGCGGTGGCGGGATCTCCACGGAAGTAGTGGTGTCGGGCCAGGCTGGTGCGCATCACGGGCGAGAGCGAGTCGAGCTCGATGGCGCGCCGCACCGCGGCGGTGGCCTCCTCCTCGCGCCCGCTCGCCAGGAGGAACAGCGAGTACCAGTGGTTCGCCTCGGCATAGTGCGGCTTGAGCTCGATCGCCCGGCGGTACGCCCGGTCGGCGGCATCGAAGTCGCGGTCGTACTGGTAGAGCACGCTGGCCAGCGCGGCGTGGGCCTCGCCCAGCCCGGGGGCGATCTCCAGCGCCCGCTCGGCCGAGCGGCGGGCCATCGGGAAGGCGGAGTCGGGCGGAAGCACGCCGTAGAGGTAGTCGCCCATGAGGTTGTACGCGTCGGCCAGCGCGGCGTGGGCCCGGGCGTAGCTCGGGTCCCTCTGGACGGCCTGGTGGTAGTACCCCACGGCCTGCTGGAGCCCGCCGGGCGTCCGTTTGAGCCAGGCGTGGCGCCCCTTCTCGAAGCGGTCGCGCGCGGTGGCATCATCGGTCTCGCCGCTCGCGCCCGCCAGCTCCGCTCCGCCGAGCCTGACCTCCAGCGTCGTGAGCACCGCCCGGGCGATCTCGTCCCACGTCTTGCGCATCTCGCGGGCGGACCGGTCGTACTTGTCGCCCCAGACGGCGTCGCCATCGCTGCCGACGAGCCGCACGACGATCCGGAGCGAATCGTCGGCGTCGCGACGGACGCTCCCCTCGACGACGTAGTCGACGCCGGTCTTCCGCGCCGCCTCGGGCGCGTTGACGCCCCGCAGCGCCATGGCCGCGCTCCACGACGGGACGCGGACCCCGTCGACCAGCGCCAGCGCGTCCATGATGGACTCGCTCAGCCCGTCCGCGAACGGCTCGTCCGCCGAGTCCGACGGGGTGAGCGGGAGCACCAGCACGCGGAGATCGTCGCCGGGTCCGGCGGCCTGCGCAGCGGGCCACAGCGTCGTCCACATCGTCGCGAGCACGACCACCAGCGCGACTCCCGCTACCGCCACCAGGTCCCGCCGGCGGGCCTTCGGCAGCATCGACCGCCCATCGGAGGGGGCGGGTGGCTCCTGCCCGGACCCGGGCGCCGCACCCGGGGCGGCACCGGCGGGGCTGGCCGGATCGGCGGGGGCGGCCGGAGCGGCCGGGGCCGCCGGATCGGCC
>JAHWKI010000322.1 GCA_019347975.1 Gemmatimonadota bacterium
TCATGTCCACCGCCGCCATGCTGGTCTACCCGGACTTCTTCGACGTGGCCGTGTCCAGCTCCGGCAACCACACGAACGACGTGTACAATCGCTGGTGGTCCGAGACGCACCACGGGGTGAAGGAGGTCGTCGACGACTCGGGGAAGGTCACGTTCGAGTACGACATCGACGGCAACCCGGACCTGGCGAGGAACCTCAAGGGCCACCTGCTGCTGACGACCGGGGACATCGACAACAACGTCCACCACGCGAACACGCTCCGCATGGCCGAGGCGCTCATCAAGGCGAACAAGCGCTTCGATTACTTCGAGTTCCCCGGCCAGCGGCACGGCTACGGGAACATGAGCGACTACTGGTTCTGGCTCCGCGCCGAGTACTTCGTCCGGCACCTGCTGGATGATGACACCCGGTGGAGCGCGGACCTGGTGGAGCTGCAGAGGGAGAAGCCGAGGACCCGCTAGTGCTCCGGTACCACGGCGGTCCACGGGACCTCCGCAGGAGCCGCCGTTGGCCGGGGCGCTCCGGCCGTCTATAATGTGCCGGAGCCCGCGACCGACCACCCGCACCGCGATCCCGTGCCGATAAAGCCGCAACGCCAGGCCGCCATCCTTCGACTGATCCATAGCGAGCGCATCACCTCCCAGGAGGTCCTCCGCGAGTTCCTCGCCGCCCAGGGCTTCGACGTCGCGCAGGCCACGCTCTCGCGCGACATCCGGCAGCTCGGCCTCGTGAAGGTCCCCGACGACGATGGAACCCCGATCTACACCGTCCCCGCCGACGTCGTCGATCCCACGCCGACCCTCCCCCGGCTCCTGCCGCCCCTCTACCTGGGCGCGGACGGCGTCGGCAACCTGCTGGTCATCCGGACCCTCACGGGCGGCGCCCAGCCCATCGCGGTCGCGATCGATTACGAGGAGTGGGAAGAGGTCGTCGGCACCATCGCCGGCGACGACACCATCCTCCTCATCCTCCGCAAGGCTTCCCAGCGAGAGCTCGTCGTCCGGCGCATCGAGGAGATCGCCGGGGTCGAATGGGCCGGCGAGCGCCCGGAGTCCTAGAGAGCGGCTCCCGCCGGCCGTCCCGCTTCAACCGCCGCCCGGCGCCAGAAAACGCCGGACCAGCCCGGCCAGGACCGCTCGCGCCGCGTCCACTTCGTCCAGCTCCACCCACTCGTCCGCCGTATGCGCCCGCGCCAGGTCACCCGGGCCGAAGCATACCGCCGGGATCCCGGCATGGTTCAGCAGCGCCGCGTCCACCCAGCCGGAGAAGCCCGCTACACGCGGCGTGATCCCGGCCGCCTCCACCGCATCCTCCAGCATCCGAACCAACGGGGCCTCGAGCGCCACCTCCGTCCCGGGCTCCCATTGCAGCACCTCCAGATCGGCGCGCAGTGAAGGGATTTCCCGGCTCAGCTCCTCGAGCACGGCCTGAAGCTCCGCCTCCACCCCCGACGCCGTCTCCCCCGGCAGCGTCCGCCGCTCCAGCACCAGCCGGCACGCCGCTGGATACACCGACGGCGCGGTTCCCCCCTCGATCAGCCCCGCGTGCAACGTGCCCCGCCCCAGCAGAGGATGCGCCCGCCGCCCGCCGAGCTCCGCCTGCAGCCCCCGTAGCGCCGCCAGGTACCGCCCCGCGTGCTGGATCGCGTCCACCCCCTCCTCCGGCCGCGAACCGTGCGCCGCACGGCCCCGGAACCGCACCTCCACCCAGGCGAACCCCTTGTGCGCCGGCATCACCGCCAGCCCCGTCGGCTCGCACACCACCGCCGCGTCCGCGGCCAGACCCCCCTCCACCAGCGCCCGCATCCCCGCGCTCCCGTGCTCCTCGTCGACCACCAGCGCCACGATCAGCTCTCCCGACAGCGCCTCCTCCGCTGCATCACGCGCGGCCGCCAGCAGCGCGGCCAGCCCGCCCTTCATATCCGCCGATCCACGGCCATGCAGCCGCCCCCCACGCACCTCCCCCCGCGCAGGAACCGTCATCCCCGCCTCTCCCACCGTGTCCAGGTGCCCGTTCAGCAGCAGCCGACGACCGGGACCCCACCGCCGCCGCGCCACCACGTTCGGTCGGCCCGGTTCCACTTCCGTGACCTCCACGGCGAAGCCCCACGCCGCCAGCCACCCCGCGACCACCTCCGCCACCGCCCCCTCCCCACACCCTCCCGCCTCCAGCCGCGGGTTCACCGACGGCACCCCCACCAGCACCCCCGCCAGCGCCCGCGCGTCCTCGTCGCCGCTCATCTCGCTCCCCTTCCAGCGCCCGCTCATGCCGATCCTCCCGTACCCGGTGCCGTGAAGCTGGCGGCCGTGCGCCCGCCGCACAAGCATGATCTTGCATGGCCCTGCATGGTTATTGACAATGTGGAGCGATGCGGATACCATTCCGTCCCCATGCATACTTATGCTATCCGCGCCGGGGTGCTCGGTGCGACCGGATACACGGGCCGTGAGCTGGTCCGGCTGCTGTCGGGACACCCGCGAGCGCGGGTGGCGGTCGCGACGTCCGAGGCGGACGCGGGGCGGCGCCTGCGGGTGATGGAGCGGGCGGCGCCGGAGCTGGAGCTGGTGCGGGTGGAGGACGCGGACCCGGGGGACTGCGACGTGGTCTTTTCGTGTCTGCCGCACGGCGAGGGGTCGGGGTGGGTGGGGGCGGCGCGAGCGGCGGGCACACGGGTGGTCGATCTCTCCGCCGATCTCCGCGTGCCCGGTCCGGAAACCCCGGCGTGGGCCGCGGGGGCGGTGTACGGGCTGCCGGAGCTTTTCCGTGCGGAGCTGCGGTGCGCGGAGCTGGTCGCGAATCCGGGGTGCTATCCGACGGCGGTGCTGGTGGCGCTGGCGCCGCTGCTCCGGCGCCGGCTGGTGGCGGGCACGGTGGTGGTGAACGCGGCCTCGGGGGTGACCGGGGCGGGCCGGACGGCGAAGCGGGA
>JAHWKI010000106.1 GCA_019347975.1 Gemmatimonadota bacterium
ATGTCGTAGGCGGCGGCGTTGGTGGCGCCGAGCAGCGCCTGCATGTCGCACGCGGTGGACGGGAGGAGACGGTCCGGCGTGGCGGTGGACAGCACGATCACGTCCACCTCCCCCGGCTGGACCCCCGCCCGCTCCATGGCGATCCGCGACGCGTTCGCACCCATCTCGGCGGCGCACATCTCCGTCGCCGCGATCCGCCGCTCGGTGATCCCGGTACGCTCACGGATCCACTCGTCCGACGTATCCAGCTCCTTCTCGAGATCGCGGTTGGTTACGACCCGCTCCGGCAGCCACCGGCCCGTGGATACGATCTCCACGATGGGCTTCGGTCCCTTCATCGCGCCTCCGGGTGCACGCCGACCTCGTCTCGGATATGGCCGACCATGTGCGCGTTCGATGCCCTCATCGCCGCCTTGAGGGCGTTGGAGATGGCTCGCGGGGGCGACCCGCCGTGACAGATGATGGAGATCCCGTTCACCCCGAGCAACGGGGCGCCGCCGTATTCCGCGTAATCGAGGAGCCGTGTGGCGCGCTCGATGGCCGCTTCCGCCTGCTGGTCGTCGGCCATCTCCTTGCGCAGCAGGCCGAACACGAACCCGGCCACGCTCTCGTAGAACTTCAGCAGCACGTTGCCGGTGAAGCCATCGGTGACCAGCACGTCGCAGGCGCCCGTGATCACCTCGCGTCCTTCCACGTTGCCGACGAAGCGGATATCGCTCTCCGTGAGGAGCCGATGCGTCTCCACCGAAAGCTCGTTCCCCTTCTCCGGCTCCTCGCCGATGTTCAGCAGCCCCACCCGCGGGCTCTCCCGGCCGAGGACGTCGTGGGCGTAGACCACGCCCAGTCGGGCGAACTGGACGAGGTGCGCAGGCTTGCAGTCCACGTTCGCGCCGGCGTCCAGCATCACCACCGGGCCGCTCGCCGTGGGCAGCAGCGTCGCGATCGCCGGACGGTCGACGCCGGGCAGCGGGCGCAGGATGAAAAGAGACGCGGCCATGACCGCGCCGGTCGACCCGGCGCTCACGAACGCGTCCGCTTCCCCCGCTTTCTGGAGGCTCAGCCCGATGACAATGGAGGACTTCGGCTTGCGCCGGACCGCCGTAACCGCCGGCTCGCCCGGCGCGATCCGATCGGCCGCGTGAACGACCGAGAGACGGTCGCTCTCACGCTCTCCAAGCCGCTCGAGCTCCCCCCGGATCGCCGTCTCGTCCCCGACCAGGACCAGACGGAACTCGCCATTCGTCTCGCGCAACGCCCGGACCGCCCCCTCCACCTCGACTGCCGGGTGGTGGTCGGTCCCCATGGCGTCCAACGCGATGCGCAAGGCGCAGCCTCTCGTTAAAGCGCTTCGACGTCGATGACCTGCTCGCCACGGTACGTCCCGCACGTCGGGCACACCCGGTGCGGGATCTTCGGATCCCCGCAATTCGGGCAGGCCACCAGCGTCGGAACCGCCGCCTTCTTGTCGCCGTTGCGCTTCCGCTTGCGCTGCTTGCTGACCTTCTTCTTCGGTACGGCCATTTCCCGTTCCTCTCTATGCGTCCTTCTTCAGCCGCCGGAGGGGAGCCCAGCGATCATCCGTCTCCTCTTCCGTGCAGGCGCACGTGCCCTTGTTCCGGTCGATCCCGCACTGCGGGCAGAGCCCTTTGCAGTCCTCCCGGCAATTCACGAACCGCGGCACCGCCAGGAGCACGTGCTCCCGGATCGGATCGCCCAGGTCCAGCTCCGTCCCCTTCTCCGGCAGGGACAGAACCTCGCCGTCCTCCTCCTGCTCCCCCTCGCGGTAGAGCAGCCCGATCTCCTCCTCGATCTTCACCGCCACCGGCTCCAGACAGCGCCGGCACGCCATCGTGAACGTGCCGCGCATCTCCCCCCGCACCACCACGTCCTCGCCGGCCTGCTGCGCTTCGAGCCGGACGGCGAGCGGCGCCCTCGGGAACACGTCCAGGTCCCCCCAGAACGGGTCGCCCGGGGGAATGTCCGCGTCGAGGCGAGTCCGTCCTGCCCGCCGCAAACGGTCGAGATCAATCCGAAGCATAGCTCGTAAAGATGCGGGAAACGGCCGACACTGTCAACGTGCGGCGGCGATCCTCGCCGCCCCCTGTCCGGTGGGGTCGGCCCACCCGCGGCCGCCGGGCGAGTGACCAGGCGGAAGGCGTTGGGGGGGGTGGGCTTACATTCCCTCACCTGAGGCAGGACATGATCGGCTGGCGGAGGGTCAGCCGGCGTTGAGCTCGTCGGCGCCGGCGAAGAAGAAGCGGATCTCCTGGGCCGCGTTCTCCGGCGAGTCGGAGGCGTGGATGGAGTTGCGCTCCTTGGACTCCGCGAAGAGGGCGCGAACGGTGCCCTCCTCCGCCTCGGCGGGGTCGGTCGCGCCGATGGTCCTGCGGAGGGTGGGGATGGCGTCGTCACGCTCGAGGAGGACGGGGAAGACGGGGCCGGAGGTCATGAACTGGACGAGGGAGCCGTAGAAGGGGCGCTCGCTGTGAACGCGGTAGAACTCCCGGGCCTGCGCATCGGTCAGGCGGATGGAGCGGATGGCGCGGATGCGGAACCCGGCCTCCTCGAGATGGGCGAGGATCCGGCCGGTGAGGTTCCGCTGGACGGCGTCGGGCTTGATGATGGCGAGCGTCTGCTTCATGGGTTCTATGCCCTTCCGAAGAGTTTCCTGATGATGTCGGCCCGTGCGACCATGCCGGTGATGGAGCCAGCCTGGACGACGGGGACCTGGTCCACGTCCTTGTTGATCATCATGGACGCGACTTCGTTGACCCCGATGTCCTCGGAGACGCCGAGGACCGAGCGGGTCATGATCTCGCGAACGGGCCGGTTCAGCGGGCCCTCCCCGCTCTCCCCGCCCTCGGCGCCGGCGCGCGGGATGTGGGGGAGCAGCGCGCGCATGAGGTCGCCGTCGGTGACCATGCCCAGGACCTCTCCCTTCTCGCCGACCACGGGCACGGCGTGGAGGCGGCGCCGCAGCATGAGGTCCAGGACGGCCCGGACGGTGGCGTTCGGGGGAACGGTCTGGACGCGGTGCGTCATGACGTCCCGGACGGTGAGGCTGGGCTGGACGCGCAGGTTCTGGAGCTCCGGCAGCGCCAGGACGGCTGCGGCGTCCGGCTGAGCGACGAGTCGATCGACGACGCGGGGCTGCCGAAGGAGCCGTGCGAGGGTGGAGGTGGTCTGGAGGTAGAGGCTGGCGGCCTCGTTGGGGGCGAGGATGAGCGCGACGATGCGGGGGCGGGCCTCGAGTCCCGGCTCCAGGGGGATGAGGGGCTCGGGGGAGATGCCGAGGGCGAGGGTCAGGTCGCGAACCGCCTCGGAGCGGTAGTGCGGCAGGACCACGTCCTCGCTGATGGCGACGATGTCGCGGAGCGGCTCCGTGCGCACGCGCTTGCGGAGCGCTTCGGCGGGCTGGACGGCGCCCGCGCTCTCCAGCGCATCCATGAGCTGGCCGATGGCGCTCCGGATCCCGTTGGCGCGGAGCGGGACGATCACGTGCTGGGGTGGGAGGAGGTCCAGGAGGTTCATGGAGAGCGGGCGGGTGCCCTACAGCACCCCCCGGATCAGCTCCACCACGTCGGACGGCCGCTTCATGACCTGGATGGCGTTGTCCTCGAAGGACTGCATCTTCTCCTCTGCGGTCCCGGCCGAGCCGCTGATGATCGCCCCCGCGTGACCCATCCGACGTCCCGGAGGCGCGGTCTGGCCGGCGATGAAGCCGACGACGGGCTTGCTCAGGCTCTGCTTCACGTACGCGGCCGCCTCCTGCTCGTCGGTGCCGCCGATCTCCCCGATCATGACCACCGCCGCCGTCTCGGGATCGGCCTCGAAGGCCTCGAGGCAGTCGATGAAATTGGTGCCGATGATGGGGTCGCCGCCGATCCCGACGCACGTGCTCTGGCCGATCCCGGCCTGGGTGAGCTGGTAGACCACTTCATAGGTCAGGGTGCCCGAGCGCGAGACCACGCCCACGTTGCCCTCCCTGACGATCTGTCCCGGCATGATGCCGACCTTGGCCCGGCCCGGCGAGAGCGCCCCCGGGCAGTTCGGCCCCAGCAGCCGCGCGCCGCGCTCCTTCACGTACGGGTACACCCGGGTCATGTCCAGCACGGGGATCCCCTCGGTGATGGCGACGATGAAGGTGATCCCCGCCTCCGCCGCCTCCATTACGGCGTCCGCCGCGAAGGCCGGCGGGACGTAGATGACCGCGGTGTTCGCGCCCGTCTCCCGCACCGCGGTGTCCATGCTGTCGAAGATGGGAACGCTGCCCGCCGCGCCGCCGTCGAAGGACTGCCCGCCCTTCCCGGGGGTCACCCCGGCCACGACCCTGGTGCCGTACTCCATCATCTGCTGGGTGTGGAACGAGCCGTCCCGGCCCGTGATCCCCTGGACCACCAGACGCGTGTCCCTGTCGACGAAAATTGCCATTGCTATGCGCTCCTACTGCGCCTGCTCGACGGCGCGCTTGACGACGTCATCCATGGACGTGGAGGCGCTGAAGCCGGCCTCTTCGAGGATCCGGACGCCCTCCTCTTCGTTCGTGCCCGTGAGACGGATGACGAGCGGCACCTTCATTTCCATCTGGCCGGTGGCCGTCACGATCCCGTTCGCCACGTCGTCGCACCGGGTGATTCCGCCGAAGATGTTGAACAGGATGACCGTCACGTTCGGGTCGCTCGTGATGATGTCCAGCGCGTTCACCACCTTCTCCGGGTTCGAGGACCCGCCAATGTCCAGGAAGTTGGCCGGCTCCCCGCCGTAGAACTTGATGAGGTCCATGGTGGCCATGGCGAGCCCCGCGCCGTTCACCACCGCGCCGATGCTTCCATCCAGCTTGATGTAGGTGAGGCTCGCTTCCCGCGCCTTGATCTCCGAGGGGGGCTCCGAGGAGGTGTCGCGCAGCGCCTCCACGTCCTTGCGGCGGAACAGCTCGTTGTCGTCGATGTTCATCTTGGCGTCGATCGCCTTCACCTCGCCGGACGGCGTGGTGATGAGCGGGTTGATCTCCGCCAGCGAGGCGCCGCTCGCGATGAACGCCTCGTAGAGCTGCCCCATGATCTTCGCCGCCGCCCGCTGCTGCTTCACGTCATCGTAGAGGGAGGCGGCGAGCCAGTACGCCTGGAACGGGAGCAGGCCGTAGCGCGGGTCGACCGTGAGGCGCCGGATCGCCTCCGGGTTGGTCGCGGCCACCTCCTCGATGTCGATCCCCCCCTCGCGGCTCACCATGAAGACCGGCCGCTTCGACGACCGGTCCACGATCACGCCCACGTACGCCTCGCTGGCGATGTCCTCGGTGGGAGTGACCAGGACCTTCTCGACGGTGAGGCCCTTGATCTCCATTCCGAGGATCTTCTCCGCGTGGCTCCGGGCCTCATCGGCGGATTTCGCCAGCTTCACGCCGCCCGCCTTGCCGCGGCCGCCCGCATGGACCTGCGCCTTCACGACGACGGAGCCGCCGTATGTCCTGGCGAGCTCGCCCGCGCGGTCCGGCGTGGTCGCGATGTCTCCGGGCGGCACGGGCATGCCGTGGCGCCTGAAGATCTCCTTCGCCTGGTACTCGTGGATGTTCATCCCTTCCTGTCCCCTTCGGCCTTGCCCGACCGCTATGGCCGGATCGTCGTTCCGGTTTTCCCCTCCACCACGTCCAGCCCCTGGTCCAGGCGGCCGATATGGGCCGCGATCCCGCCGCCCTCCACGAAGGCCACCGCGGCCTCGACCTTCGGGGCCATGCTCCCCTTCCCGAGCTCGCCAGCGTCGATCATGCGACGGGCTTCTCGCGTCGTCATCTCCCCCACCAGCGCCTGCCCGGGCGTCCCGAAGTTCCGGTAGACCCCCTCCACATCCGTGAGGATCACGAACTCGCTCGCGTCGATGTCCGCCGCCAGCACCTGGGCCGCGCGATCCTTGTCGATCACCGCGTCCAGCCCCTCGATTCCGCGCTTCGGGTCCACGTACACCGGGCACCCACCCCCTCCCGCGGCGATCACGATGGTGCCGTTCTCCACGAGCCGCCGGATCTGCGCGTGCTCCACGATCCGGATGGGCACCGGCGAAGCGATCAGACGACGGTAGCCGCCGTCCACTTCCCGCAGCGGCACCCCGGCCTCCCGCAGCGGCTTCGCCGCGTCCTCGTCCATGACGCGCCCGATCGGCTTCCTCGGCTCGTGCGTCCGCGGGTCGTCCGGGTCCACCACCACCTGCGTGATGATCGTCACCACCTCACGCTTCACGCCGAACCGGTGCAGCGCGTTCTGGAGCGACTGCTGGATCATGTAGCCGATCCACCCCTCCGTCCCCGCCACCAGCACACCCACCGGCAGCGGCGGCAGGTCGTCCTGGGCGGCCTCGTTCCGCCGGAGGTCGTCCCCGATCTGCGGCCCGTTCCCGTGGACCACGGCGATCCGCCACCCCTCGCGGGCCAGCGAGACCAGCGGCTGGAGGCTCTCCCGCGTGTGGGCGAACTGCTCGTAGATGTCGCCCCTTCCCGCCGCCGGCTGCAGGGCGTTGCCCCCCAGGGCGACCACGATGGTCCGGGCGCCCCCCGAGCGGGGCGACATCATAACCGCGCCCCCCGGGCCCTGCAACCGACTTTTTCGCGTGTTTCCGCGTGTTTTCGCGCCATTCCGTTCAGTCTCCGCCGGGGGGCCCGGCGCCCTCGCTCGCGCTCTCCAGCACCCTCCGAAGCTCTTCGAGCATCCGGCCGTACCCGGCCCAGTCGCCCTCCCGCAGACGGGCCTCGGCGCTCTCCAGCAGATCGAGCGCCCGGCGCGACCACGAGGCGGTGACCGCGGCGGTGGCGGGCGTGGTGCCACGCCGGGGCCTTGCCCGGGCCCCGGCCGGCAGGTCGAGTGCGGCGAGAGCCGCGTGGAGGGACGGCGCCATGGTGATGCGCTGGCCGTCGCTGACCACCACCCGCCACAGCTCCGGGATCGCGTTCGCCTCGGCGCTCAGGAACAGCGGCTGGACGTACACGATGGTGCTGTCCAGGGCGACCACCCGGAGGTGCCCCATGTCCACGCCGCTGCCCCGCTGCCGGAGGAGGGACAGCTCCGGAGCGATCACCGGGTCCTGCTCGATCATGGCCTGGACCTGCCTCGGGCCCGGGACCTGCTGGTCCCGCGGCATCTCGACCAGCATGAGCTCGCCGTAGCGCTGGGGGTCGTTCCGCGCCATCAGCACGGCGGTCATGTTCTCTCTGTCCCGGGCGAGGAACGGCAGCGTCGTGAGGTACTCCACGCCCTCGCCGAGCGGGACGGGAACGAGCGAGTAGGTCGGCCCGTAGGCGCGCGTCCCGCCGGCCGGCGCCGTCTCCTGCGGCCGCGCCCAGACATCCTGTTCCGCGTAGAAGGTCTCCGGCCGGTCCAGGTGGTATTCCTGCAGGATCTCCGCCTGGGTCAGGAACGCCAGCTGCGGGTAGCGCAGGTGTCCCCGCAGGGATGGTGGCATCTCCGCGGCCGGATGGAAGACGCCGGGAAAGACTCGCCGATACGTCTCGAGCATCGGGTCGTCCTCGTCCATGGCGTAGAAGGCCACCGCGCCGGTCACCGCATCGATCGCCGCCTTCACGGAGTTCCGCAGGTAGCGCGTGCGCAGCCGCCCCATGGCCACGGCCCGGGCCAGGGGAAAGGACGGCGTCGTCGTATAGCCGTCGAGCATCCACACGATGCGGCCGTCCGCGACGACGGGGAGCGGGTCCGTATCCCAGAGGATGAAGGGGGCGAGCTCGTTGACCCGCTCCCGAAGGGACCGGCGGAAGATCAGCCGCGCATCGCGGCCCGCCTCACCCGAGAAGAGGAGGTTCTCGTCGCCGAACCGCCAGGCGAACGCCAGGACGCGGAGGAAGGAGCCGAGGCGGATACCCGCCGGGTAGTCCACGCCCGGCTGCCCGACGAACGCGCTGTCGCGTCCGGGTACCACTACCGCGTACCCGGACATGGTCTCCCCGAAGAACACCGACGGATTCGTGATGCGGAGGCCGTCCGGGGCCTCGGCTGCGGTGACTACGGGGCGGAGATCGCGGACCCACAGCTCGGGCCCGCCTTCCGCGTCCTCGGTCGCATGGGCGTGGGCCACGACGGCGCCCATCCCGCGGATGTACTCGGGATTGAGGTGGAGGCTCTGCCAGGTGCGGCTCCCCTCCGTCAGCCCCTCGAGGTGGAACTCGCGGACGCCCACCGCGACCTGGACCTCCTGCCCGGGCAGGCCGTAGCGGTCGAGATCCACGTCGGGGAAGCGGTAGTACTGAAAGAGAGCCTGCCGCTGGTTCAGCGCCACACGCACCGGCTCCGGGTCCCAGAGGGGGAGTGCGCTGGCGAGCTGGCTCATGCGGTCCGGATCCGGGCGCGCGTCGGGCTGGTACGGCATCCTCGCCCGGACCAGGTCGTCCAGCCCGTAGGCGCGGCGGGTGAACGCGATGTTCCAGCGGATAAACGGGGCCTCCCGGCTCAGCTCGTTCGGCTCGACCCGGAACTTCTGCAGGGCGGCGGGCCATGCGGCGCCGACGATCAGCGCGATCACGATCAGCGCCCCCAGCCCGGCCACCGGCGTGGTCAGCGTCCGCTTCCAGGCTCCGTGGAGTATGGCGGCCGCCGCGCCTGCGGCGGCCGCGGCCATGATCCAGTAGCCGGGGAGGCGGGCCTGCATGTCCGTGAAGCCGAGCCCTCCCCCGATCCCTGTCCCGTCGACGACCAGGACATAGCGCCCGATCCAGTAGCGGGCGCCGAGGAGCACGAGCATGGCGGCGAGGAGGGCGGCGAGGTGGAGACGCGCCGGGCGGGAGAGCGCGAGCCGGTTCTCCTCCCAGCGCATCCCCCCCACCAGCACGTGGCCGAGGGCGACCAGGGCCAGGCTCCAGACCACCGCCAGGAGGAGGAGGTCGAGAACGTCCGTGAGCACCGGGAGCGAGAAGACGTAGAAGGCCGGGTCGAGGCCGAAGACCGGCTCGGTGATGCCCCAGGAGGCGTGTCGTAGCCACGCCGCCACCCCGAGCGCGGCGTTGCCGTCGAACTGGAGCTCGGCGAGCCACCAGCCGCCCAGCAGCGCGATGGTGACCGCGGCGGAGAGCACGTAGCGCCGCGGGATCCGCTCCGCGATCTCCAGGTTGCCATAGCGGCGACGGACCCGGACGGGCCCGAGCTGCCGCGCCACGAGCCACAGGTTGACGAAGACGACGATGGCCGCGATGAGCCCGGCGGCGGCGCGGACCGAGATCACGATACCCAGCCGCCGCCAGAACACGGGGAGGTAGCCCAGCTCACGGTGCCAGAGGACGTCCGTATAGAAGCCGACGGCCATCCGTCCCGCCACCAGGAGAACCAGGAGGAGGACGCCGGCCAGCAGCAGGACGCGCCCGGGCCCGCGCCTCATGTCAGGGCGTGACTCCCTGCTTCCGCAGCCATCCCTCGATGGCGGACCGGATGGCGCCCAGCTGCGCCTCCGTACGGGCCTCGTAGCGGAGGACCAGCACCGGCTGCGTGTTGGACGCGCGCAGCAGCCCCCAGCCGCCGTCGAACAGGACCCGGGCACCATCCACCGCGATCACCTCGTGGTCCCTGGAAAACTCCTCCACGGCCCGCGAGACGATCTCGAACTTCCGCTCCTCGGGGACCTCCACCCGGATCTCCGGGGTGGAGAGATACTGCGGGAACTCCGCCGTACGGTCGGACAGCGGGCGGTCGGACCGGGCGACGAGGTCGATCAGACGACAGGCGGCGTACAGCGCGTCATCGAAGCCGTAGTAGTCGTCGGAGAAGCAGATGTGTCCGGAGAGCTCACCGGCCACCGGCGCGCCGGTCTCCTTCATCTTTTCCTTGATCAGCGAGTGACCTGTCTTCCACATGATCGGCTCGCCGCCGTGCGCTTCCAGCACTTCCGGCAGCGCCTGCGAGCACTTGACGTCGAAGATCAGCTTCTGCCCCTTCCCGTCCCGCGCGATCACGTCCAGCGCGAACAGGAGGAGGAGGATGTCGCCACGGATGATGGCCCCCGTCTCGTCCACGGCCCCGATCCGGTCCGCGTCTCCGTCGAACCCGATCCCCACCTCCGCCCCTTCGCTCCGGACGCGGTCGATCAGGTCCACGATGTACTCGTCGACCGTCGGATCGGGGTGATGGTTCGGGAAGGTGCCGTCGGATTCGCAGTAGAGCGGGATGACGTGGGCGCCGAGGGCCTCCAGCAGGTCCACGGCCACCAGGCTGGCCACGCCGTTGCCGCAGTCCACGACCACCTTGACCGGCCGCTCCAGCTCGAACCGGCCGACCACGTCCTCGATGTACTCCTCCAGGACGCTGCGCTCCTCCAGCGAGCCGGACCCCTCCGTCCACTTCCCCTCCCGGATCCGCTCCTTCAGCCGCTGGATCGCCTCGCCGTAGAAGGACCGGTCCCCCGTCAGCATCTTGAAGCCGTTGTACTCCGGCGGGTTGTGCGAGCCGGTGATCTGGAGTCCGGCATCGGTCCCGAAGCGCTTCGCCGCCCAGTAGAGCACCGGGGTGGGCACGGTTCCGATGAAGACGACGTCCACCCCTGCCGAGCGCAGCCCCTCGATCACGTCGGCGGCGAGCCCCGGCGAGCTCGGGCGGTTGTCGTGTCCGACGACCACGGTCAGCCGCCCGGCGCCGCCGCCGCGCTCCCGCAGCTCGCTGCCGAACGCCCGCCCGATCGAGGTGGGGACGCCGCCGGAGAGGTCGCGGTCCACCACGCCGCGGATGTCGTATTCCCGGAAAATGTGCTCGTTCAGCGCCATCGTGGTCCGCCGTTCTCCGAATTCGAGAAGAAAAAACGGCCCGGACCCCGTTCAGGGGGGCCCGGGACCATCATCGGTATCCTGACCGGCCTCAGGGCGTCGCGATCCCCGCCAGGGGGTGCCGTGTCAGCGCCAGCGCGCTCCGCTCCGCCAGCTCCAGGAGCTCGCCCGGGAAGATCCCCAGCACCAGCACCGCCACGGCGGCGGCGACGAGCGCCGTGCGGACGCCGGTGGAAAGATGGATCTCCCGCGGCGTCGTCGTCTCGGCCTCCCGGAACCACATGTACCAGGCCACGCGCAGATAGTAGTAGTAGGAGACCAGTGACGTCAGCACGAGGATCACCGCGAGCTCCACGCCGCCGCGCTCGATGATCGCCCGCAGGATCGCGAGCTTGCCCGCGAATCCACCGGTCGGGGGGACGCCGGCCAGGGAGAGGAGGAAGATCGTCATCGTAACGCCGATCACGGGTTTCCTCCACCCCAGACCGCCGTATTCCCCCACCCCCAGCCGGAGCTCGCTCCGCCCCGCCACCAGATAGACCACGGCGAAGGAGCCCATGGTCATGAGCGTGTACACGACCAGGTAGTACAGGTACGAAGCCGCCCCGAGGGTCGTGGCCGCGGTGAGGGCCACCAGCAGGTAGCCGGCGTGGGCGATGCTGGAGTACGCCAGCATCCGCTTCACGCTGTCCTCCGACAGCGCCACCAGGTTCGCCACGACCATCGTCAGGATGGCCAGCGCGGCGGTGATCACGCTCCACGTCTCCACCAGCCCCGCGAAGCCCACCATGAACACGCGGAGGAAGGCCGCGAACGCCGCCGCCTTGACCGCCGCCGCCATGAACGCGGTGACCGGTGCCGGCGCCCCCTCGTAGGCGTCGGGCGTCCACATGTGGAACGGGACCGCGGCCACCTTGAACGCGAACCCGATCCCCAGGAACGCCATGCCCATCGTCAGGAGGAGGTTGGCTCCCACACCGTCGATCCCCACCGCGGCCCGGACCACCGTCAGGTTCACCGACCCGGCGCCGCCGTACACCATGGCGATGCCGAACAGGAAGAACGCGCTGGAGAAGGCGCCGAGGAGGAAGT
>JAHWKI010000107.1 GCA_019347975.1 Gemmatimonadota bacterium
TTCCTTGTTGTTCAACTTCGCGTCTTCGCCCCCTTCGCGGCTTCGCGTGAGTAATGAACGCGAGAACGGGGCAGAGCCATACCAGCCCGGGACAGTGGCGTAGCGACTCTTTTCCCGGCATACTGCCCCCCTATGAATCCCCAGACCCTGCCGCGCGTCGCCGAGCGCTCCGTCCCCGTCGCGGAGGTCCGACAGCGGTTCGCGCTGCTCGTTCCCGCTTACAACGAGGTCGACAACATCCCCGACCTCATCCGTGAGCTCCGTGCGACGTGGGAGCGTCACGGGCTCGGGGGCGAGGTCATCCTCGTGGACGATGGCTCCGGCGATGGGACCGCGGCGGCGGCGGCGGCCGAGGGGTGGGAGCGGCTGAAGGTGGTGCGGCACCGTCGCAACTTCGGGAAGACCGAGGCGCTGGTGACGGGCGCCGAAGCCACGGATGCCGACTGGCTGGTCCTCTTCGACGCGGACCTCCAGCACGACACGGAGGAGATCCCGCGCTACCTGAACAAGCTGGCAGAGGGCTGGGACATCGTTACGGGGCGGAAGGTGGGGAAGTACGAGAAGGCAGGCGTCTCCAGCACCTACAACCGCCTCAGCCGGCTCCTCTTCAAGGTCCCGGTCTCGGACCTGAACTCCATGAAGGCGTTCCGCCGCGAGATCCTGGACGAGGTGACGCTGCGCCACGACTGGCACCGCTTCTTCGTCGTGCTGGCTTACGACCGCGGCTTCACCGTCACCGAGATCGACATCACGCTGCACCCGCGCCGGCACGGGGTGGCAAAGTATTCCGGGCGGAACCGCATCGTGGGCGGGCTACTGGACCTGGTCTCGGTCGCCTTCTATCTCTTCTTCTCCCGCAAGCCCATGACGTTCTTCGGGCTGAACGGGCTCCTCATGGCGGCGGCCGGCGTGCTGGTGGGCATCGTCACCATCGTCCTGAGGGTCCAGCACGTGATGCCACCCTTCGGCTTCCGGCCGCTCCTCTACCTGGTCGTGCTCCTGGAGACGCTCGGATTCCTGCTCTTCGGCTTCGGGCTGGTGGCCGAGATGATCGCGGCGCAGCGGGCGGAGGTGGACCGGCTCCGTCGCCGCCTCGGCGGCTCGACCGGCGACTCACCCGGCGGGCGGATCCGGTAGGCCGGCGGCGCGCCCCTCGGGGCCCGCAGAGCCCTCATCGGGGGGCGCGACGGGCGCACGCGTCAGACCCAGGACCAGGGCGGCGCCGAGCAGCTCCGCGGCGATGGTCCAGAGCCGCGACACCATGGCGAGAACCGCGGCTACGCCCGCCGGCGCGAACGGCCGCAGCAGAGCCGCCATGGCGCCCTCCTTCACCCCGAGCCCCGCCGGCGCGAGGAACACCACGTATCCGGCCAGGAAGGAAAGCGCGTTCACGCCCGTGAGCGGGAGGAGCGCGGCGGCGTCGATGGGGATGATCGCGTCGACGAAGAGAGCGAACGCCAGCCCGTAGAGCACCCAGGAAAGGATCGACAGCCCCAGCAGGACCAGACCATCGGCCCAGGACCCGTTCCACTGGAGGACCTCGTCGTGGAAGGCGCGGGGGACGAGACCCAGGGCCGCGTTGATCACGGCGGGGTGGACCAGGAAGAGCGATGCGGCGGCCAGCAGGGCCAGCGGGAGGCCGGGGAGGGGGACGGCGTCCCAGGCGGCCAGCGCGATCGCGGAGACCGCCGCGGCGGAGAGCAGGCTGAAGCCGATGTGGACGACCATCGACGTCAGCACCACCACCCGCGAGAGCCCGGCCGCGCGCGCCAGCTCCGCGGCCCCGACGAACTGCCAGATCTTGCCCGGTATGTAGCGGGCGAGGTTCGACGCGAACCAGATCCGCATCAGGACGCTCAACCCCACCCGCCGGTGCTCGAACCGGTCCAGGACCTGCTTCCATACGACGATGCCCCAGGCCAGCACCGCGGTGAGCGCCAGCACGCTCGCGCCGAGCTCCAGCCACCGCACCCGCCAGTCGAACGCCGCCAGCTCCCGCCAGTTCCGGGCGACGGTCATGCCCAGGAAGACGGCCGCGGCAGCGACCAGCAGCACGCCGGCCAGCGGTCGCCACCACGACCGGCGAGTCCTCATGCCGGCGCGGCGTCCACGGCCCGACCCCCGCCACGACGGCGCCGGCGGACCAGCGCCCAGACGGCGTACCCGCCGATCCCCAGGAAGCCGAGCAGGGAAATCCAGAAGCCGAGGATCTGACGGCCCGGCCGGAAGCGGAACACCACCTCGTGCTCACCCGCGGGAACCGCCACGCCACGGAACGTGTGGTTGGTCCGGAGCACGGGCACGCCCTCGCCGTCGATGGTGGCCTCCCAGCCGTCGTAGTAGTTGTCGGCCAGGACGAGGAAGGCGGCGCGGTCGGAGCGGCTGGCGATCCTCACCTCGTCCGGGCTCGATTCCAGGATCCGTGCCTCACCGGCCACCGGCCCGGCCGTCAGGCTCAGCGATGGCTGCTCCTGCACCACCGCCTCGAGCCGCGGATCGAACTCCGGGTTCCGCAGCACCCCCAGCGCTCCGTCCGCCTCCGCGACGACCCGCACGTCGCCGACGAGCCACGCCCGCGGCAGGGCGGCGGTGTTCTCGTAGATCAGCGCAGAGGGTCCGCCGTGGATGAGGCGCACCGACGGGAACTCGGCCGCGCCCTCCAGGCGCACCATGCTCACGATCCACCGCACGTTCGCGGCGTTCAGGAAGGCCGCCTCGCCATCGAGCAGGTTGTGCCAGTCCACATAGCTGCTCCGGCCCGCGCCGACGTACTCGTACCACCGGTTCAGCGGGTTGGGGTGCTCGCCGCCCGCCTGCTCGATGTCGTGCAGCATCAACGCGTTGCCCGAGCCGTGGTAGGCTGGGATCCCGGGCAGGCTCAGGACCCACGCCCGGCCGATGCCCGGCTGCGAGCGGAGGGCGTTCACCACGTCATCGGTCTGGAACCACGCGTCCGGCGGCGGGACCGTATGGAAGAAGCGGCGCCCGACCACCCACAGGTCCGATACGACGACGAGGCCGAGCACGATCGCCGCCATTCTGGGCCCCATCCGCCCGATGATCCACAGCCAGACCACCGTGGCGGCGGCCGCGAGGAAGAGGGCGAAGCGGGCGAAGCCCACGTCCACGCCAGGGGCATCCTCTCCCGCGTTCCCGCCGACCACGATCAGTATCATGGCAAGGACGGCGGCGCCCAGCGCGATCCAGCGGGCCGCGGCGAGGGGGTCGTACAGCAGTCGCTTGCTGTCGGCCAGGTCCCGCGCCCTGGCCAGGTGCTCCATTGCGAGCCCCGCCATGACCACGAGCGACATGGAGACCAGGAAGAACGAGATGGACGGGGCGCGGAAGCGCTTCGTGCCCGGAAGGAGCTCATAGTACAGCCGGTAGATGGGCGTGTGCGCGCCGAAGGAGATGGTCAGCGCGAACACCACGAGCCCTACGAAGAACCACCAGCGGCGGTCCTTCCGCGCGTACCACGCGCCGATCAGCAGGAACAGCAGCGCGAAGGCGCCGGCGTACTCGGTGTGGAGCTTCATGAAGTTGTGCCCGCGATACGGCGGGAACAGCGCCTCGCCGGTGTTGGGGTCCTGTAGCGACGCCCCGATCAGCTCGGGGACCGCGAGGGCGCTGATCTCCCCCGGCGACATCGCCCACGACGTGGCGTACTCGTAGCCGCGGCCCTCGCCGCCCCGCGGCGACTGGTCGACGTAGTCCATGAACGGGAGGAAGTTGACGGCGTTCAGGACGAACGCGAGCGCCACCGCGCCGAGGCCCAGGCCCAGCCGCCTCCACAGCGCGGCCCCGCGGACCCGGTGCGAGACGAGGGCGAACACAGCCCAGCCCAGCCCGGCGAGCAGCAGGTAATAGTTGCTCTGGACCTGGAAGGAGAGCAGCGAGAACGCCAGGGTCGCGGCGGCGCCAAGGAACGCGCCGAGGCCGCCGGTGCGCACCAGACGGTGCAGGAAGAAGAGGAACATGGGCGCCAGCGTGGCCACGACGATGCGGCCATCGTGGCCGGCGTAGACGTAGGACATCGTGAGGCCCGTGAATTCGAAGGCCAAACCGGCCACGAGGGCCACCCAGGGGCGGACGTCGAGCTCCCGGAGCAGAAGGAACATGCCGAAGCCGGCCAGACCGAACTGGACCACGAAGAGGAGCGGCAGGACAAGCGAGACCGGCACCAGGAGCGCGGCCAGCAGCCAGACCGGGTAGAACGTGCTCCCGGCATTGGCGAACAGGGGCATCCCGCCGTAGACGTATGGGACCCACTTCGGCAGCTCCCCGGACTTCAGCCGCCCCGCGATGAACTCGCTGAACGGGTAGCCGCCCCCCAGGTAGTCCGTCCCGTAGATCCCCCGCCCCGGCAGCAGCGCGGGGAAGAAGTAGACCAGGGCCAGCCCGAAAAAGACCGCCGCGGCCACACCCGCGGAGATGCGGAAGCCCACGTCACCCGGAGAGACCGGAGGGGGTTGATGAACACGCTTCTTCGCCATTGGCTCTTTCGCTCGGGTCAGGATTCGCGCGCCACGCGCTCGAGGAACCGAAGGTGCCGGTCCGCCACCGACTGCCACAGGTAGCGCCGGGCCGATTCCCGGGCGCTCGCCGAGAGCTCGGCGCGCCGACGGTCATCGTCCAGCAGCGCACCGACGGCCCCGGCCAGCGCCTCCGGGTCCTCCGGCGGCACCAGCACTCCCCCTCGAGGCGCGTCCACCACCTCGGGGAGCGACCCCGCACGGGACGCCACCAGGGGCACGCCGGCCGCCATCGCCTCCGCGGCCACCAGGCCGAAGCCTTCGAACCGCGACGGCATCAGCAGCACCCGCGCCCCCGCCAGCAGCTCCAGACGACGCGCGTCGGACACCGGCCCCAGAAGCCGCACGTGATCGGCGACCCCGAGCTCCCGCGCCATCCGCTCCACCACCTCCGCGTCCTTCCCGCGGCCCGCGACCAGCAGGGGAGGGGTGGCGGCACCCTGGCGACCGCGGAGCCCGGCGTACGCCTCCAGAAGCGTGTCCAGACCCTTCTGGAACACGTCCAGCCGCCCGAAGAACAGGAGGTAGTCGCCTTCCCGCCGCTCCACCGCGAAGAACTCCTCGCCCACGCCTGCGCCCACCACGTGGAGCTCCGCGTCCGGCGCCAGCGGCCGCACCTGCCCGACACCCCACTCGGCCGACAGGCTGATGTGTCGCGCTCTCCGGAGCATCCGCCGCTCCACCGCCGCCACCGCGCCCCCGACCACTCCGCCGAACCGCTCCCGGGCCGTCGGGCCGGTCACGTGATGGATCACCAGCCCGATGGGACGGTCCCCGGGCAGCAGGATCGGCGTGTACACGGAGAACTCGAACGCCGCCACGTCGTAGTCCCCGCGCCGCAGCAGGCGGGACGCCGCCGCCGCGTACGTCAGGCGGCTCCACGCGTACGGCCGCCGCGCCCCCAGGCGACGGTAGCGGACTCCCTCCACCGTCCCCTCCCGCGCCCCGGGATAGCTCCCGCTCACGATCGTCGCGTCCACCCGCTCTCCCAGCTCCCGGTAGATCTCGAACGCCCGCACCGCGCCGCCCCCCGCCACCCACGGGTTCCCCGGGTCGTCGTAGATCAGGTGCAGGACCTTCACGGACCCCGGCGCGCGATGAAGAAGTTCGAGCCGATCGCCACGTCCCAGAACCACCTCATCACCCGGCTCTCGAACGGCCACCGCCGCTCCCGCAGCCAGGAGGAGAGACGCCGCTTCAGCCCCGGTCGCACCTCCTCCGGCCGCGCGATCCGCTCACGAAGGTAGTGCACCCACAGCTCGCGCGGCCCCACCACCGTCTCGAATCCCGCCCGCTTCAGCAGCCGACGCAGCCGCCAGCGGGTCGGGATCGTCCCCACATCGTAGGTGCCCTCACCCCCCCCGCGCACCTCCTCGAAGTACCAGATCTGGAGCCGGCGCGGCAGGAGGACGAGCCCCGCGAGGTCGTAATGTGGATCGTTCCATAAGCTATAGAGGGACAGAGGCTTGGGCGTGACCATATAAAGCAGTCCCTGAGGCCGTAGAACTCTACGAATTTCCGTCAACGTCCGCGCCTGGTCCCGCACGTGCTCGAGCACGTTGTCCAGGATCACCAGGTCGAACGACGCGTCCGCGTAGGGGAGCTCCTCGGCCAGGCCCTGGCGGAGGTCCACCTCCACGCCGTGCTCCTCCGCCCGTACGCGGCCGCGGTGGACGCTGGGCTCGTGGGGCTCGATCCCGGCGGCCCGCGCGCCGGCCTCGGCGAAGGCGATGGGGACGCCCGCGTCGCCGCAGCCGACGTCGAGGACGTGGGCGCCCGGGATGAGGAGGTCCGGGACGTACTTCCGGAGGGTGTCCACCACGTAATGACCGCGAGCGTACTCGCTGACGTAGAGGTTCTTCCAGGTATCGAAGTTGGCGGAGTCCCACCAGGCGCCGCGCTCCGCTTCGAGGAGCGCCAGGTAGCGCGGCTCGACGTCGGACGTGTCGGTGCGGCTCACGGATCTGCGGGAGGATTCCAGGGTGGACCTCCGCTCAGGCGGGGCGTGTGGCGTGATCGAGCGACTCCACCAGGGTCCGGACGCTGTCCTCGAGGGAATGGCGCGGGGTCCAGCCGATGGCGGCGGTGAGCTTGGCGGCGCTGCCGACCAGGGACCGGATCTCGGCGGGGCGGAGCCGTTCCGTCTCGACGCGGATCTCCGGGTGGACGCCCACGGCATCCTCGAGGAGCTCCAGCAGGTGCCGGAGCGAGCAGGCGCGGCCGGTGCAGAGGTTGAAGACGCCCTCGGCCCGGGGGTCCTCCAGGAGGGCGACGTAGGCGGCGGCGGCGTCGCGGACGTCCAGGAAGTCCCGATCGATCTCGAGATTGCCGACGCGGAGGACCGGCGCCTGGGCTCCATTCCGTATGTCCAGGAGCTGCCGCGCCCAGTTCACCGTGACGAAGGTGGGCTGCTGGCCGGGCCCGATCTGCTGGAAGCTGCGGGTCTGGATGAGGCGCATCGCGTCGTCTGCCAGGACCGAGGCGATCATCTCCTGGGCGGCCTTGCTGGCCCCGTAGGGCGTGACCGGGCGGAGCGGGCGATCCTCCAGCAGCGGGGCCTCGGCCGTGCCGTCGGCGCCGTACACCTCTCCGGAGCTGACCAGGAGGACCGGCCGCCGGGCGGCGGCGGGTGCGGCGGAGCCCCGGGCGGGGAGGGCGCGCAGCGCCTGGAGCAGGCGGAGAGAGCCGGTCGCGTTCACGTCGAAGGTGGTCTCGGGCTCGCGCCAGCTCTGAGAGACGGACGCGATCCCCGCCAGGTGCAACACCGCGTCGGGCTCCGCGCCCCGGACCATCCGCCGCACGCTCGCGGCCACCCGCAGGTCGAAGGAGGACCAGGTGACCCGCGCCGCCTCTTCCGTCGTCAGCGTGGCCAGGACCGGGGCGTCGCCCCGGATCCCGCCCGTCACCTCGTGGCCCCCGGCCAGGAGGGCGGCGACCACGTGCTGTCCGACGAAGCCGTCGGCGCCGGTGACGAGGACCCTCATCGGGCCCGGGCTTCGGCGCCGCGCTCCTGAATGCGGGCGAGGTCCGCCTCGACCATCCTGCGGACGAGCTCCTGGAAGTCGACCCGCGGCTCCCACCCCATCCGCTCACGGGCCAGGGTCGAATCCGCGACGAGGTGCTCGACCTCGGCCGGGCGGAGCAGCACGGGGTCCTGGACCACGTAGTCGCCCCAGTCCAGATCCACGCAGCCGAACGCCGCGTCCAGGAAGTCACGGACGCTGTGGGCCTGGCCGGTCCCGATCACGTAGTCGGTGGGCTCGTCCTCCTGGAGCATGCGCCACATGGCGTCCACGTAGTCGCCGGCGAAGCCCCAGTCCCGCTTCGCCTCGAGGTTGCCGAGCTTCAGCTCGGCGAGGTGGCCGAGCTTGATCCGCGCCACCGCGTCGGTGATCTTGCGCGTCACGAACTCCAGCCCGCGGCGCGGGCTCTCGTGGTTGAAGAGGATCCCGCTCACAGCGAAGATGCCGTAGCTCTCCCGGTAGTTCACTGTCGCCCAGTGTCCGTAGACCTTGGCGAAGCCGTAGGGGCTGCGGGGATAGAACGGCGTGGTCTCCTTCTGCGGGACCTCCCGCACCATGCCGAACATCTCGCTGGAGGACGCCTGGTAGAAGCGGATCGCCGGGTCGACCAGCCGGATGGCCTCGAGGACCCGGACCACCCCGAGCCCCGTGACCTGTCCGGTCAGCTCCGGCTGCGTCCAGGACGTGTGGACGAAGGACTGGGCCGCCAGGTTGTAGAGCTCCGCGGGACGCGCCTGCTTCACCGCCGTCACCAGCGAGTGGTAGTCCGTCACGTCGCCGTACAGGAGCTCCATCTCTCCCTGGATGTGGGCGATCCGCTCGAAGTTCATGGTGCTCGAGCGCCGCACGAGCCCGTAGACCTCGTAGCCCTTCGCCAGCAGCAGCTCCGCCAGGTAGCTGCCGTCCTGCCCCGTGACTCCCGTGATCAGCGCCCGCCGTGCCATCCGTTTCCTCGTCCGGTCTTCAGGGGCGGGCCGCGAGCCCGCCATAGACGTCCACCAGCCGCCCGACCACCACGTCCCACGCGAACTCCCGCTCCACGTGGGCCTGCCCCGCGCTCACCAGCCGGGCCGCCAGCGCCCGGTCATCCTGCAGCCGCGCCACCGCTCCGGCCAGGGCCCGTTCGTCCCCGGGGGGCACCAGCAGCCCCGTCTCGCCGTCCCGCACGATATCGACAATGCCTCCCGCCGCGCTCGCGATCACCGGCGTACCGTACCGCAGCGCCTCGATGAGGACCACCCCCAGCCCTTCCACGTCCCCCTTCGCGTCCACCACTGCCGGGAGCACGAAAACATCGCTGTCGGCGAACCGGCGCGAAAGCTCTTCGCGGGGGACGAAGCCGTGGAAGCGGACGGCCTCCGCCACGCCGAGCTCCCCGGCCCGCGCCTCCAGCCGCTCGCGGTACGGCCCATCTCCCACGACGTGGAGCTCGACGTCCCGGCTCTCCCTCAGCCGCGCCACCGCCGCGATGAGGTGCTGCACGCCCTTCCGCTCCACCAGCCGCCCCACGAACAGCACGCGGTACGGCCCCTCCCGGGGCGGGGAAGGGGCCCCGGGGACCTCGGGCTCCACCGTCGCCCCGAACGGGATCCGGAGCACCGGCCGGTCGTGGAGCTCCCGGACCATCGCTTCCGTCGACGACGAGATCGCCGTCACCGCGTCGGCCGTCCGGATCACGTGCCTCAGAAAAGGGCGCAGATAGCGCATCTTCCGGTTCACCCACGTGAGCTCCACGCTGTAGAACGAGCAGACGAGGGGGACATCGCCGGCCGCGCGGCCGGCCAGACCGAACAGCGCGTGGGGGATCGGCCAGTGGACGTGGAGCGCGTCGTATTCACCCGTCCGGGCGAGCCGCGCCGCCGCCCGGCACCCGGCGGCGACGTATCCCGGCAGGAGCCCCAGGTACGCCGGACGGTCCGCGACACGGTCGGGCGCGGTCTGGTCGTGCGTCAGGTCCTCCCACCGCCGCGGGGCGTAGCGGAAGCGGTGGACCGGGATCCCGTCCACCACGTGGTCGCCCAGCCCGCGGTACGACGGCGCCAGCACCTCGGTCTCCACGCCGCGCGCCCGCAGCCGTTTCAGCGTCTCGACCAGCCACGGCGTGATGAGGTCGTCGGGCGATCGCGGATACGCCGTTACGATCTGCAGGACCTTCACTTGTAGGCGCGTCCGCGGCAAGGTAGTTTCGGGCTCGCCGCCAACTTAGCCCTGTGCACAGCCATCTTCAACCTGTGGCGATGGACGCTGGAATAGAGCGCGCGCTCGTCATCATCCCGACCTACAACGAGCGCGAGAACATCCCGCGCCTCGTGCCCCTGGTCCTCGAGCAGGACCCGCGCATCGAGGTCCTCATCATCGACGATGCCTCCCCGGACGGCACCGGCGAGGTGGCATCCCGCCTGGCGGAGGAGCTCGGCCGCGTCCACGTCCTGCACCGGGAGGGGAAGCTCGGCCTCGGCACCGCCTACATCGCCGGCTTCCGGTGGGGCCTCGCACGCGACTACGATGTCTTCTTCGAGATGGACGCCGACTTCTCTCACGATCCGGCCCACCTCCCACAGTTCCTCGAGGCCATTCGCCGCTTCGATCTGGTCCTCGGCTCCCGCTACCTCCATGGCCGGGTCACCGTCATCAACTGGCCCATGGGCCGGCTCATCCTCTCCTACTTCGCCAACCTCTACGCCCGGGTCGTCACGGGACTTCCAGTAACGGATGCGACGGGAGGCTTCAAGTGCTTTCGCCGCAACGTACTTGAGGGGATTCACCTCGACCGCGTCGGATCCGAGGGATACTCCTTCCAGATCGAGATGAGCCTCCGCGCCTGGCGGGCCGGCTTCGCCGTGGGCGAGATCCCCATCGTCTTCGCGGACCGCGACATCGGCGAATCCAAGATGTCCCGCCGCATCATCTGGGAGGCCGTCTGGCGCGTCTGGACCCTCCGGGTGCTCGACCTCTTTCGCCGCCTCTGAGACCGTTGGCGATCCCCGACCTCCTCTGGGCCTGCCCCGTTTGCGCCCTCGACCGGGGGCTCCGGGCCTCCGGCGACGCCACCTGCTCCGGTTGCGGCACCCGCTTCGACCGCGTCCACGGCGCCCGGATCCGTGCCACCGGCCGGGGCGGGGAAGAGCGCGTCCGGACCGCCGCCGAGTGGGTGGACGACCTCCCCGACCCCGCCTCCCTGATCGGCGCTCGCGACCCGTTCAGGGAGGCGTCCGTCGTCGCCTCGTTCGTGGAGGGCGAGCAGGTGATCCGCTTCGAGGGCCGCTACGTCAACCGGATCGAGAAGTTCGGCGCGAAGCAGCGGGGGAGGCTGGCGCTGGGCCCTGAACGGCTGACCTACGCCCCGGAGGGGCCGGGCACCCTTTCCTGGGCATTCGGCGATCTGAGGGCCGTCCAGGCCAGCTCCCGGACCCTCCAGATCCGCGGCGGGGCTCACCCTCTCGTCTCCTTCGCCTTCCTCGACGACTCCAGCTACCTCTGGGACCGCCTCCTCGCCGCCGCCCTCGCCACCTTCTACCGGCGCTCCGGCCGCGGCGAGATCGTCGAGCTCCAGCCCAGGATCGTGACGCGGTGACCTTCTACCGGTTCATCCAGCTCGTCGTTCGGGCGCTGTTTCCGCTGGTCGGGAAGGTGGAGGTGGAGGGGCTCGAGAACGTCCCGGAGGACGGTCCCTTTTTCCTCGTCGCCAACCACCAGAGCTACCTGGATCCCATGATCATCCAGACCGTGGTGCGGCGAGAGATCTACACCATGGCCAAGAGCACCCAGTTCTCCGACCGCCTGACCGGAGGGATCCTCCGACGGCTCAAGTCCTTTCCGGTCCGCCGCTTCGAGACCGACCCGCAGGCCGTCAGGATCGCGCTCCGACGGCTGCGCGAAGGGTACGGCGTCGGGATCTACATCGAAGGGGAGCGGAGCTGGGATGGCCGCCTGCAGCCCCCACGCCTCGGCGCCCTGCGCCTCATCCTCAAGGCGGGCGTACCCGTCGTCCCGTGCGGCGTGTCCGGGGCGTACGACGTCTGGCCCCGCTGGGACCGCGCCCTCAAGCGCGGCAGGGTCCGGATCAAGATCGGGCCGACCATGCGCTTTCCCCAGCTCGACAGCAAGCCGGAGCGGGAGGTCGCGCTCCCCGATGTCGGCGCCCGGGTCATGGAAGCGCTGTCCGATCTCAGTGGGAGCGGAGAAGGGCCCTCCGAGGTGTAGAGGCCCGTCC
>JAHWKI010000323.1:0-1183 GCA_019347975.1 Gemmatimonadota bacterium
GTGGACGCGGATCAGGACTTCGCCCTCTCCCGCCGAGGGCCGCTCGACCTCCCGCACCTTGAGCACCTCGGGTGGCCCGTAGCGCGTCACCACGGCCGCCCTCATGAGTCGTGGCGCGCTGTTTCTGGGCGGTCCGCCCCGCTCCGACGATGGCGAATCGTACCTGACGTGTGGCCATGGCTTCACGGTGCGGCCCCGGGAGAGCGCGGCGCCAGCAGCACGTGGGTGGGGTCCGGAACCGCTGCCCGTTCCCCGGTCGGCGTGAGGGCGCCGGTCCCGGGGTCCACGGCGAACACCCGGACCTCGCCGGCGCGGCGGTTCGCGACCAGGAGCCACCGCCCGTCGGGGTGGAGCGCGAAGCTCCGCGGCCAGACGATCCCCTCCCGCTGGTACCCCCGAGGAGTGAGCAGGCCCGTGCGGGGGTCGATGGCGAACAGGGCAATGCTGTCGAAGTCGCCGCGGTTCGAGACGTAGAGCCAGCGCCCGCCGGGGTGCACGTGGATCGCCGCGCTGTGGTTCTCGCCGTCGAATCCGTGGGGCAGCGTGGAGACCGTCTGGAGCTCGTCCAGCGTGCCCCTCTCCGCGTCGTACGACCAGGCGGTGACGGAGCCGTGGAGCTCGTTCACCAGGTAGACCACCGACCCGCCGGGATGGAAGGCCAGGTGTCGCGGGCCGCCGCCCGGCGCCGTACGGGTCACGACCGCCCGGGCCTCCCCGAGGCCGGTGTCCCGTCCGACCGGCGGGTAACTGATCACCCGGTCCGTGCCGAGATCGGCCACGAGAACGCGCCCGCCGTCCGGGGCCGTCCGGATGTAGTGGGGGTGCGGCGCCTCCTGCCGCGCGGGGTCCGGTCCGCTGCCCCGGTGCTGGACCACGTCCACGGGCTCGCCCGGCGCGCCGTCGTCGCCGATGGGGAGGAGCGCGACGCTCCCGCCGCCATAGTTCGCCACCAGCAGCCACCGCCCCGTCGGGTGAACGGAGACGTACGCCGGCCCCGCGCCGCCCGAGGAGCTGCGGCCGAGGGCGGTGAGGCGGCCGGAGTCCGGGTCCCGCCGGTACGCGGCCACGCCCCCCTCGTCGACTTCGCGGACGGCGTAGAGGGTCCGGCCGTCGAGGCTGAGGGCGAGGAACGAGGGGTTCGGCAGCGCCGTGACGGGCAGGGGCGTGGGGACCAGCGAGCCGT
>JAHWKI010000323.1:1283-2870 GCA_019347975.1 Gemmatimonadota bacterium
CGCGCGCCACCCTGCCGAACGGCGTCGAAGAAGTAGGTGAAGTGGTCGTAGCGGGCGTCGTAGCCGGCGGGGGCGCGGTACTCCTGCGTCGTGTCCGGCGAGGGCGCCACGGGGTCGGCCGGGTGCGCCGCCTCGTACGCCTCGATGAACTCCCGCTGGACCTCCTCGCTCCACGTGCGCACCGAGTTGTAGCCGTTCACCAGCTGGTCGAGCGACGGAGGGCGCCGCGGCGACTGCTCCAGCGTGAAGCCATTTCCCCGGACGCTGATCACGCCCTCGCTGCCGATGAAGCGGAAGTGGGAGCCGCCGCCGCTGCCATCGACGAAGTTCGACTGGAGCGACAGCGTGAACGGCGCGTGATGCTCCGTCTCCGGGTACTCGAACAGCCCGAGGATGACATCGGGGACATCGCGGCCGTCCTTCCAGAAGCGCAGCCCTCCGCGGGAGAAGATCGTTGTCGGGCCCACCGCGTCCAGGACTTTGTGGATGCCCGTGAAGAGGTGGACGAAGAGGTCGCCGGCGACGGCCGTGCCGTAGTCCCGGTAGTTGCGCCACCGGAAGAACCGGACGGGGTCGAACGGCCGCCGCGGCGCGTCTCCCAGGAACGCCTCCCAGGCGATCTCCCGCTCGGTCACGTTCGGAGGGATCGAGTACTGCCAGGCGCCGAGGGCCGAGTTGCGGTTGTACGCCGCCTCCACCTGGTTGACCTCGCCGATGGCGCCTGCGGCCAGGAGCTCCCGGATCTTATCGAAGATCACGTCGCTGCCGAACTGGCTCCCGACCTGGAGGACCCGCCCCGTCCGCGCCTGCGCCTCGATGACCCGCGGCCCCTCGGCCAGCTCCTTCACCATCGGCTTCTCGAGGTAGACGTCCTTCCCCGCCTCCATCGCCTCGATCGCCATGCGCGCATGCCAGTGGTCCGGCACCGCGATGATGACCACGTCCACGTCCGGACGGGCGAGGATCTCGCGGTAGTCCCGCGTGGTGGCCACACCCGGGCCGTAGACCTCTTTCACGTGTGCGAGACGCCCGTCGTAGGCATCCGCGGCGGCCACCAGCTCCACCCCCGGCACGCGCAACGCCGTGTCGGTGTCGATGAAGCCGATGATGCCCATGCCGATCGTGGCCAGTCCGATGCGGTCGCTCGGCGCGGCCGGCCGGGCCGGCTCCCCGAAGGCGGGCTCGAGGATCTCGACGCGGCGGCCGCGGGCCAGCGCCGACGGCGCCAGACCGGCCCCAACGGCGGACGTGCTGAGGATCCGGAGGAAATCGCGACGTGATTTGTTGGACATGCCTCGGTACGGTGAAGGATCACGAACGGGAGCCTGTCCGAACACGTGCCGTGCACGTCGGGCGAGCGCCCGGGGTCTCGCCCTGTGGAGGTAGCGCTTCCGATGTCGCTATACAAGCCTTCGCTTGCGCTCACGACGACCGACACGGGGCCGGACGGCGCGGTAAAGGGTGTGGGTGATCGCGCGAGGCCGGCGGATCAGAACCGGTCCTGCCCGCCTCGTCCGCCGAAGCGCGTGTTCACGACGTTGTTGTAGATCGAGCCGAAGCGGTACCGCAACCCGAAGTTGAGCCCGG
>JAHWKI010000324.1 GCA_019347975.1 Gemmatimonadota bacterium
CCGCGGTTCATGGACTCCCGGGCGGCACGGTAGAGGGAGTCCGCCGGGTCCTGCCGGCTCCACGACTCCGGGGCCACGGCGAACGACGGCGCCCCCGGGGCCGGCGCCACGGCGATCGGCCGCGCTTCGAGCACCCGCGCCTGGTCCGCCCGGAGCGCGCTCGCGGGGACCAGGGCGAGCCCGACGGCCGCGATGATGATCTTCGTCATGATGATCTTCTCCATTGCTTCACATGGCCTTCTTGAGCGGTCCGCTCGACGCGGTCCGCAGCTTCGAAAGGAGCTGTCGCTGCTCCATGCCGTCCTCGATCAGCTCCCGCTCGTCCGCGCCTTCGACGTCGGCGGCGACGATCTGTACCAGAACCAGCTCCAGGTCTCCGAGCAGCATCGCCAGCGCGGGATCGTCGCCCGCGCGGGAGTCCATCATCATCCGGGTCGTCGACAGGAGGTCCTGCGCCCAGCGCGCCGTTGCGGCGCGGTCCGCATCGAGCTTCGCCGTCCGGTAGAACGTGAGCAGCGCCTCGGCCTCGCCGAGATGGTCCGCCGCCGCGAGCCGCACGGAGGCCGACGTGGTCGCCTCCGCCGGGGTCGCCACGACCGGCTCCGTGACGGGGAGCGCGCGCTCGCTGCTGACCCGTCCGAGGCCGAAGCCCACGGCCAGCGTCGCCGCGGCGGCGACGCCGATCGCCCACGGCGTCCACTGCCGCAGCCGCTGTCGGCGCTCCCGGATCGCCCGGCGCGTGCCGAGGTCCAGCGCGTCCCGTCGCCGGGGCTCCGGCAGCCGCTCCCGGATCGCCGCCCACATCTCCTCGCGCGGGGGCTCCGGCGGCCGGTTGTACTCGGGCGCGGCCTTCTCGATGAACCGATCGAATTCGTCGCTCATACCACGTACTCCTCTGCGAAGTCCGCCAGCTCGTCACGGAGCATGCGCCGGGCGCGGAACAGCCGGGCCTTCGAGGTGCCCGTCGCCACGTCCAGCGTCTGGCCGATCTCGTCGTGCGTGTATCCCTCGACGTCGTGCATCACGAACACCGACCTGTAGATTTCCGGCAGCCCGTCCACCGCGCGGTGGAGCCGCTGCCGGAGGTCCGGCTCGGCCGGCGGCCCAGTCCGACCTGGCACCGCCTCGTCCAGCTCCACCTCCCGGTGCTGGGCCCGCTTCACCTTCCGCAGCCCGTTCAGCGTCACCGAAACGGTGATGGAGTGGAGCCACGTCGACAGCGCCGCATCGCCACGGAACTGGTGGAGCCGCTCGAACGCGCGGATGAACGACGCCTGGGTGAACTCCCTGGCCAGGTCCTCGTCGCCGGCCATCCGGTAGGCCAGGCGATAGACACGGTCCACGTGGGCGTCGTACAGCTCCCGCGCGGCGGCGTCGTCGCCGTCGAGCACCCGCTCGATGAGTCGCGCTTCGATCAAGGCCGTCCTGTGCAGGGTGGCGGTCCGTTCATCACCACATGGGACACAGGGACCGCGGACAGGGTTGCGCGGGGCGTCCGGAGGGATGCGCCGCGGATGGAAAAGGGCGCGTCGCCTAATCGAGCGGGTGCGGGTCGTCCACGGCGTCCTCGTCGGCGGGTCGGGGCGGCGCCCATTCCAGCGGCAGGGCCAGCGTGAACGTGGAGCCCTTTCCGACCTCGCTCTCCACGCTCAACGAGCCTCCCAGGAGCTCGGCGAGACGGCGCGATATGGCCAGCCCCAGACCCGTGCCCCCGCGACCGGCGCTGCCCTCCGCCTGCTCGAACTCCTCGAAGATGCGCTCGATATCCTCCGGGGCGATGCCGGGCCCCGTGTCGCGCACGCGGATCTCGAGGGCGCCATCGGAGACCGGCTGAAGCGCCAGCCGCACGCTCCCCTCGTCCGTGAACTTCACCGCGTTGGACAGCAGGTTGAGGACGATCTGCCGGACGCGGGCGGCGTCCGTCTCGATGCGGCACTCCTCCGGGGTCTGGACGTCGAGATCGATCCCCTTCTGGCGTGCCTGGAGCTGGAGGGTGGTCGCCGTGTCACGCACGAGCGAGGCGAGGTCGACCGGCTCCGGGAGCATCTCGAGCTTGCCGGCCTCGATCTTGGAGATGTCCAGGATATCGTCCACCAGCTCCAGCAGGTGCTGCGCGCTGCGGTTGGCCTTCTCGAGGGCGCCGACCTGCTGGTCGGACAGCTCGCCGAAGATCCGCTCCTGGAGGAGGTGGTTGTACCCGATCACCGCGTTGATCGGAGTCCGCAGCTCGTGGCTGAGGGACGCGAAGAAGCGGGACCGCTCCGTCAGGGCCTGCTCGAGATCGCGCGCCTGCCGCCTCGCCCGCTGGTTCAGCAGGGCGTGCTCGATGGCGATGGCCGCCTGCCCGCTCAGGTTCCGCAGCAGGGGGCCGTCCAGGTCCTCCCGGAAGGCGTCCTCCTGCTCGGAGAGGAGGACGACCAGCGCGCTGCTCGGCCCCCGCCGGACGCAGCCGGCCGCCGCCGAGCGGATCTCGCGCCCCGGCATACGGGGTCCGACGATCTCGCGGACCTCGGCCGGCTCGAAGATCACGGCCCGGGCCGGGTCGCGACCGTCGAAACGGGATGACATGCCCTCGAGCAGGGGGATCAGCTCGGGGTCCTCGTCGTCCATCCCCTCGAACACCAGGACGCGGTTGCGGCCGCGCCACTCCTGCGCGAACACCGCCGCATCCGCGCGGAAGACCTTGCGGACCTCGCGGATGAACTCGCGAGCGATGGTCTCCGGCTCCACGGCCTGGAGGAGGGCGTCGGAGATGCGGGCAATGGCGGCGAGCTCGTCGTGGCCGCGCTTGATCCGGGCCATCACGCCCACGCGCGCCCGGAGCTCGGCCTTGCTGCACCCCTTGCTCAGGAAGTCGTACGCGCCGAG
>JAHWKI010000108.1 GCA_019347975.1 Gemmatimonadota bacterium
TCGCCCCCCTTCGCGACTTCGCGTGGTCGTAACGTGGTGAAGCCCGCTCGTCGCGGAGGAGCGGCGGCGGCCGGGTGAGCGAGCCGGGCTACGCCGCGTCCTGGACCTCGACGCCGAATCCGCGGAGCTCCCTGGGGTAGGCCGCCATCAGAGTCGGCGGCGCCTCGACGTGGGGCTCCCCGAGCACCTTCCGGAACTCGAGCGCGTTCACCACGGCCTGCGCCTTGTAGTGGTTGTTGAAGACGACGTCGACGGTATCCACGTCCTCGTCCCGCGCCACCTCCTTCGCCCGCTCGGCCCAGGACTCCAGCTCCGGGCGGGTGTAGAGGTAGTCGTACCGCGCGTCCCTGCCGGCGCCCTTCCGGAACCAGTCCTTGTAGTTGCGGCCGTGGACGCGGACGTAGCCGACGCGGGAGGTCGCCCGCGCCGACGGCTTGATGGAGCGGCTGAACAGCGGCTGGTCGATGTTCACGAAGCCGACACCCTCGGTGGCGAGCCAGTCGTAGAACGCGGGGTCGTTCCAGGACTCGTGTCGGACCTCGACGACGAGCGGGAGCTCCGCGAACTCGGCCCGGACGTCGGCCAGCCAGTCCCGTCCCGCTTCGTCGTTGCGGAAGGACCAGGGGAACTGGACCAGGAGCGCGTCCAGACGGTCTCCTTCGGCGAGCGGGGCCAGCCCGTCCTTCACCGCGGCCGCCTCGTCCCGCGTCCAGGCCTCGCCCCGCTCGTGGGTGAAGCGGCGCCACAGCTTGGCGGTGAAGCGGAACTCGGGGTGATCCGCGACGCGCTCGAGCCAGCGCTCCGCGTGCCCGGACTTCGGCGGCCCGTAGAAGCTGGAGTTGATCTCGATGAGATCGATATAGGACGCCAGAAAGGGCAGGGGATCGAAGCCCGAGGGCTTCGGATCGGGGTAGAGGACGCCGTACCAGTCCTCGTAGCTCCAGCCCGCCACCCCGGTACGGATCCGATTATAAAAACGTCTGGCCATGGGTCCCGCGCTCGCTGGTTCGTCCCATCCTGGATCTGGGCACCCGCCGTGCCAGCGGATCGAGAACGGGCGCTTCCGAGCGGCGCGACGTTTGGCCTGGATGAGAAGAGCCCGAAAACGAAACCGGACCCGCCGATGTCCGTGCCCCTCCCGAAGGAAAGAGCCGGTGCGTGGCGGGTCCGGGGTCCGGTTTCCCGGGGAGAAGCCCTTACGGTCGCAGCGTATCGCCCATCAGGGTGTCACCCATCAGGGTGTCACCCATCATCATGCTCGTATCCATGGGAGCGGGCGGTGGGAGTGTCTGCTCCTCGGCGTCGATCGTTTCCAGATCGTCCAGCTCGTTGTCGTCTGCCCCACCGCAAGCCGCGGCGGCGAACACCAGCAGACCGAGCGAATACCACTTCCTGCTCATACGTTGTGTCCCTTCTCCCCGGCTCGAACGTCAGGTCCGGACCGCGCCCCAATGCGCGGCCGGGCGAGCCCCGCACCGGATCGGGGCCCCGGACCCTCCCTGCAAGAATGGGGCACACAGCCCCTGCGTCACGCCGGCGGCAGGCCGGGCGGGCTTCCCGGACCGGCGGGGAGCGTCCCCGGCTTTCCCTCCACCGCGTTGTAGTAATGGCGCATCGTCGGGTAGGCGAAGTCGATGTCGTCGTGCTCGGCGAATCGGGTGAGGACGTCTTCCCAGATGGCCTGGGCCGAGCCCCTGCGGCGGCGCGGATGGCAGAGGTAGCGCATCGTGAGCATCACGCCGCTGTCCTTGACGGTGGTGTAGACGGTGGGCGTGAGGGTGGAATAGAAGATCATGTATTGCCGGCTCGCCTTGAGCATCTGCTGCTCCGCCTCCGCGACCGCCTCGCGGGCGTGCACCTCGATCACCTCCAGGAGGATCTCCTTGGCCTTCTTCCAGTCGCTCTCGAACGTGATCAGGACCGCCAGCTCGTTCCAGATGAACTGCATGCCGCGGGTGTAGTTGGCGAGAGGATCCCGGAAGATCACCCCGTTGGGGATGTGGATGAGCCGGCCGGTGCTCTGATCGGCGTCCACCCAGTTGCCGATCTCCAGGATGATCACCTGGAAGACGCGCTGGTCGATCACGTCGCCCGCATGGTCGCCGATCTGGATCCGGTCCCCGACCACGAAAGGGCGCCGCCAGATGATGAAGAGCCAGCCTCCCAGGTTGACGATGGGGTCCCTGAACGCAATGGCCAGCCCGGCGGTGACCAGCCCGAGGAACGTGGCGAGGTCGCGCAGCCCGCCGACCCAGATGCGGCCGACGAGGAAGATGGCGAGGACCACCGAGAAGTAGGTGATGGTCTTCCGCCAGCTGTAGCGGGTGCGCACGTCGGAGACCCGGGCGCGCATGATGCGGAGGACCAGGCTCCGCGCCACGATGATGATCAGGATGAGCAGGAGGGACTTCATCAGGTCCACCTGGACCGACGGCTCCAGGTTCAACCAGCGCTCCCCCAGCTCCGTCACCGAGCTGACGACGGAGTCCCCGGCCTCCTGCGCCTCCTGCGCCAGCTCCGCCGCGGACTCCTGAAGGAGGGCCATCACAAGCCCGGGGAAAGGCCTCACGGGCGAACGGAGGCCGGCGTCCTCAGGTGCGGTGCGAGCACGTCCAGTCTCCCGTCGATCCCCGGCGCGGGCTCGATCTCGAGCAGCGCGGCGGCGAACGGGTGGACGTGGATGTTCTCGAACGAGGCGAGCTCTCCGCCCGGCTGTATGCCCGGGCCGGCGGCGAGGAAGATCCCGTGCATGGCACGGAAATAGGGATCCCACCCGTGCATCCCGACGCCACGCCACGGCCGGGACTCGCGTGACGCGACCATCCAGCCCGGCTCCGCGGCGATCACGATCTCCCCCACCCGGCGACTGCGGCTGTAGTGCCAGCGCCTGGGAAGCTCCTCCTTGAGGTGGACCTCCGCATGGGGGATGCGCCCCACCAGCGCATCGTGGACGGCCCAGAGCTCCATCTCGTCACCGTCGAAATAGAGCAGGGCCTGGGTCGAGTTGTCGATGACGCGGACTCCGCTCAGATCGGCGTAATCCTCCAGGTAGACCACCTGGTCGCGGGGGACCGGGGCCATGCCGTGGTCTGAGACCAGGATCAGGTTGACCCGGTCCGCCACCTCGAGGGCGGCCAGGCCGTCCTGGAGGCGTCCCAGAACGACGTCCATGGCGGCGATCGCGGTGTCGAGCTGCGGGGCGTCCACGCCGTAGCGGTGTGCCGCGTCATCGACATCCGAGAAGTAGAGCATGACGAGGCGGGGCCGGCGCTCGGGCGGGAGCCCGAGCCACGCGAGGACGGTATCGACCCGCGCGGCGTTGGGGACATCCTCGTCGTACCTCTTCCAGTAGGTCGGTCGGAGCCCCACCGCCTCGCTGCCCACCCAGAAGAAGGAGGCCGCGACGAGCCCCTGCCGCTCGGCGGTCTTCCAGATGGGCTCCCCTCCGTACCAGCGGCCGTCCTCGACCGTCTCCCGGTCATGCAGCGCGTACACGGCGTCGAACTGCGGGTCGTAGAACTCGTTGTCGACGATCCCGTGGTTGGCCGGATAGAGCCCGGTGGCGAGCGTATAGTGGTTGGGGAACGTCTTGCTGGGGTATGCCGGGATCAGCCCCGCCGCGCGGATTCCCGCCGCCGCCACCCGATCGAACGCGGGCGTCGGCACGCGATCGAGGAAGTCGTACCGCATGCCATCGAAGGAGACCATCACCACGAACGTCTCGTCGGTCGTGGGGAACGGGGCCACTGGCGCCGCGGTGTCCGCGGGTGCGGGCAGCGGCGGAGCCGGGGGTGTCGGCTGCGGGGCCGGCACGGGCTCGGGCGCCGGACGGGGCGGGTCGGCCGGGGGTGAGGTGCAGGCGACCGCGAGGAGGAGCGCGACCGAAAACACGCGGGCCGGAAGCGACCGTTGAGTGCTCATGACGCGTACGCTAGGGTCCACCGCTGGCATTGGCAACGGAGCCGCTTCCGCGACGTCGCAGGGTATGGGGCTTGCAGCGATGGGAAGGCGAGCGCGGCGGCCGCGGACGCGGCTCGCGGTGGCCGGGCCGAAGCAAGTTCGGAGCCGGCGCCCCCCCGGGACGTGCTCTCTCAAGCGGCTCCACCCCCGCCCGCGGGAGGTAGCATGACCGATCCCCAAAAACCAGGCGTCGACACGTTCTGGGAGTCGGCCGACGCGGAGGGCTCGGGGCAGGACCCGATCGAGCGGGAGCTGGACGAGCGACTGGACGCGCTCACGCGCTACCGACAGCTGATCGCGGAGGCGGACGCGAACGGCCGCGAGGAGATCGCCGCGATCCTGGTGAAGCAGCACGACCGTGAGCAGGAAACCGTGAACCGGCTGCGCCGAGCGCTCCAGCGCCGTCGGGACCGTATGAGCTGAAGCTCGCCTGCGACCCCGTCCGGGGTGCGCACAGGATGCAACGGAACGGCCCCGAACGGCATCGAACTGCCTGAGAAGCGGGGGTCCGGAACATTGAAGCGCCCGAGCGGCAGGGTTATGTTCCCATCCCCCTGAACTCGGTCGCCATCACGGGCGCCACCCCGGCCTCGTGCGTCGCACTCGCATCGCAGAACAGGCATGGCCAAATCGAAGCGCGTGGTCGGCGCCGGCATCGTGATCATCGTGGTCGCGGCGCTGGCGGCGGGTGTGTATTTCCGCATCTCATCGGACGAGAGCGCGGCGCAGGCGGGGCCGAACGGCGCGGACGCCGGCACACCGACACCGGGTTTCTCCACGGATGTCGCGATCGCCGTGGAAGGCACGGAGGTGGAGCTGGATACGCTCGTGCTGTCCGTGACGGCGTCCGGGCAGGCGGAGGCGTGGCGGCGGACGCTCATCACCGCGGAGGTGGCCGGCCGGATCGCCGGGATCGCCGCGAGGGAATCGCAGCAGGTGGGCGCGGGCGCGGTGCTGCTGACGCTGGACCCGGTGGACAAGCAGCTCGCGCTGGAGGATGCGCAGGCGCAGCTGGCGCGGGCGGAGGCGTCCTACCGGGAGCAGATCCTGTTCGACACGAACCTCTCCGAAGAGGTGCGGCGGGAGAGGGACCGGGCCGCGCGGCTGAAGCAGGGGGTGGACCAGGCGGAGATCGCGGTGAAGCGGGCGCGGCTGGACCTGGAGCGAACGCGGGTGCGCGCACCGTTCCCCGGTCGCGTGGCGTCGTTGAAGGTGGTCCCCGGTCAGCTGGTGAACAACGGGACCGAGCTCATGACGCTGGTGGACGTCGACCCGATCCGGCTGCAGGTGCAGGTGCTGGAGGGTGAGCTGGCGCACCTGGCGCCGGGTGGCAACGCGGAGGTCCGCTTCTCGGCCTTCCCCGACGAGGTGTTCCTGGGCGAGATCGAGTCCATCAATCCGGTGGTCGAGGAGCAGACGCGGACGGCGCGGGTCACCGTCCTGGTGCCGAATCCCGGCGCGCGGGTCCTGCCGGGGATGTACGCCCGGGTGCGGCTCGAAGCCCAGCGGATCCCCGATCGCATTCTCGTCCCGCGGTCGGCGATCCTCGAGCGGGACCGGCGGACCATGCTGTTCGTGCACCAGGACGGAAAAGCCAAGTGGCGGTATGTGACCACGGGGCTGGAGAACGACGAGTTCGTGGAGATCGTGGCCAAGCCGGAGACGGAGATGGTGGAGCCGGGCGAGGTCGTGCTGACGGGCGGGCACTTCACGCTGACCCACGACGCCAGCATCCGGCTGGTGGACGACTACCGTACGTCCGACGCGGGGAGGCCGCAATGAGCTCGCGGATCGCTCGCTCCGCTCGCGGGGGGCCGCGCTTCGCGCGGGGGATCGGGCGCCGCTACGCGTCGCCCGGGGGAGCGCCCTTCGGGCGCGGGGTCACGCTTGCCATGGTCTGGGTGCTTGCGCTCGCCTTCGGCTCCACGGGCGTGGCGGCCCAGCAGCCGGTGCCCGAGGCGCTGAGCTTCGAGGACGCGGTGCGGGTGGCGCTGGAGCGGAGCCCTGCGTTCCTGCAGCAGCTCAACGCGGTGGAGCGGGCGGAGTACGCGGAGCGGGCGAGCCTCGGAGGGTTCCTGCCGAACCTCAATGCCAGCCTCGGCTTCGGCGCCAATATCTCAAGGACACAGACGGCGGAGGACGACTTCGGGCGTCCGATCGGCGGCGCCGAGTTCGTGGAGTCGACGCGGAGCAGCGCGTCCCAGGTGCTGAACGGGAGCTACTCGCTGTTCGACCTGCAGCAGATCCGCGACTACGGCGCGGCGCGGGCGTCGACGGCGGTCCAGGAGGCGGCGGTGGAGTCGCAGGCCGCCACGCTGCGTCGGCAGGTCGGGCAGGCGTACTTCGGGGCGGTCCGCCAGGCGCGGCTGGTGGAGGTGGAGGAGCGGCAGCTGCAGACGGCGCGGGAGAACCTGGAGGCGGTACGCGCGCTCATGCGTCTGGCGGCGAAACAGCCGACGGACGTCCTGGGCGCCGAGCTGGACGTGGCGCAGGCGGAGCTGTTGGTCCGGCAGGCGCGGGGCGAGGCGGAGAAGGCGAAGCTCGTGCTGAAGCAGAACATGGGCACGCCGATGAGCGTGGAGTTCGAGCTCACGGGCGATTTCCCGGCCGTGTTCGACCCGTCGGGGCTGGATCCGGCGGGGCTGGTGGCGCGGGCGGCCCGGGAGAATCCCAGCCTGGCGCAGCAGGCGGCGAGCGTCGACGCGGCGGAGCGGGGACTTTCGGCCGCGCGGGCGGCACGGTTCCCCAGCCTCGGCGGAAATTACAGCTACGGGCGCAACACGAGCCTGCAGGACTACGACGCGTTGGGGAAGTTCGACCTTCCGAACTCCTGGTGGGGCTTCGGCGTGAACGTGAGCGTGCCGCTCTTCAACCGGTTCCAGACGTCGTCGCAGATCGGACAGGCGGGGATCGAGGTGGACAACGCGAGGGAGGCGCTGCGGCAGGAGCAGCTGCAGCTGGAGCAGGAGGTCCTGTCCGCGCGGATCGACCTGGACAACGCCCACGCCGGCGTGCAGGTGGCGCAGCGGTCGGTGGAGATCGCACGGGAGCGGCTGGACCAGGGGCAGGAGCTCTACCGGCAGGGGACGCTGGACTACACGGCGCTCCAGCAGATGATCAACGCGCTGGCCAACGCCGAGCGCGGCCTCGTGAACGCCCGCAGCCAGTTCGCCACCGCTCTCCTCGTCCTGGAGGAGAAAGTGGGCGGGCCGGTGAGGCAGTGACGGGGTGAGCCTCTCACGCAGCTCCATCGCCCGGCCGGTGGCGGTGGCCATGCTCTTCGTGGCCGTGGTCTTCCTCGGCATGATCTCGTTCGCCCGGCTGCCGATCGACCTGCTGCCGGACGTGTCCTACCCGAAGCTCATCATCTACACGGAGTACACCGGCGTGGGCCCGGCCGAGGTGGAGCGGTTCGTCACGGCCAGGGTCGAGGAGCAGGTGGCGCGGGTGCCCGGCGTCCAGGAGGTGGAGAGCATCAGCCGTGAGGGCGTCTCCATGGTCACCGTCCGGTTCGTCTGGGGGACGAACATGGACTTCGCTGTGCTCAACGTCCGGGAGCGCCTGCAGACGCTGGACAACGTGCTGCCGCAGGGGTCCGATGCGCCCGTGGTGCTGCGAACGGACCCGCGCAGCGAGCCGATCATGGCGGTGTCGCTGGCGGGGCAGCGGGACCTGCGGGCGCTGAAGGAGCTCGCGGAGAGCGTATTCCGTCGTCGCCTGGAGCAGATCGACGGCGTGGCGCAGGTGGCGGTGACGGGGGGGCTGGAGCGGGAGATCCAGGTGGAGGTGGATCCACGCCGACTCGAGGCGTTCGGGATCACCATCGCCCAGATCGCCGACGCGCTGGAGGCGGCGAACTTCAGCCGGCCGGGGGGAACGGTGCGGCGCGGGCGCTTCAGCTACAGCCTGCGCACGCTGGGCGAGTTCGAGACGGTCCAGGAGATCGGCGACGTCGTCGTGGCGAGGCAGGGCGGCTCCGCCGGCGGCCCCGGCGACGCGGACGGTGCCGGAGACGCGGTCCAGGCGACGGTGGTGGTGCTGCGGGACGTGGCGGTGATCCGGGACGGCTACGAGGAGCGGGAGAGCATCGCGAAATACGACGGTGTGGATGCGGTGGGGCTGCTGCTGTTCAAGGAGTCGGACGCGAACACGGTCCGGGTGTCCGAGCAGGTGGACGAGGTTCTGACGGAGCTGCGCGGCGAGTACGAGGAGCTGTCGGTGAACGTCGCGATGAGCCAGGCCGGGTTCATCGCCGACGCCATCTCGAATGTGGTGCAGGCACTGATCCTCGGGGGCATCCTGGCGTTCCTGGTGCTGTTCCTGTTCCTCCGGGATGCGCGCTATCCGGTGGCGATCGCCCTGGCGATCCCGATCTCCGTGATCGCCACCTTCTCGCTGATGGATCTGGCGGGGGTGTCGCTGAACATCATGAGCCTGGGCGGGCTCGCGCTGGGCGTGGGGATGCTGGTCGACAACGGCATCGTGGTGCTGGAGAACATCTTCCGCCATCGCGAGATGCAGGCGGCCGGGCTCGAGGCGGCCACGCTGGACACGGCGGCGACGGGCGCGGAAGAGGTGCAGGGGGCCATCACCGCGTCGACGCTGACGACCATCAGCGTGTTCGGTCCGATCATCTACGTGGAGGGGGTGGCGGGCGAGCTGTTCGGGGCGCTGTCCCTGGCCGTGGCGTTCTCGCTGGTCGCCAGCCTGATCGTGGCCCTGATGCTCCTCCCCGTCATGGCGGCGCGCTGGCAGCTGCACTCCGACGAGCACCTCCCGTTCGTCCGCCGGATGGGCCGGCGGGTCGGGCGGAGGGCAGGCCGGGCGCTGTCGCGGGTGTTCGGCCCGTCGCTGCGAGCGTTCGACCGCGGGTTCGCGCGGTTCGCCGAGCGGTACCACCAGGTGCTGGAGACCGCGCTGCGCCGGCGCGGCCGCGTGGCCGCGGTGACGCTCGGCCTGCTGATCGCGGCGATCGCGGTCGGGGCCACGCTGGACCGCGGGGTGCTGCCGGACGTGGACCAGGGGTCGTTCCGGGCGCGTATCGAGCTGCCGAAGGGGACGCCGCTGGAGCAGACGGACGCCGTGGTGGAGCGGCTCGAGGAGGTGCTGCGCGGCGAGCCGGACGTGGCGGCGGTGTTCAGCCAGGTGGGCAAGGAGGCGGCGGTGGCGGGGATGGACGCGGAGGAGACCGGGCTCAACACGGCCACCCTCGAGGTCCGTCTGCGAGAGGGCGCCGTCACGGCCGAGGTGCTGGACCGGCTGCGGCCGAGCCTCCGGCAGTTCCCGCCGGGGGTCCTGAGCATCTCCACGAGCCAGGCGACGGCGCTGGGCAAGCTCATGGGCGGGAGCGACGCGGATCTGGCGGTGCGGATCCGGGGCGAGGACCTGGACCAGGCGCTGGTGTACGCGCAGCAGCTCCAGGCGCGGCTCGCGCAGCTCCCCACCCTGGAGAACGTGCGGCTCGGCACGGAGCTGGGGCAGCCGGAGGTGCAGGTGGAGATCGACCGGGAGCGGGCGGCGGCCTACGGGATCGACACCCGCCGCATCGCCGAAACGGTCGAGCGGTACATGCTGGGCGCGGAGGCGACGCAGTTCGTGGAGTTCGACCGGAAGATCCCGGTGGTCGTCCGGTTGCCGGAGCGGGACCGCCGCTCGCTGGCGACGCTGGACGAGCTCCAGATCGACGGGATCCCGCTCCGCGAGCTGGTGCGGACGCGGGAAGCGCTGGGCCCGAGCGAGATCCAGCGGCGGGAGCAGAGCCGTCTGGTGCCGGTGCTCGCGGACGTCGCCACCGGGGGTCTGGACGCGGCCGTCGGCGACATGCGGGAGGCGATCGCCGGGATGCCGGCCCCGCGCGGGCTCCGCACGGAGATCGGCGGCGAGAACGAGGAGATGCGGAAGAGCTTCCGGGACCTGGGGTTCGCGTTCGCCCTGGCGCTCCTCCTGGTCTACATGATCCTCGCCGCGCAGTTCGAGTCGTTCATTCACCCGTTCACGATCCTGCTGAGCGTCCCGCTGGCGCTGGTGGGCGCCGTGGCGTCGCTCTGGATCGCCGGGGCGGGGCTGAACACCATGAGCCTGATCGGTGTGGTGATCCTGGTCGGGATCGTGGTGAACGACGCCATCGTGAAGGTGGACTTCATCAACCAGGCGCGGGCGCGGGGGCTCGCCGTCCGGGACGCCATTCTCGAGGCCGGCCGCGCCCGGCTGCGGCCGATCATCATGACGACGGTGACGACGGTCCTCGGCCTGCTCCCCATGGCGCTCGGCATCGGCCGCGGAGCCGACCTCAGGGCGCCGCTCGCCATCGCCGTCATCGGGGGTCTGATCACGGCGACCGGGCTCACGCTGATCGTCGTCCCCGTGGCGTACAGCCTGGTCGAGGACGCGCGCCTCCGGCTGCGGGCCCTGGTGGGGCAGGGCGGGCCGGCGCCGGTCCCGGGCGGGAGCGGGGCAACGCCCCTGCCGCCCGCGGCGCGGGATGCGGTCGGCGCCGCCGGCCCGGTCTACGCGCACCGGGATGAGGAGGTCGGGCCGTGATCCGGCTGGCGATCCGCCGCCCGGTGGCGGTTACGATGGCCTACGTGGCCATCGCGCTGCTGGGGGTGGCCGCGTGGCAGAACATCCCGCTGGAGCTCCTCCCGAACACGTCGCTGCCGCAGCTCTCCATCTCCGCGTCCTGGCCCGGCTCATCGCCGGAGGCGGTGGAGGCGTTCGTCACGTCGCCGATCGAGGGCACGGTCCAGCAGATCCGCGGTGTGGAGAAGGTGACGTCGACGTCGCAGGCGGGGCGCACGAACATCCAGGTGGAGTTCAGCCGCGAGACGGACATGGACTTCGCGCGGCTGGAGCTGTCGGAGCGGCTGGCGGGGATCCGCGACGACCTGCCGGCCCGCGTGACGCCGGTCGTGATCCCGTACGTGCCGCGGGAGTTCAGGGAGCAGCAGAAGGCGTTCCTGACCTACACCGTGACCGGGCCGTATACGCCGGAAGCGCTGCGCTCCCACGTGGAGGACATCCTGGCCTCCGAGATCACCCAGGTGGAGGGCGTGAACGACGTGGAGGTGGAGGGTGGCCGGGACCGGCTGCTCGAGATCGAGCTGGATCCACGGAAGGTCGAGGCGCTCGGCCTCTTCCCGCAGGTCGTCCGGCAGCGCGTCGCGGAAATGGAGTTCGTGCGCGAAGCAGGGTTCGTCGAGGTGGGGGGACGGCTGCGCACGGTGGCGATCCGCCACAGCGCGGAGTCCGTGGCCGACGTGCTGCAGCTCCCGGTTCTGACGGACAGGGGGCGAATCGTGCGGCTGCGGGACGTGGCCCGCGTCCACGACACCTACGAGGACGCCCGGAGCTTTTACCGGATCGACGGCTTCCCGGCCGTGAGCTTCACGGTCCACAAGGAAGCCGGGACCAACGTGGTGGCCGTGGCCGACGCGGTCAAGGCGAAGCTGGCGTCGGTGGAGCCGCTTAACCCCCCCGGCACCCGTCTGATCCTGGACGAGGACGAGAGCGAGGCGGTGAAGACGCAGCTCACCGACCTGCGGAACCGGGCGCTGGTCGCCGCCGTCGTGATCTTCGCCGTCCTCCTCCTCTTCCTGCAGTCGCTCCGCTCCGCGGCGATCGTGTTCACCACCATCGCGTTCTCGATCCTGATCACGCTCAACCTGATCTACTTCGGCGGCTTCACGCTGAACGTGCTGACGCTCATGGGGATCGCCATGGGGTTCGGGCTGATCG
>JAHWKI010000325.1 GCA_019347975.1 Gemmatimonadota bacterium
GCCCGGAGGTCTGCATCGAGGCCGAGCCCGCCCAGCGCCGGATCCCAGATCCCGGACGCGTCCGCGAACGTGGAGGAGCCGAACGTGCCCCGGTCCACCTCGAACGCGACGGCGCCGTCCAAGAGGCGGATCCGGGCGTCCTCCAGGGACACCGCGCGCCGGACGACCCCCGCGGCGGTATCGGGGAGCTCGAGCGTGGCGGCGGCCGAGGAAACGGCGAAGGTCGGCGCGTCCACGCCGGGGCCGGACAGGCGTGCCGAGGCCAGTCGCAGCTCCAGGGACCGTACGGCGAAGCGGGTGTCCGGCAGGTCTACGGTCACGTCGCCGCCGCGCACCACCATGTCGCTCATCGAGAACGCGAGGCCGCCGCCGCGACCGCGGGTCTCGCGGCCATCGCCGTCGAGGAGCGGCGCCAGAGGTCGTTCGTAGTTCCACTGCCCGGTGGAGGAGCGTGCGAGCCGGAGGGTCGGCTGCGTGACCACGCCGCTCGAGACCCGCAGCCCTCCGCCGGGGGCCGAGAGGTCCATCACGAACATCGCGCCCGGAACGGTCAGGAACGGCCGCCCCGTGCCGTCCCGCCAGGAGACGCTGCTCACCCGCACCCGGAACGTCCGCGCCGGCCGCAGCGTGATCGGCTCCAGCCGCTCCGCGATTCGCGCTTCGAACGACTCGACATCGAACTCCACCGGCGCGGGGGCGGGGACTTTCCCACCCTCCCCGCGGAACAGGAGGAAGAGGAGGAGGACGCCGGCGAGGAACGTCGCCGCGGCGATGACGCCGACGGGGAGGCCTCCGGTGCGCCGCGCGGACTCCGGCATCAGAACGCCTGCCCCACGGCCACCTGGATCTGCCACCGCTCCCAGAACGTCGGATCGTTCGGGCGGTAGGAGGGGCTGACCCGCACGAGTGCATCGGTCTCCGGGTCGCGGACGAACAGCGGCGCCCGCGGCCGGGGATAGGGGTTGTACGCCAGGTCGATGCGGGCCGGCCCCACCGGAGTACGGATCCGCACGCCGGCGCCCGGCGTGACCACCCAGTTGGATGTCTGCTCCCACAGCGGCTCGAGCCCCACCGTGCCGGCATCGACGAAGACCCCCAGACGCGTCAGGTCGGAGAGGAACGGAGAGGGGAAGCGGAGCTCCACGCTGGTCTCCGCGACCGAGGTCCCGCCCGACGGGATGAAGGTGACCCTGTGGCCACGGTCGAGCGGGTCCACCTCCTCCGGCTGAGAGAGCTCTCCTCCGTAAATCCACACCCCGGGGCCCAGTTGATTCCGCGCGAACCCGCGGACGCTCGTCGCGCCGCCGGCGAAGAAGCGCTCATCAGGGGCGATGAAGTCATCGGCCTTTTCGACCCCCAGGCCCGTGAAGAACGTGCCCACGCGGAGACGCCCCGCCAGGACCCAGCCCCGGCGGACCGGGCGGTACACCGAGCCGTCCACGCTCGTGCGGACGAAGTCGAAGCTCGACCCGAGCAGAGGAGTGGCCCATTGGGTCGACGCCCGGAGCACGTAGCCGGAGGTCGGGTTCACCGGGCTGTTCCCGCGGTCCCGCAGCCACGAGACGCCCAGCGCGTTTCGCCACCGGGGCTCCGACAGCGCCGCGAGGTCCTCCGGCTGGCAGACCAGGAAGGCGAAGCAGAAGAGGGCGGGGACGGCCCTGGTGACCCGCCGCTCGGCCTCCACGGTCGCCGTGAGCCCCTCCCGCACGCCCAGACGGTGCGAGAGTTGCACACGGGCGCCCTGGGCGGTCCGCTCGAAGAGCGCCGGCTCGGAGACGCGTTCCGCCCATGCCCCGAGGGCGATCTGGTTGCGCGGGTTGATGAAGTACGGCTGGCTGAGCTCGCCGGCGAAGCGGTAGTCGAGGTTGGTGGCGAACGTGTCCCGGGCCGCGTCGCAGAGGCTGCTTCCCACCCACGCCGTCGGCTCGCCAACGCCGATCCGGCTCACCGAGCCGCTCAGCGCGAGGCGCCGGGCCCCGCTCAGGAAGCTCCGATCCGTCCACTGGGCCGTGGTCCGCATGCATTCAATGATCCCGTAGCCAGCCGAGGCCTCCACCACGTGCTCGGCCGCCTCGATCACCTGGATCCGGACGGTGGCCGTGGTGCTGTCCGCGGGGGAGAGCTGGAGGGAGTCCGGGCTCACCGCCACGGTCGCGAACTGGACGAGCTCCAGCTCGTACAGATTGCGCTGCGTGCGGCCCAGGTCGCTCAGCCGGAGGAGGTCGCCCTGCTCGAACGTGGCGTGCCGCAGCGCCGTGCCCCGGCTCAGCGCGTCCAGCCCCTCCACCATGATCGAGTCGACGACCACCCGCGGCCCCGGGACCGCCACCAGCCACGCCGTCGCCCGGTCCTGGATCGTGTCCACCGCGTAGTTGCGCAGCACCTCCGCGTACGCGTGCCCCTGCATGCGCAGCACTCCACGAACGGTGTCCGCGGAGGCGAGGAAGCGGCCCAGGTGGAACAGCTCCCCGGCCTGGAGCGGGAGATCCGCCTCGAGGTCTTCGGGGTCCGCGATCCCCTCCGTCCCCTCCACCACCACGGAGTCCACCACGACCCCATCCCCCCGCCGAACGACGAACGCGAACGTGATCGGCGCGTCGTCACCCTCCGGCTCCTCGATCTCGGGGATGACCTCCGTTCCGAAATAGCCGGTCTGCCGGTACAGGAGGTTCAGGCGGGACAGGTCCGCGCCGACCGTTCCCAGGTCCAGGTACCCGCGCCTCCTCCCCCAGTCGGTCCCGGGGAAGCAGAAGGGGAGGAAACCCAGGAGCCGACAGCGCGTCGCCTCCGTTTCGGTCAGCTCATCGAGCGAATCCTCGCTGAAGGGCTCCGGGTTCACGAACTCGACCTC
>JAHWKI010000109.1 GCA_019347975.1 Gemmatimonadota bacterium
GGACGGACCGCCTGTACGTGGTGGAGGGGGTGGCGCGCTCCGAGGCCGCGCCGGTCGTGGCCCACGAGCTCGTCCACGCGCTGCAGGACCAGCTCGTGCCGCTGGACTCCCTGGTCGAGCGGGAGCGGGGGAACGACCGTCAGCTGGCGGCCCAGGCGGCGGCGGAAGGGCAGGCCACGCTGGTCATGCTCGCGCTGCAGGCGGAGCAGGCGACGGGGCGTCGGATCGACCCCGGGCAGCTCCCCGACCTCTCGCAGATGATCGGTCCCGCGCTGGAGGCGCAGAACGCCCAGTTCCCCGTCTTCTCACGCGCGCCGCGACTGATCCGGGAGACCATGCTCTTCCCGTACGTCTCGGGCGCCGCGTTCGTGCAGGGGCTCCACCGCGGGACGGCGGCCCGAGGGCCGGTCGTTCCGTTCGGAGACCTGCTCCCCCAGTCGACGGAGCAGGTGCTGGATCCGGCCGGGTTCCTGGCTGGCCCCGACGCCCCGACCGAGCTGCGCCTGGACGGGGCCGCCCGGGAGTGGCGGATGGTGTACGACAACACGCTGGGTCAGCTCGAGGTCTCGATCCTCCTGGAGGAGCATCTCGGAACGCCAGCCGCCGGGGACGCCCGCGGCTGGGATGGCGACCGGTACGCGCTGCTGAGCGGGCCGGACGGTGCCGAAGCGCTGGTCTGGTACTCCGTCTGGGACGACGCGGCCGCGGCCGACCGCTTCGCGGTGGCCTACCGCCGCGTCCTGGCACGTCGACCGCACCGGACCGGAGAGGTCCGGAGAGAGGAGGTCGGCGGACGGCCCGTCGTCCGGGTGGTGGAGGCGGCGGAGGGGACGGAGCTCGGGGGAGTGCCGGTGCCCGGGATCGCCTCACTGCGCGAGGTTCCGGCGGCCTAGCGCCGACCACGGGCGGGAAACGGCCCGGCGCGAGTCCTCCTCCCCGTGCGCCGGGTCCGTGTCCGCCTGGCGTGCGCCGAAAGCCGTGATCCGGCGGTTCCCGAAGGAATCCACAAGCAGTCGGGACACTCAGAAGCCCAGTCTCATCCTCGGGGAACCACCGGCACACGTTGGACGGCACACGCCAAACGGCGCACGTAGCGCGCCGCGATTCGCCCCCCGAGCGGCCGTGCCCCGTGTCCATATCCGTGTCCGTCTGGCGTGTGTCCGGCTGTTCCTTTCACCACCTCAGGATGGCCTCGGGTGCTTCTACAGGTCCATCGGCACCAGCCCCGACGGTCCGTTCTGCTTGCCCCCGCCGCTCTTCCCGTTCGCGCCGTGGCCGTTCCCGTTCCGCTTGCCGTTGCGGTCGTTGGCCACGGCCCGGGCGCCGTTCGCCTTCCTGCCGCTCCCGCTGCCGCCCTTCTTGCCGGCGGAGCGCTTCACCTCCCGGGCGGCGATGCGCGCCGGGATGGAGGGAACATCACAGCCGCCGCCCGCCGCGACCTTCTCCTGCGGCAGCGGGTAGCGGAACTCCTCGCCCGCGTAGTTGCGCAGCACCACTTCGCTGTCGGTGACCGACTGCACGTACTCGGGCAGGATCGGGATCTTGCCGCCGCCGCCGGGGGCGTCGATGACGTAATGCGGGACGCCGAGTCCGGAGGTCCAGCCGCGCAGCGCCTGAATGATCTCCAGGCCCTTCTGGACGGAGGTCCGGAAGTGCTCGCCACCGGCCACCACGTCCGCCTGGTAGATGTAGTAGGGCTTCACGCGCGCCATGAGCAGCTTGTGCATCAGCGACTTCATGATCTCCGGCTCATCGTTGACCCCCTTCAGGAGCACGGTCTGCGAGCCGAGCGGGGCGCCCGAGTCGGCGAGCATCCCCAGCGCCTTCACCGCCGCGGGCGTCAGCTCGTCCGGGTGGTTGAAGTGCACGTTGATGTAAACCGGGTGGTGCCGCTTCACGATGTCGCACAGCTCCGGCGTGATCCGCTCCGGAAGGTGGCTCGGCATCCGGGTATGGATCCGGATGATCTCCAGATGCGGAATGGCCCGCAGCGTCGACAGGAAGTACTCGATCCGCCGGTCGCTCAGCATGAACGGGTCGCCGCCCGACAGGATCACGTCCCGGATCTCCGTGTGCTCACGAAGGTACGCGAACGCCGCGTCGAACTGGTTGAGCGGGATCTTCTCCGGGTCGCCCACCTTCCGGCGCCGCGTGCAGAACCGGCAGTACGTCGAGCACACCGGGCTCACCAGGAAGAGCACACGGTCCGGATACCGGTGCGTGATGTTCGGCACCGGCGAGTCCGCGTCCTCGTCCAGCGAGTCCACGATCCCGTCCACGATCTCGTTCTCCGCCGCCGTCGGCACGTACTGCTGCCAGAACGCGTCCCCCGGCTTCTGGATCTGCGCCAGCGCCGCCGGCGTGATCCGCAGGTTGAACTTGTCGATCGCCTTCTCCACCGCGGCGCGGTCCACGTTCTCCGCGCCGAACCGCTCCACCAGGTCGTCCACCGTGACCAGGCTCTCCCGCAGGATCTCTTGCCAGTTTGACATTGAAGTCTCTCGTCCTTTTTAAACGCTGTCGAAGGTACGGGCGAAGATCACTCGATCATCACCCACGGCGTAAAAATCCGGGACCCGCGCGACCACCTCGTAGCCGCGCCGCTCGTAGAACCCGCGTGTCGGGTCGTAGTCGGCGCGTGAGGAGGTCTCGATGAGCACGAGTCGAGCGTGTTTATGGACGAGCCTTCGTTCGATTTCCTCCATCAGTATGGTTCCGATGCCCCGGCCCCGCGTTTCGCCGCTCACGGCGATCCAGTACAGGTCCCAGGTGCCCGACGTGCACGGCGTCGGGCCGTAGCACGCGTAGCCCAGGAGGCCATTCCGCTGGGTGAAGGCGCCCAGCGCGAAGTAGTCCTTCCCGGGATGCTCCAGATACGACTCCAGAACTTCAACCGCTACATCTTTTTCCGTCGCCGAAAACAGCTCGACGCCGTGCACGAGCCGGACCACGGCGTCGCGGTCTGCCCGCTCGAGAGGGCGAACCATGGTGTCGCGGGCGGTTAGGTGGCTCATCGCCCGGCCTCGCGAACGATCCGGGCGACGAGGCCGTCGTAGGTCCAGCCGGCGGTGGCGGCCATGCGGGCCAGGCCGGCGCCGGGGGAGAGGTCCGGGTTCGGGTTCACCTCCAGGACGTGGAGGCGGCCGAGGTCGTCGGCGCGGAGGTCGACGCGCGCGTAGCCGGAGCCGCCGACGGCGTGCCAGGCGCGCTCGGCGAGGTCGTGGGCCTCCTCGGCCATGGCCGGCGGGATGCGCGCGGGGCAGACGGGGGTGGTGCCCAGGTCCGCGTCGGAGCCGGGCTCCCACTTGGCGGCGTAGGTGACGAGCCGCTGGGCGCCGGAGAACTCGATCTCGGCGACGGGGAGCAGGACGGAGCCGACGATCCCGACATTGAGCTCTCGGCCGGGGACGAAGCGCTGGACGAGGGCGTCGCCTTCGCACCGCGCGATGGCGGCGCGGAGCTCGACGGCGTCGTCGACGACGGACTGCTCGCTGATGCCCCTGGACCCATCCTCGCCTGCGGGCTTGACGATGGCGGGGAAGTCGTCCCACTCGGGGACCTCGGCCATCCACTTGCGGGCGATGGTCCAGGCGGGGACGGGGATCCCGGCGGCCTGGAGGAGCGCGTTGACGCGGTCCTTCCTGCGGCAGAGGGCGAGGGTGTCGGAGCGGGCACCGGTGACGCGGCGTCCCGTCAGCTCGAGGAGCGCGGCGACGCGAGGCTCGTCCTCGGCACGCCCGTCGAGGGTCTCGACGAGGTTGAAGACGAGGTCCACGTTCGTGAGGCGGCCCATGAAGCGCTCGAGGGGCGTGCACGCGGCGATGGGAAAGGCGGCGTGTCCGGCTCGCGCGAGGGCGTCCAGGACGCCGTGCACGGCGGGGAGGACTCCCGCGGTGTCGGCGGTGCCACCCTGGTCGGCGGCGCGGTCGTATGCGACGGCGATCCTCACGCGATCCCGTAGCGCTCGAGGCCGGCTCGGAGGACGGTGCGGATCAGGTCGTCGTAGGGCATGCCGGCAGCGCGGGCGGCCTTGGGGAAGCAGGAGTTCTGCTCGGGATCCGGCAGGACTCCGGGTAGCGGGTTGATCTCGAGCACGCGGGGGCGACCCCTGCCGTCGAGGCGGACGTCGACGCGGCCCCAGTCGCGGCAGCCGAGGGCGCGGAAGGCGCCGAGGGCGGTGCGGGTGATCTCCTCCTGGAGGGCCGGATCGAGCTCGGCCGGGCAGCGGAAGATCTGGAGGGGCTGCTCGGGAGTGTCCCAGATCCACTTGGCTTCGTAGCCGTAGATCGGCTTCGAGCCCGCCGGGAGCGCATCGAAGCGGATCTCGACGACGGGCAGCGCGCGCGCGGCCGCGCCGTTCCCGATCACGGCGACGGTGAACTCGCGCCCCGGGAGGAACTCCTCGACGAGCGCCGGCTGGCGGTACTCGGCCAGGACGGCATCGACGCGGGCGAGGACATCGTCGGCGCTGGCGCAGAGGGCCGCCTCGGGGATCCCCTTGCTCGACCCTTCGAAGAGCGGCTTGACCATGGCCGGGACGGGGACGCTCAGGGCATGGCTCCGGTCCGCCGGCCCGGAGACGACGATGCCGTCCGGAGTCGGCACGCCCGCGGCCGCCCACACTTCCTTGGCCCGGCGCTTGTCCAGGCTGAGGCAGAGGGCGAGCGGATCGCTGCCGGTGTAGGGGACGTCGAAGAACTCGCAGATCGCCGGGATGTGCGCTTCCCGGTTGGGGCCGTGGAGCCCTTCCGCGATGTTGAAGACGATGTCGGGTCGGGTATCCCGCAGCAGGGCGGGGAAGGATTCATCGGCCTCGAGGCGGATCACGTCACCCGCCCCGGCCAGCGCGGCCTCTACGGCCGCGATCGTCGAAGGGTCGTCCCACTCGGCGAAACGATCGTCGATGGGACGCGGACTACCTGGAGGCTCGTCCTCGGCGGACGGCTTCTCGTTGTACGCCAGGCCTATTCGAAGCGGCATGGTCTCCTGAGCACCCCTATGAAAAAAGCGCCTGCCCGTTCGGGCGGCGCGGCTTGGTCACCGAACATCCTATGGCCACGGCACCTGCGCCGTGTCGGGAACGAATATAGTGGTGCTTGCCAGGAATGGAAGAGTTTCGTTGTCGGGGAGCGGGCGAGCGTCTGAAACAGGCCTGGCATTTGCCACACTGGCGCCCGCCGGACAACTTCCCGAACAGAGCGACACGACGTGGAGAAGCGGCAGATGGGTGACGAGTACACCATCGGGGTGGAAGAGGAGTACCAGCTCGTCGACGCCGAGACGGGTGCGCTGCGCAGCCGCGCGAGCGACGTTCTCTCCACGGACTGGGCGGACGAGATCCGGGGCGAGCTCCACGAGACGACGGTCGAGATCGGCACGCAGGTCTGCGACAGCATGAAGGCGGTCGAGCAGGATCTGAGCCGGGCCCGCTTCCAGGCGGCCACGACCGCGGCGGCGGAGGGGCTAGAGATCGTGGCGGCGGGGACCCACCCGTTCAGCGGCTGGCAGGGACACACCATCCACAAGGAGGAACGCTACCTGGAGATGGCGCTCCGCCACGACCGGATCGCCCGCGAGGTCAACATCTTCGGCATGCACATCCACGTGGGCATCCCCGATCGATTGGACCGGGCCGTGCTCATGGAGCGGGTCCGCGGCTTCGTCCCCCACCTCCTGGCGCTCTCGTGCAGCTCCCCCTTCCTGGACGCGGAGGACACCGGTTTCGCCTCGTACCGGGCGATCCTGTGGCGGCAGTATCCCTATACCGGAATCCCGCCGCGCTTCGACAGCGACGCGGAGTTCAACGAGTTCATGGAGCTCCTACTCCGCAGCGAGTCGATCCGCGACCGCGGAAACCTGTACTGGAGCGTCCGTCCCCACTTCTCGTATCCGACCATCGAGTTCCGGGCGACGGACGCGTGCCCGCGCCTGGAAGACGCCGCGACGATCGCCGGGCTGACGCGTCTCCTCGTCGCGGGGGTCGCCGAGGGAGGCATCGAGCCGCCCGCGGCGGGCTCGCTCTCCGCGGACGCCTGGCGCGCCATCCTGACGGAGAACGAATGGCACGCCGCGCGATACGGACTGGACGGCTTCCTCACCGACCCGGTGGCGGAGACCGGCCGGACCCCGGTGCGCGCGGCGATCCGCCGGCTGCTGGACGCGCTGGCCGCTACAGCGGAGGCGTTCGGGGAGACGGACGTCCTCGTTCGGGTCGAGCAGCTGCTGGAGCGGGGCAGCGGCGCGGACCGGCTCAGGCGCGTCTACCGGGAGACCGGCTCGTTCGAGGACGTGGTCCGCTGGCTCGTGCGGGAAACGCGACTCGGAACCGGCTTCGACCGCCGCCGGTCCCAGAGGGCCAGCGGGGCATGAGCGGTGCCGGCGACGGTGGCGGTGCCGCTCCCGACGGGGGCGGTGCCGCCCGGTTCTCCCTCACGGTTCCTTCCGTCAGTGAGCGGAGCGAGATCGCCGTGGGGGCCGGGCTCCTCGCCCGGCTGCCGGACCTGCTCGGGGAGTACGTGCCGGCGCACGGGTACGCGGTGATCGCGGACGAGACCGTGGCGGGTCTCTATGGCGACCGTGTGCTGAGAGGGGTGGAGGGAGCCGGCCGGGGCGGGGGAGGCGGGGGAGCCGGGGGAGCCGGCCCGACGGGCCGGCTTTACACGGTCCCCCCGGGAGAGGCGCTGAAGACGACGGGGACGTGGGCCCGCCTGCTGGAGTCCATCGCGGGGGATGGCTTCGGGCGGGACGCGTGCATCGTCGGTCTCGGTGGCGGGGTCACGTGCGACGTCGCCGGGTTCGTCGCGGCGACCTTCCTGCGCGGCGTGCCGCTGGTCCAGGTCCCGACCACGCTCCTGGCGATGGTCGACGCGGCCATCGGCGGGAAGACCGGGGTGGACCTGGCGGCGGGGAAGAACCTGGCGGGCGCGTTCTGGCAGCCCCGGCTCGTCCTGTCCGATCCGGACGTGCTGGGCACGCTGCCGGATTCCGAGCTGAGGGCGGGACTGGCCGAGGTGGTGAAGCACGGCGCCATCTCGGACGAAGAGGGGTTCGGGTGGCTCGAGGCCCACGCCTCGGACGTGCTGGGGCGGGACAGCGCCGCGCTGCGGCGCGTGGTGGTGGATTCGGTCCGGGTGAAGATGGCGTTCGTCTCGGCGGACGTGCGGGAGGGCGGGGCGCGCGCGGCGCTCAACTTCGGCCACACGATCGCCCACGCGGTGGAGCGGGCGAGCGGCTACCGTGTACCGCACGGCCCCGCAGTGGCCATGGGGATGGTGGTGGAGGCGCGACTGGGTGAGCGGGCGGGGGTGACGGAGGGCGGGACGGCGGCGCGGCTCGGAGCGCTTCTCCGGGCGCTGGGGCTCCCGGCGTCGCTCCCCGGCGAGCTGGATCCGGCGGCGGTGCTGGAGGCCACGCGGACGGACAAGAAGGCGCGTCGCGGCGCGGTCCGGTACACGCTGGTCGAGCGGATCGGCGCGGTGGCCCGGAGCGCGGAAGGGTGGACCCACGAAGCGCCGGATCGCGCGGTGCTGGCGGCGCTGGAGGAGGCGAGAGGCGCGGCCGGAGCGCTCTGAAGTTGCGAAGAACGTCGACTACCGGAGCCGGAGGGATCTGGGGCGGTGGCGGGGACGCCTTCGCCCTCACACCCCGACCCGACTCTCCCTCCCCTTCACACCGTAGACTCGCCTTCGCCTTCGGCCTCGCTGCTCGTGCCTCGACGCCTCCCTCCAACCTCGAACCTCGCCCTCCGCGCCCCACGCGTGCCGCGGGACGACCGGACTTCCCACCGGCGGCGTGAAAAATGGGGAAACACCTCCCGCTCCGTGGTTTGACGCTCGATGAGCAGCCGAGTATCTTTCTGCGGCTTTGCAGGCCCATCTCCTGTCCCGCGCGGACGGGCCGGATTACTGCGGACGGAGGCGTGATGGCGCTCGTCGAGCGCGTGAAGGGCAGGACGGTCGCCGAAGCGCTCGGGGCGCGTGCCGCGGAGGATCCGGGGCGCGCCTTTCTGGTTTCCGGGGACCGCACGCTGACATACGGACAGGTGAACGAGCGGGCGGAAGCGCTGGCGGCGTCGCTGCACGAGCTGGGGATCGAGGCGGGGGACCGGGTCGCGCTGGACCTTCCGAACTGGCCGGAGTTCGTGATCTCGCTGTTCGCGGCGGCGAAGCTGGGGGCGGTGATCGTGCCGCTGAACCCGCGCTACACGGTCCCCGAGCTGCAGTACATGCTGCGCCACTCGGAGGCGGCGGCGGTGATCTGCGCGGAGCACTTCGGGGGCGTGGACTACCTGGAGCTGTTCGAGGGGTTCCTCACGTCGCTGCCGGAGCTGCAGTACGTGGTCACGGTCGGGCAGGCGGACCTCTGGTACGACGACCGGATCTACCAGTTCGAGGATCTGATCTCGAGTGGGGAGGGGCGGGATTTCGAGGGGCCGGAGGTCACCCCGTCGGACGTGTTCACGATCCTGTACACGTCCGGTACGATGGGGAAGCCGAAGGGCGTGTCGCTGACGCACGAGAACCTGCTGGTGACGGCCGCGCAGACGTGCGACGCGATCGGTCTGGGGCCGGACGACGTGGTGTTCGGCGTGACGACGGTGTTCCACGTGTTCGGCCTGGGCCCCGGGATCCTGGGGACCGCGGTGGCGGGCGCGTCGCTGGTGCTGCAGGACCAGTTCGAAGCGTCGGAGGCGCTGGCGCTGGTGGAGCGGCACGGCGCGACGGTGCACTACGGGGTCCCGACGGTGTTCATCACGGAGCTGCGGGAGCTGGAGGAGCGCTCGTACGACCTCTCCTCGCTGCGGGCGGGAATCGTGGCCGGGGCTCCGGTAGGAGACGAGCTGGTTAAGCGGATCCGGGACGGGTTGTGCCCCGCGCTCTGCGTGGCGTACTCCCTCACGGAAACGGCGTCGACGGTGGCGGTGACGCGGCCGGACGACCCGGCGGACAAGCAGGTCTTCACGGTGGGGAAGCCTCTCGCCGGCGTGGACATGCGGATCCTCGATTTCGACGGCAGCATCCTGCCGGAGGAGAGTATCGGCGAGATCGGGGTAAAAGGGTCCGGAGTGATGAAAGGCTACTACCGGCAGCCCGGCGAAACGTCGCAGGCGTTCGATGAGGATGGCTATTTCCTCACGGGCGATCTGGGAATGATCGACGAGGAGGGCTTCCTCCACATCGTGGGGCGGCGGAAAGAGCTGATCATCCGGGGCGGGTTCAACGTGTACCCGCGCGAGGTTGAGGACCGACTGCACGCGCACCCGGCCGTGATGGACGTGGCCGTGGTGGGCTTGCCGCACGAGGTCCTCGGAGAAGTGGTGTGCGCGTGCGTCGTGCCCGTCGAAGGCGCGATCATAACCGGCGAAGAAATCAAGGAATGGTGCCGGGGCGCGCTGGCGGACTTCAAGGTCCCTGACCTGGTCCGTTTTTTCGACTCGTTCCCGTTGACCGGGAGCGGGAAGGTCCGCCGTGTCGAGCTGGCGCGGATGCTGAGCGCAGAGGAATCGAGCCGGCGGCCTTAACAACTCATAGCGGGACTCTTCGGTAGTCTCGCGGGCATCGCACCGGAATGAACCGGCTGCCGGCCGACCCAACGGGTCCGCCGCCACCCGGTCCGGAACGATGGCTCCGCGTGGCGGAGAAGGGCCTCGCGCAGGACGAACCAGGAAACGAAAGTAACGCGAGGAAATGCAAAGGCATCTCATGGCCCCTCATCAGGGGCACTCGGGTGTGCCGGTCGGCGCGCCCAACGCAGCACTGCTCATCGATTTCGACAACGTCACGATGGGCATCCGGAGCGACCTGACGCGGCAGCTGAAGGAGCTTCTCAACAGCGACATCATCAAGGGGAAGGTCGCGGTGCAGCGGGCGTACGCGGACTGGCGCCGCTACGCCCAGTACATCGTGCCGCTGAGCGAGGCGTCGGTCGATCTGATCTTCGCGCCCGCCTACGGCAGCTCGAAGAAGAACGCGACGGACATCCGCCTCGCGATCGACGCGCTGGAGCTGGTGTTCACGCGGCCGGAGATCGGGGTGTTCATCCTGCTGTCCGGCGACTCGGACTTCAGCACGCTGGTGCTGAAGCTGAAGGAGTACGGGAAGTACGTGATCGGCGTGGGGCTGCGGGAGTCCGCGTCGGACCTGCTGGTGCAGAACTGCGATGAATACTTCAGCTACTCGTCGTTGACGGGGCTCACCAAGGCCGGCGAGGAGGACACGGTGAGCGCCATCGACCCGTGGGAGCTGGTGGAGCGGTCGGTGAACCAGATGGCCGACGCCGATGACGTCATGCGCTCCGATCGCCTGAAGCAGGTCATGCTCGACATGGATCCGAGCTTCGATGAGGCTGAGATCGGCTACAGCAAGTTCAACAAGTTCCTGACCGAGGCGGCCTCCCGCAACCGGCTCGCGCTGCGGAAGCTGGGGAACGGGCAGTATGAAGTGCAGCCGCTGACCGGCGCGGCACCCGCGCGGGAAGAGAAGAAGGGCAGGAGCCGGCGCGAGGAACCGCGGGGACGCGGTCGCAAGCGCCCGGAGCCGCCCAGGGAGATCCGGGAGGAGAAGAAGACGGCGCCCGCGTCCAGGGCCGCCCAGAAGCCGAAGCCGGAGCCGAAGACGCGGGAGCGTCGTGTCGAGGACGTGGAGCAGGGCTACGAGCTGCTGAAGCGCGCGATCCGGGAACTGATCGACGGCACCGATCAGGGCGCGCGGGATTCGGACATCAAGCGGAAGATGCTCGAGCTCGAGCCGGGTTGGGACGAATCCGAGCTCGGCTTCACCAAGTTCAGCCGGTTCCTGCGTCAGAGCCATGACGCGGAGGTGATCGACCTCCAGCGGACCAGCGAGGGGTATTACGAGGCGCGTCTGCCCTCCAGCGCCGGGCCTTCGGGCGGGAAGCGGGAGCAGCGGCGGCGCGACCCGGCCGAAGCCGGAACCCAGGCCACGCAGCCGGCCCCGTCACCCAAGGCCGAGGAGAAGCCGGCCGCCCAGCGCGAGGAGCGCTCGCGGCGCCAGGAACGGAGCGAGAAGGGCACGCAGGCGACGGAAGCCGCGTCCGCGAAGGCGGAGACACAGGCGCCGGAGGCCCCGGAAGTGATCGCCGAAGCCCCCGAGCCGGAGGCGAAGAAGGAAGAAGCGAAGAAGCCGGAGCCGAAGGCGGAGGCCCCGAAGCCGGAGCCGAGGAAGCCGGAGCCGAAGAAGGCGGAGTCGGAGGCTGCCGCAAAGCCCGCCGGCCCGAAGTACGGACGCCGGGACCGCCGGGCGAAGGCACCGGAGGGACCGCCGCCCCTGCTGCCGGGGCAGGCAGTCGGAGTGGCCGGAGGCGGCGCGAAGGCGTCCGCGCCGGAAGCGAAGCCCGCGGTGGAGGAGAAGCCTGCGGCGGAGTCGAAGGTGGCCGCGGAGTCGAAGCCGGCCGCGGAGTCGAAGCCGGCCGCGGAGTCGAAGCCGGCGGAGACGGGACCGCAGCCTCGTGCGGAGGCGGCGCCAGCGGGCGAGCGGGGTCCGGAGGAGCGGCCCCGGGAAGCGCCGGGCGCACCGGAATTCGATCCTGAGGAGCTGGGGCTGCCGACGGACTCGGGCGCGGTGATCCGTTACCTGTCCAACAGCTATCA
>JAHWKI010000003.1 GCA_019347975.1 Gemmatimonadota bacterium
CGGCGAGCTCCATGGCGATGGCACTCGCCTCTCCGGGACCGATCCAGATGGGCAGCACGCGCGTCCCATCCTTCTCCTGGAGGATCACGACCGGGGTGTTCGAGCTACGGTCGAGCCCGAGACTCTGTACGGTGACTTCGATCATCCTGCCCCTCCGCTGCGCCGATCGGGGTCGGGCGGTGCGTCGGCTCGTGTGTCCGGACGCGTGCCACCCGACTCCTGCCGGCCTGCTCTTCCACCGACCCCTCCCCGATATGTACTCCGCAGGGCCGATCCGGTTCACGGCGCCGGCGGCCGTCCGATCAGTCGGCGGCCCCCTTCAGCGCATCGACGCGATCCGTCCGCTCCCAGGGGAAGAGCCGGACCGTGCGGCCATCGATGGCCTTCTCCGTCGGCTCGCGGCCGAAGTGCCCGTACGCGGCGGTCTCACGGTAGATGGGGGACCGTAGCCCGAGGGTCTCGATGATCGCGCGGGGGCGGAAGTCGAAGACCTCCTTCACGGCCCCGGCGATCCGGTCGTCGGGGATCCGGCCGGTGCCGAACGTGTCGATGTAGATGGACACGGGCTCGACCACACCGATGGCGTACGCGAGCTGGATCTCGCAGCGCGCGGCGAGGCCGGCCGCGACGATGTTCTTGGCCGCCCAGCGGGCCGCGTACGCGCCGGACCGGTCCACCTTCGTCGCGTCCTTGCCGCTGAACGCGCCGCCGCCGTGTCGCCCCGCTCCGCCGTAGGTGTCGACGATGATCTTGCGGCCCGTCAGGCCCGCGTCCCCGTGGGGCCCGCCGACGACGAACCGGCCTGTGGGATTGACGTGGAAGATGCAGTCGCCGCGGTCGAAGAGCTCGTCCGGCAAGACGGGAACGATCACCTCCTCGACCACCGCTTCGCGGATCTCCTCGAGACCGATGTCCGGCGCGTGCTGCGTGCTCACGACCACCGTATGGACACGGACGGGACGGTCGCCGTCGTATTCCATGGTGACCTGGGCCTTGCCGTCCGGGCGCAGCCACGGCAGACGACCGCTCCGCCTGAGCTCCGCCAGCCGCTGGGTGATCCGGTGCGAGAGCAGGATGGGCGCGGGCATGAGCTCGGGCGTCTCGTCCACCGCGTAGCCGAACATCATCCCCTGGTCCCCCGCGCCGCCCGGATCCACGCCCTGGCTGATGTCCGGGGACTGGCGATCGAGGGAGACCAGCACGCCGCAGGTGGCCCCATCGATCCCCCACCCCGACTCGGTGTAGCCGATGGAGGAGATGGTGCCGCGCACCACCGGGCCGTAGTCGGGGAGCTCGTCCGCCGTGATCTCGCCGGCGACGACGACGAGGCCCGTGGTGACGAGGACCTCGCAGGCGACGCGGGCGTTCGGGTCCATCTCCAGAACCGCGTCCAGTACCGCATCGCTGACCTGGTCCGCGAGCTTGTCCGGGTGCCCTTCGGTCACCGATTCGGACGTGAACAGCCTGTTCGCCACTGGTCCTGCCTGTTTCAGGGAAAAATTGGAGCGGAAGTGTAGGCTTTCACTCCTGCGGAGACAAGTTCCAGCGCCCGGAGAAGAGGGAGAGGTCGAGCCACTGGGAAATGCCTTCGGTGAGGATGGCCGTGATGCTCGCGGAGTCGGACGCCTCGAGCGCCTTCTCGACGTGCGCGCGGGCATCCCCCGCGGGGATCGAGCGGACCACCTTCTTGATCTCGGGGAGCGCGGACGGGGCGACGCTGAAGGCGGTGATTCCGAGACCCAGGAGCAGGTAGACGCCGAGGGGGTTCCCGGCCATCTCGCCGCACACGCTCACCTCGATGCCTGCGTGCCGCCCCGCCCGGGCGGTGCGCTGCAGCAGCTCGACCACGGCCGGATGAAAGGGGGTGAAGCGCGAGGCCAGGCGGGCGTTGTTGCGGTCGACGGCCAGCGTGTACTGCGTCAGGTCGTTGCTGCCGATGGAGAAGAAGTCCGCGTAGCGCGTGAGCTCGGCCGCCATGAGCGCCGCCGCGGGGGTCTCGATCATCACGCCCAGCTTGTAGCCCGGGTTGAACGCGATGCCGTCCTCGTTGAGACGGTCCTCCTCCTCCTCCAGGATCTTTCGCGCCTGCCGGATCTCGCGCACATCGCTGATCAGGGGCAGCATGATCCGGACGTCTCCGTGGACGGTCGCGCGGAGCATGGCCCGGACATGGGTGCGGAAGAGCTCCGGCATGTCCAGGCACAGCCGGATCGCCCGCCAGCCGAGCATGGGGTTCTCTTCGGCCGGCATGTTGAGGAACAGGGGGAACTTGTCACCGCCGAGGTCGAACGAGCGGATCACGACCGCGTGGTGCGGGAAGGCCTCCGCCGCCTCCCGGTACGCCTGGTACTGATACTCCTCCTCCGGAAGGACCCGGCGCCCGACGACGAGGAACTCGGTGCGGAACAGGCCGATCCCCTGGGCGCCGAGCTCCCGTGCCGTCGCCGCCTCTCCCGGCATGTCGATATTGGCCCGGAGCTGAACGGGCTGGCGATCCGGCGTGACCGGGTCCAGGTGCGCCAGCAGCACCAGCTCCTGCTCCCATTCCCGTACCTGGATATCGCGCTCCCTGTAGACGCGCCGCTCCTGGTCGGTCGGGTGCAGGATGACCCGCCCGGCCCGGCCGTCCAGCACCACCTCGTCCCCGGACTCCACCTGGGTCGAGAGGTCGCCCAGCCCCACCACGGCGGGGATCCCCAGGGCGCGGGCCAGAATCGCGGAGTGGGAGGTCCGGGTGCCCGCGTCGGTGGCGAGCCCTAGGACCCGGTCCGGCTCCAGCTGGACGGTAATGCTGGGGGTGAGGTCGCGGGCCACGATGACGACGGGGCGCTCGATGCCGTGGAGGACGCCGTCCGGATCGCCCACGCCGAGGAGCTTCCGGACGAGGCGCGTCTCGACGTCGAGCAGATCGTTGAGCCGGTCCAGCACCATGGGGTGGCCGGTCTGCCTGAACTGGGACTGGAATTCGAGGACGCGCAGCTCGAGAGCGCGGGCGGCGGAGATCCGGTTCTCGGTGATGTAGGACTCCACGTCCCCCACCAGGTCCGAGTCCTGGAGCATCATGAGCTGCGGCTCGAAGATCTGGGCCTCGACGCGGCCCAGACGCTCGGCGGTCTCCGCCTGGATCTCCAGGATGCGGAGCCGGGTGGCTTCGAGAGCCTCCCTGAACCGCTCGATCTCGGAGTTCAGCTCGTCCGGCTCCAGCGTCTGGTGCGGCACCTTCGGCCGCTCCCAGGCGAGAACCCGTGCCGGCCCGATCACGATACCGGGAGAAGCGGGCGTTCCGTCGCGGACCGTTCGCTCGCTCACGTCATTCCTCCCCGAATCTCCCATCCACGAGGGCCGAAAGGACGTCGACCGCCTCGGCGGCGCCCGGGCCGCTGGCCCGGATCACGATCTCCGCCCCGCGCTCGGCCGCCAGCATCATCATTCCCATGATGCTCTTCCCGTTGACTTCGAGGTCGGCCTTCCGAACCCATACGTCGCACTCGAAATCATGCGCCTTCTTGACGAACTCCGCCGCCGGACGGGCGTGCAGCCCGTACTTGTTCTGAATCAGGACGCTCCGCTCGACCGTCTCCGGCCCGTTCACGTCACGACTCCCGCCAGGAGCCCGGCCACCGCCGTCACGGCGACCGCGGCGACGCCGAAGCGTCGGGCGCGCTCGCCCCAGCGCGCGCCGGCCGCCGCGGCCAGCACCGCCATGGGGATCCACAGGTGGCCCGGGCGCATGTCGAGGGTCGGCACGCCGCGGAGCACGACGAGGGCGAGGGCGACCCCCGCGACGAACGACCCCGCGGCCATCAGGCGCGGCTGGAGGCGGCGGAGCGCCGACCCCCGCAGCCGCTCGGCGACGGAGCGCCCGCCGGCCAGCCCCAGGCGGAGACCCCAGACCATGAGCACGAGGTGCAGGACGTTGTAGAGCAGGAGGAAGGAGACGATCGCCACCCACCAGGGCGCACCCATGAGGAGCAGGACCAGCGCCGCGAGGACGCAGAGAGGGCGCCAGCCCGCCCAGATGAGCTGGTCGCCCAGCGTCCCGAGGGAGCCTCTCAACGCTGCCTTGAACCGCTCGATCACAGCGGGATCTTCTCCTTCCTCTTCCATGCGGATGACCGCCCCGAGCGCCAGGGGCGCCAGGTACGGATGACTGTTGAACGTGCCCTCGTGCCGCCGGATCGCTTCGTGGAGCGCGGCCGGATCCGTGTGCAGCCGGCGCAGCGCCGGGAGGATCACGAACGCGAAGCCCGTCCCCATCAGCGTCTCGTAGTTCCAGGAGCCCTGAACGGCGAACGCCCGGACCATGACCGGCCACGGCAGCCGCATCATCTCACCGCCAGGACCAGGACCACGCCCACGAGGACGCCGGCGATGAGCGACACGCGGGCCGAACGCCCGGCGCCGAAGAGGGGGACGGCCGTCCCGAGCATCCCCGCGGCCGCGATCCCGAGAATGGCCAGGGTGAGGGGATGCGGGAGGCTCCAGAAGGGGGCCAGGACGCGCAGGAGCCCGTAGCCGGCGAGCCCACCGATGGCCGCGACCAGACCGCCCCGAACGAAGTCCAGCGTCATGGCGCCGAGATGGCGCCGCTCGAGCACCTCGGCCGCCAGCGGTCCCCCACGGGTGAGGCGACGGCCGTTGATCTGTCGCTGGAGCACCACGGTCTGTCCGCCGATCCGCTCCCAGCCGAGGGCGAACGTGAGGGCCAGGAGGAGCGCGCCCGCCTGGAGCCCCGGGGGGGTGGCGGCCAGGTAGGCGGCCGCGGCGGCCACCGTGGCCGTGCCGGACTCGGGGTATCGCGCGGCCCCGATCGGCAGGATGATCAATGAAAAGGCCTCCACCAGGAATCCGAGCGCCAGCCCCTCGGCGGGCCGGCCGAAGAGGACGCCGGTGAGGACGCCGGCGACGACGGGACGGGAGATCATGATCTGGGGGAAGGACGTCGCGTCCAGTCCCACGAAGCCGCCCAGGAGCCCGGTGGCGAGCCAGCTCATCGGGTGCGTACCAGCTCCTCGACGCCGACCCCGCGGGCGTTCGGCAGGTCCCGTGCGACCACCTCCACGCCATTCCGGGCCATTTCCTCGAGCTGCCGCCGCTCCGCGTCGTTCAGGAATACGTAGTGCAGCACCTGGCTCCTGCCGGGGCCGTGATGGATCCCGCCGATGTTCACCTCGCGCCCGCGAAGGCAGCCCGAAGCAGCGAGGCGACTCATCGTGCCGATGTCGCGGGTCAGGAGCAGCGCCCGGTCCCTGGAGCCCTCCCATTCCGGCAGACCGTCCACCGCGTCGGCGACGGAGCGGAACTCGGCCTCGATGCCCGAGGGCACCCCCGCCGCATAGAGCTCCTGCTCCCATGTGGACGCGGCCAGGTCGTCATCCACGACGATGATCCGGGACGGGTTCAGCCGTCCGCCCCACCCGACCACCACCTGTCCGTGGATCAGGCGCTCGTCGACCCGATAGAGGAGAATGCTCACGACGGCCGCAGCTCCACACCGCTCCCGATGGCCGCGCGGCCGCGCTCCACGAGCCTGGGGACGAGCTCCTCGAGAGGGAGGTGGCGCTTCATGACGAAGTCCAGCAGGACGGGAAGGTTCACGCCGGTGATGAGAGCGCGCGTCCCTCCGCCCAGGCAGACCTGCCGGGCCGCCAGCCCGCAGCTCCCCTCCCTGAGGTCCGCGAAGACGATCGCGGGACCCTCACCCACGAGCTCATCCAGCTTCTCCCGTATGTCGGCGGGGCCGAGCCCCTCGTTGCTCAGCGGGACCAGGGCGCCTTCCTCCGACCCGGCGATCCGCTCGACGGCGCCGATGAGAGCGCGGGCGAGCTCGGAGTGGGCGACGACGATGCCGCGGACGCCGTCGTCACTCATAGTCCTCCTCCAGGTAGTCCCGTACGGGGCGCATGGCCGCCTGCAGGCTCTCATTGAACCGCGCGGCAGAATGCACGCCCGAGTACTTCAGGAGGTGGTTCATCGCGATCACCTCGGAGATCACGGTGATGTTCTTTCCGGGGTTCAGCGGCACGGTGACCTGCGGCATCTGAACACCGAGTATGTCCACCTCCTCGGCCTCCAGCCCCGTCCGCTCGTAGGTCTCGCGGTCGTTCCAGTCGACGAGCCGGACCACGACCTCGATCCTCTTCTGCTGACGGATGGCCCGGACACCGAACAGCGCGGAGATGTCGATGATCCCGATGCCACGGATCTCCATGTGGTGCCGCTGGAGCTCGTGACCCCGGGCGATCAGGACGTCGTTTCCGCGCTTGCTCACGAACACCAGGTCGTCGGCCACCAGGCGGTGCCCGCGCTCCACGAGGTCCAGAACGCACTCGCTCTTGCCGATGCCGCTGCGGCCGACGATGAGCAGACCGACGCCGTAGACGTCCGCCATGGAGCCGTGCATCGTGGTCGTAGGGGCGAACACGCCCTCCAGATAGGGCTGCAGCCGCCGGTAGAAGTCCCCCGTCTTGAGCGAGGTCCGCAGGACCAGGATGTTCCGCTCACGGGCGCCGTCGAGGAGCGCGGCCGGAACCTCGAGGGCCTTCGTGACCACAACCGCCGGCATCTCCAGGGCGAAGAGGCGATCGAGCGCATCGTCCAGCCCCGCCTGGTCGAGGGACCGCAGGAAGGCGACCTCCGTCTCCCCCAGCACCTGGAGCCTGCCGCTGGGCGCCCGGTCGTTGAACCCGGTGAGAATGAGTCCGGGGCTGGAGATGCTCGGCGCCTCGATGGGCTGGCTCGATGCCACGTCGCCCACGAGGAGCTCGAGGTCCAGCGCGCCGGCCTTGTCCGCCATGAACTGCTCGAGGCTCAGTGTCCCCACACGCCGCCTTCCGGATGGGTGATCCCCACGTCCATCGCTCTCCTCACTTCCTGCTACGCCGGCCGCGCCACTCCGGCGAGGAAGCTCTCCATCTCCTCGGCCGAGCGGTCCCATGTGAAGCGCTCGGCGAACGCACGCGCCTTTCGCCCCAGCGACTCCCGGAGGGGCTCGTCCGCGACCAGCGCCCGCACTCGCCGGGCCAGCGCCGCCACGTCTCCGTGGGGCACGAGGAAACCGGTTTCGCCGTCCACGACAGAGTCCCGCAGCCCCGGCGAATCGCTGGCGATCGTCGGCGTCCCGCAGGCGGCGGCTTCCAGGTTCGTGATCCCCCACCCTTCCTTGGGGGAGGTGAGCACGTGGATCCACGCGCGGCGGAAGAGCTCGATCTTTTCGTCCTCGTCCACGTAGCCGCGCAGCTCCACGGCGTCCTCCACTCCGAGCTTCGCGGCCAGCGCCCGGAGCGCCCGCTCCTGGTCCCCGGTCCCGGCGATCACCAGCCGGACCTCCATCCCCTCCTCACGCAGCCGGGCAACCGCCCGTATCGGCAGGTCCACGCGCTTGTAGCGCTTCAGCCGCCCGAGGTAGAGCAGGGTCGGGGTATCGAACCGCCCCGCCGGCGTCCCGGGCGACAGCCGCTCGATCTCGACGCCGTTGGGCACCACCGTGATCGTCTCCTCCGTCAACCCTCGCCCGACCAGATCCTGCGCCGTGCTCCGGGACACGGCCATCGTCGGGACGCCCCGGTAGACCACGCCCAGCGGCCGCTCGAGCAGCCAGCTCGCCGCTGCGACCGGCGCGGCGGCCTCCTGAAACGCCGTGGCGCCGAACAGGTGGTGCACCAGCAGGGCCAGCGGGTCCCGGGTCCAGAGCGGGGTGAACAGCGGGACCTTGTTCAGGTCCTCCACGACCACGTCGAACTCCCGGTCCCTCAGGGCCCGTCTGTAGTACACCGGGGCGGCCGCGTTGAATGTATAGCGCCCCCCCACCCTGTGCACCTGCATGCCGTCCAGCTCCGCCCGGGCGGGGGCGCCGCGGGGACGGGAGACCAGGAGGGTGACGCGATGGTCGCGGTCGGCGAGTCGTCCGAAGATCTGGTGGAGGTGGGTCTCGGCCCCACCGGCCGCCGGGTCGAGCCGATCCTGCCAGTTGAGGACGAGGATCCTCACGCCCCGTCCAGACGACGCATCAGGGCGTCCAGCACCCCGTTTACGAAGCGGGGGCTCTGATCGGTGCCGTACTTCTCCGCCAGCGCGAGCGCCTCCTGGATGGAGACGCGGGGAGGAATATCCTCGAAATGGATCATCTCGGCGGCCGCGAGCCGCAGGATGGCCCGGTCGATGGCGGAGAGGCGCTCGAGCCGCCAGTTCGTAAGCGACGCCTGGATCTCCCGGTCCACTCCCGCCACATCAGCGGCGACGGCCTCCACGAGCCGGCGCATGTAGGGCTGCCGCTCCGTCCCGATCCGGCGGCGGAACATGAACTCCTCGAGGATCCTCAGCAGGTCGCCGCCGCGGGTCTCCCACGCGTACAGCACCTTCAGCGCCCACTCCCGGGCGCGGCTACGCTCCCGCACGCGGCCGAAGCCTGTCGTAGAGGTCCGCCACCTCCAGCACGGTCAGCGCCGCCTCCCACCCCTTGTTGCCCCGGTCTCCGCCGGCCCTCGCCACGGCCTGCTCCCGCGTGTCCGTCGTGAGAACGCCGAACGCGATGGGGATCGTCTCGCGCACCGCGAGATCCTGGAGTCCCCGCGCCGCTTCGCCCGCCACGTAGTCGAAGTGCGGCGTCTCGCCCCGGATCACGCAGCCCAGGGCCACCACGCCATCCAGGCCGCCGCGCCGCAGGGCCGCCGCCGCGGCGCCGGGGAGCTCCCATGCCCCGGGCACCCGGATCACCTCGACGTCGTCCTCGGCTACGCCGTGCTCGCGCAGGCACCCGACGGCACCCTCCAGGAGGCGCTCCGTCACCAGCTCGTTGAACCGCGAGACCACGATGACGAACCGCTTCCCTTCCCCGCGCGGCGTACCCTCGAGCTCGGCCATCACTCGCCGGCCGCATCGCGGGCCGGGCTTCCGGCCTCGGCGGGCGCAGGGGCCGCGGCGGGCGCGGCGGGCGCGGCGCTGGCGCCGGGCGAGTCGCCGAGGGCGGGCTGGATCTCATCGCCCAGGATGTGGCCGAGCTTGGTGCGCTTGGCGTCCAGGTAGGCCCGGTTGTGGTCGGTGGCCTGCACCTGGATCGGCTCGCGTCCGGTGATCCGCAGGCCGTAGCCCTCGAGCCCGACCACCTTGCGGGGGTTGTTGGTCAGGATGCGGATGGAGCTGAGCCCGAGGTCCAGCAGGATCTGCGCTCCGATCCCGTAGTCGCGGAGGTCGGGCTTGAACCCGAGCACCTCGTTCGCCTCCACCGTGTCCCGCCCCGCGTCCTGGAGGGCGTACGCCCGGATCTTGTTGGCCAGGCCGATCCCCCGCCCCTCCTGTCGCAGGTAGACGACCGCGCCGGCGCCCTCCTGGTGGATCCGGCGCATGGCGGCGTGGAGCTGCGGTCCGCAATCGCAGCGGGCGGAGTGAAAGACGTCCCCGGTGAGGCACTCGGAGTGCATCCGGACCAGCACGTTCTTCCGGCCTTCGATGTCGCCCTGCACGAGCGCGACGTGCTCGTGTCCGTCGATCTGGTTCTCGAAGGCGATGACGCGGAACTCCCCGAACTCCGTGGGGAGGGACGCCTCGGCGACGCGCCGGACCAGGCGCTCGTTGGCCAGCCGGTAGGAGACGATCTGCGCGACGGTGATGAACCGGAGGTCGTGGCGCCGCGCGAACTCCTCGAGCTGGGGGCGGCGCGCCATGGATCCGTCGTCGTTCATGATCTCGCAGATCACGCCGGCGGGCGGGAGGCCGGCGAGCCGCGCCAGGTCCACGGATGCCTCCGTCTGGCCGACGCGGCGGAGCACGCCACCCGGAACGGCCCGGAGCGGGAAGACGTGGCCGGGGCGCCGGAGGTCCCCGGGCCGCGTTTCCGGATCCACCAGGAGCTGGATGGTGCGGGCGCGGTCGCGGGCGCTGATGCCGGTGGTGACGCCGAACCTGGGATGCGCGTCGACGCTGACGGTGAACGCGGTCCGGAACGCCTCGTCGTTCTGCTCGGTCATCAGGGGGAGCCCGAGCTGGTCGGCGCGGGTCTGCGTGAGGGCGGTGCAGATCAGGCCACGGCCGTGCGTGGCCATGAAGTTGATGATCTCGGGCGTGATGTTCGCCGCGGCGCAGACCAGATCGCCCTCGTTCTCCCGGTCCTCGTCGTCCGCCACGATCACGAGCCGGCCGGCAGCGATCTCGCGGATCGCGTCGTCGACGCTGTCGAACCCCTTCATGTCCTTGCTCATCCAGGCCTCCCGCGGCCGCTCCGTCGCAGATAGTCGACCACGAACCGGCCCAGCATGTCACCTTCGAGGTTGACCCCGTCCCCGGACCGAAGTTCCCGCAGCGTGGTGTGGTTCCACGTATAGGGGATCAGCGCCACCTGCGCCACGCCCGGGGCGGGGAGCGCGTTGACCGTGAGGCTCACGCCGGCGACGGCGATGGAGCCGTGGAGGACGGTCACCTCGTCGACTTCGGGAGGGAGCCGGACGTCCAGCAGCACGTGCTCCCCCTTCCTCTCGATCCGCACGACTTCGCCCACGCCGTCCACGTGCCCCTGGACCATGTGCCCGCCGAGCCGGTCCCCGAGCGCCAGCGCCCGCTCGAGGTTGACGGGGCTCCCCTGGGCGAGAGCGCCGAGCGTGGACCGGGAGAGCGTGGTGCCGATGGCGTCCACGTCGAACCACGCCTCGGCCACGTCGACGGCCGTCAGGCAGACCCCCTCGACCGCCACCGAGTCGCCCTTCCCCAGCTCGCTGGCGAACGGGGCGACGATGCGGAGGCGGCGGCCGTTCTCCACCGCCTCGGCGGTCTCGATCCGGCCGACCGCTTCCACGATTCCGCTGAACATCAGGCGCCCCGGTCCAGCGTGAGCATGGTATCGACGCCCGCGGCCCGGATTCCGGTCAGGCTCAGGCGGGCCCGGCCCTGCTCGCGGACGGGGAACGCCGGCACGCCCCGATCGCCCATCAGGGAGGGCGCGACGAACAGGAGCAGGCGGTCGACCAGGTCGTTGCGGAGCAGCGCGGCCCCCAGACGGCCCCCGCCCTCGCAGAGCACGGTGCGCACGTCCATCCCGCCGAGGCGCCGCAGCGCGTCCGCCAGGTCCAGCCTGCCGTCCTCCGCCAGGTCGCACCGGATCACCCGTACCCCGGCCGCCTCCAGCGCCTCCACGCGGTCCGCCGGCGCGCCGGCGCCGGCCAGGACACGGACCGGCGTCTCCCGGGCGCCCATCACCAGGGCGCCGCTCAAGGGCAGGTCGGCGGCCGCGTCCGCCACGACGCGCACCGGCGGCACACGACCGGGCGCGGCGAGCCGGACGGTCAGCCGCGGATCGTCGATGCGCGCCGTGCGGCCGCCGATGAGGATGGCGTCGAAGCCCGACCTGAGACGGTGGACCTCCGCTTCCGCTTCCGGGCCGGTGACGCGCGTAGACTCGCCCTCGCGCCCGAGTCGCGCGTCCAGCGTCATCCCGAACTTCAGCGCGACGAACGGCCTTCCCCGCTCGATCGGCCCGAAGAACATGGCGTTCTGCAGGCGTGCCGCGGCCTCTTCCACGCCGAGGGTCACCTCGATCCCGGCCTCCCGCAGACGGTCGGCGCCGCCGCGGGCCATCGGGTAGGGGTCCGCCGTGGCGATCACCACCCGTCGGACACCCGCGCGCACCACCGCGTCGGCGCAGGGAGGCGTCTTCCCGTGGTGGACGCACGGCTCCAGGGAGACGTAGAGTGTGGCCCCGCGAGCCCGGTCCCCCGCCACGCGGAGCGCCTCGACCTCGGCGTGCGCGCCGCCGAACTCGCGGTGGGCGCCCTCGCCGACGATCAGCCCGTCCCGGACGACGACCGCACCGACGAGCGGGTTGGGGTGGACGCGCCCCCATCCGACCTCGGCCAGATCGAGCGCCCGCCGCATGAACCGCCCGTCCTCTCCAGGCGTGGCCCACATGGCTATATGGAGATCCGGAAGGACAGGCCGCCGAACCAGCCGACCGGGTCCAGGTCCACGCTCGAGGGAAGCCCATCCGGGACCGGGGCGTCCTGCCATCCGACCTCGAGGGCAGCCTGGAAGATCAGGAGCGTCCACGCCGCGTCCCCGTAGGCGGACCAGCGGCCATGCACGGCGTCCCCGCTCACCTCGAGCCGCTGACCCAGGAGGCCGTCTCGGAACCCGGCGGTGAGGTCGCTGGAATAGCGGTCGTGCGCAGCGCCGGCGGTGAGGCCGATCAGGCCGAGTCGCTTGGTCGCCGCGACCTCGATCCGGAGGTCGGTCACGGCGCCTTCGAAAAAGCCGTCGGTGGTCCCGGTGTCCGGGTCCCCGAACGCCGTCCGGGTGATGCGGCCGTAGGTGCCGGTGATCGATATCCCGGGGAGCGTGAAGGATTCCCGCACAGCGCCGAGCCGGGCGCCCGCGGCGAGGCCCCAGGCGGCCCCGTCGTGGAACCCCTCGGACGCCGGGAGCGGGAGGAACGCGGCGCGTGCGATCAGGTCGAGGGACAGCACGCCGCCGACGGTGGGAAGGGGGGAGAGGCCGGTGAGGACCCCGAGCGCTGCGTCCGCGGTCAGGCCGACCAGGAGCGAACGGCTTCCGTCGCTGACGGTGCGGTCGAGGATCGGCGGGCGCTCGGCGGGTGCGCCGGTCACGCGGAATGCCAGGCTCATGCGCGGTAGAGAGCCGAGGCGCATGCCGAGGGTGCTGGCAGTGCCCGGGACGGGGTTTCCGCCGAAGAGCGCGGCCGCCATGCGCGGCTGGATCATCCGGGCGGCGCCCACCGAGAGACGGCATTCGGAGACCGCCGACGGCGACTGGAGGGAGCGGCAGACCGAGTCCGCGTCGTCATCTTGCGCCGCTGCCGCCGCCGGCAGGGCGCAGAGGACGCCGGCGACCAGCGCCGCCAGGCGGCCGGGGCGCGTCGGCGCCCTACAGCAGCGCGACCGCGTCCCCGCCATCCGGCCGATCGCGCACCTCGCCGATGATCCAGGCATCTTCTCCCGCTTCCCGTAGCGAGTGGACCGCTCCGTCCGCCTCGGCCGGCGCGACCGCCAGGATCATTCCGACCCCCATGTTGAAGGTCCGGAACATCTCCGGCTCCGCCACCGAGCCTGCTTGCTGGACACCGCGGAACGGCGCCGGGACGTGCCAGCTCGAGCGGTCGACCACGCCCTGGAGGCCGGCGGGAACCGACCGCTCCAGGTTGCCGGGGATCCCGCCCCCGGTGATGTGGGCGAGGGCGTGGATCCGATCGCGTTGGAGGAGCGGCCACACGGAGCCCAGGTAGCTCCGGTGCACGCGGAGCAGAACGTCCCCGACCAGGTCGTCGGTGCCGGGGAACGGGTCGGCCAGGTCCAGCCCGAGCCGCTCGAACAACAGCCGCCGGAGGAGCGAGTAGCCGTTGGTGTGGAAGCCGCTGGACGCGATGGCGACGAGCGCGTCACCGGCACGGACGCGGGTGGCGGCCGGGCGACCCTCCTCCTCGACGATCCCCACGATGAAGCCCGCGAGGTCGTACTCTCCGGGATCGTAGAAGTCCGGCATCTCGGCGGTCTCGCCGCCGAGGAGGGCGCACCCGTTCTCGCGGCAGCCGCGGGTGAGGCCGGTGACCAGCGCTCCCACCACACCCTCGTCGAGGGTCCCCATGCCGATGTAATCGAGAACGAACAGCGGGCGGGCGCCCTCGACCAGGATGTCGTCCACGCAGTGGTTCACGAGGTCGTGTCCCACCGTGTCGTGCCGGCCCGCGCGCATCGCGACCTTCAGCTTGGTTCCGACGCCGTCCGCGCTGGAGACCAGGACCGGAGAGCGGTATCCCGCCGGCACGCGGAACAGTCCGCCGAAGGATCCGACCTTCGAGAGGACGCCCTCCGTCTCCGTGGACGCCACCAGCTCGCCGATCCGGTTCTTGGCCCGCTCGGCCACCTCCCGATCGACGCCGGCGTCCCGGTAGCTGAGGCCTTCAGCCATGGAGCGCCTGTACAGGGTGGTCGAACGCCGTGAGCCGGCGGAAGGCGCGGACCCGCTCGTGCACCTCGTCGACCTCGACATCCACGAGGCGCTCCATGCCGAAGCGCTCGCAGACCAGCGATCCGGTGGCCGAGCCGTAGATCATCGCCCGGCGCAGCTCCTCCTCGTTCACGGCGCCGACGTAGCCCAGCCAGCCCATGAACCCGCCCGCGAAGGAATCTCCCGCCCCGGTCGGATCGAACACCTCCTCGAGGGGGAAGCCCGGAGCGAAGAACGCGCTGTCCCGGGTGAACAGCAGCGCGCCGTGCTCCCCCTTCTTGATCACTACGATCCGGGGTCCCTTCTCGCGGATCCAGCGGGCGGCCTGGAACAGGTTGTACTCGCCCGAGAGCTCCCGCGCCTCGCTGTCGTTCACCAGCAGCGCGTCCAGCCGCGGCAGCAGCTGCAGCAGCGCATCCCGCTTCCCCTCGATCCAGTAGTTCATGGTGTCGCAGGCGACGAACCGCGGCGCCTCCACCTGCTCCAGAACCTCCAGCTGCAGCTCGGGATCGATGTTCGCCAGGAAGACCCACTCCGAATCCCTGAACTGCGGCGGGATCTTGGGCTTGAAGTCCGCGAACACGCCCAGGCGCGTCTCGAGGGTGTCCCGCGTGTTCAGGTCGTAATGGTAGCGGCCGGACCAGAAGAAGCTGGGGCCCTTCGCCCGCTCGAGGCCGCCCAGGTCCACGCCCCGCTCCGACAGGAAGGCGAGCCGGTCCTCGGGGAAGTCGTCCCCGATGACCCCGACGAGCTGGACGGGGTGGAACAGCGAGGCCGCGGCGGCGAAGTACGTGGCCGCGCCGCCCAGGGCGTTCTCGGCGACCCCGAACGGCGTCTCGATCCGGTCCAAGGCGACGCTTCCGACCACGAGTATGCTCATTCCTGTTCCTCCCGCTCCATTCGATCCGGGGCCGAGAGCCCCAGAAGACGGAGGCCGTTGCGCAACACGATCCGGACACCACGGGCGAGGGCGAGTCGCGCCTCCCGCAGCTCCGGATCATCGACGAGCACGGCCAGCTCGGGGCTCCGGCTCGGATTCCCGGCGTGATACCAGGAATTGGCCGCGCCCGCGGTCTCCTCAAGGTAGTCGCAGACCACGTGGGGCGCACGGTCGGCGGCGGCCCGCTGCACCACTTCGGGGAATCGCGCGAGCTGCTTGATCAGCTCCCGCTCCGCCTCCGTGTCCAGCCGCGCCAGCGGCGCCGCGCCGTCTCCGGGCTGCTCCGCGGGCGCGCCGGCCTTACGGAAGATGCTCATCATCCGCGCGTGGGCGTACTGGATCTTGTAGACGGGGTTCTTGTCCGACTGGTCCAGCGCCTCGTCCAGGTCGAAGACGAGGTGTGCCTCCGGTTTGCGCATCAGGAAGAAATAGCGGGCGACGTCCACGCCCACGATCTCGTACAGCTCCCGCAGGGTCGTATAGCCCCCGGCGCGCTTCGAGATCTTCACTTCCTGGCCGCCGCGCTCGAGGCGGACCATCTGGTGCAGGACGTACTCGGGATAGCCCTCCGGCAGCCCGAGCGCCCGCAAGCCCGCGTGCACCCGCGGCACCGTTCCATGGTGATCGGAGCCCTGGACGTTGATCGCGTGCCGAAACCCCCGCTCCCATTTGGACAGGTGGTATGCGACGTCCGGCAGGAAGTAAGTGGGCAGGCCGTTACTCCGGACCATCACCCGGTCCTTCTGATCGCCGAACTCCGTGGTACGGAGCCACAGCGCGCCCTCGTGCTCGTAGGTGAGCCCCGTCTCCTTCAGGCCGCGGATCGTGGCGTCGACCCTCCCCTCCGAGTAGAGCGAGGACTCGAGAAAATGCTCATCGAAGCGGACCCGGAAGTCCGTCAGGTCGCGGTCCTGCTCGGCCCGGAGCATTGCGACCGCGAAGCGGCGCATCGCGTCCAGCACCACGTCGGAGTCGTCGCCGCGGTACGCATCGCCCTCGGCCTCCCGGAACCGCTCGGCGACGTCCAGCACGTACTCGCCGTGATAGCCCCCCTCCGGCACCTCCGCCGCGTCACCCAGGAGCTGCTGGTATCGCGCCCACACGCTGCGGGCCAGCAGCTCCATCTGCTTGCCCGAGTCGTTGTAATAGAACTCCCGGTGCACGCTCCAGCCGGTCCACTCCAGCAGAGCACAGATCGCGTCGCCCAGCGCCGCCTGGCGGCCGTGCCCGAAGTGGAGCGGCCCCGTCGGGTTGGCCGAGACCCACTCGACCATCATGGGCTCGTCGGTGCCAGCCTCGCTCCGGCCGAACGCGGCGCCGGCAGCCAGGATCCGCTCGAGCAGCGACTCCACCGCGGCGCCGGTCAGGCGGAAGTTGATGAATCCCGGCCCGGCCACCTCCGCGGTGCGGACGCCGGCGCCCGTCAGGTCCAGCCTCCCGACTAGCTCCTCGGCGATGGACCGGGGCGGCTTCTTCAGCCGTCCGGCCAGCGTCAGGGCCAGGTTGGTGGCCCAGTCGCCGTGCTCGGCGTTGCGGGGTCGCTCCAGCTGGACCTCCGCCCCCGAGGCCCCGAGCGCCTCCGCGGCCTCCGCCAGCTTGCTGCGCAGGCGGTCCGTCGCGCTCACTCGCTCCCCTTCGAGCCGGACCCGGAGGAGCCGGATGACTTCCCCTTCGACTCCGACTTCGACTCCGACTTCGACTCCGATTTCGACTCCGATTTCGACTCACCCTTCGACTCGCCCTTGGACGACCCGCTGTCCGCCGTGCCTCCCCCGGACGGCCTGTCCTTCTCCGCCGCCTTCTTGTAGCTGTCGCTGCGATAGTCGGTGATGTAGAAGCCCTGCCCCTTGAAGAGGAGGCCCGCTCCGCCGGAGAGCACCCGCTCGGCGGGCTTGCCGCACTCGGGGCAATCGGAGACCGGCGGCTCGCTCATCCGCTGGAACTTCTCGAACTCGTGCCCCTTCGGGCACCGGTACTCGTACGTCGGCATCGTTGTATGATCGGCTTTCCGATATGGGCGTCGCTACGCCCTGTACTCGGCCCACTCTTCCCGCAGTAGGTCGCTGATCTCGCCCAGCGTGGCAAGGACCTTGACGGCCTCCACCATCGGTGGGAGCAGGTTCCCTCCCCCCCGGGCCGCCGTCCGGATCTCCTCCAGCGCGCGACGGACGGCGCCATCATCGCGGCGGCCGCGGAGCTCGGCCAGCCGCTCCCGCTGCCCTGCCTCCAGCGCGGAGTAGTCGGGCCGCTCCATCCGCCCGGCGCGCTCCTCCTCACGGTACTCGTTGACCCCGACGATGATCCGCTCCTTCGCCTCGACCGCCTTCTGGTGGTCGTACGCCGCGCGGTGGATCTCCTCCTGGAGGTACGGGATCGCCCGGGCGGCGCCGCCCCGCTGGTCGACTTCGGCGAGGTACTCCCTGGCCTTCGCCTCGACGGCGTCCGTGAGGGCCTCGACATAATAGCTGCCGCCGAGGGGATCGGCCGTCCGTGCCGCCCCGGACTCGTGGGCGAGGACCTGCTGGGTCCGGAGCGCGAGCTTGGCCGATTCGGCGGTGGGGAGCGCGAGCGCCTCGTCGTATGCGTTGGTGTGCAGCGACTGCGTCCCTCCCAGTACCGCCGAGAGGGCCTGGACCGTGACCCGGACCACGTTGTTCAGCGGCTGCTGCGCCATCAGCGTGACGCCGCCGGTCTGCGTATGGAAGCGCAGGCGGCACGCCGCGTCCGATGCGTCGTAGCGCTCCCGCATCAGACGCGCCCACAACCGTCGGGCCGCCCGGAACTTGGCCACCTCCTCGAACAGGTCGTTGTGGGCGGCGAAGAAGAAGGAGAGGCGGGGGGCGAAGTCGTCGACGACGAGCCCCGCGGAGATGGCGCGGTCCACGTACTCGATGGCGTTCGCGAACGTGAAGGCCACCTCCTGCGCGGCGGTGGATCCCGCTTCGCGGATGTGGTAGCCGCTGATGGAGATCGTATTCCAGCGAGGCACCTGCTCGGCGCAGAAGGCGAACGTGTCGGTGACCAGGCGCAGGCTCGGCTCCACCGGGTAGATGTAGGTGCCCCGGGCGATGTACTCCTTCAGGATGTCGTTCTGGATCGTGCCGGAGAGCTTCGCGCGGGGCACGCCCCGCTCATCGCCGAGCGCCACGTAGAGGGCCAGCAGGATCGCCGCGGTAGCGTTGATGGTCATGGAGACGGAGACCCGATCGAGGGGGATGCCGTCGAACAGCGTCCGCATGTCCTCGAGCGAGTCGATGGCCACTCCCACCCGCCCGACCTCGCCGTCGGCCATGGCGGCGTCGGAGTCGTACCCCATCTGGGTGGGCAGGTCGAACGCGACGCTCAGCCCCGTCTGGCCGTGGTCCAGGAGGTACCGGTAGCGCTCGTTGGTCTCCTGCGCCGTGCCGAAGCCCGCGTACTGCCGCATGGTCCACAGGCGGCCGCGGTACATGGTCGGATAGACGCCGCGGGTGAACGGGAAGGCGCCGGGCTCGCCGAGGGACCGGGGATCCGCAGCGTGCTCGGGTCCGTACACCGGCTCCACGGGGGTGCCGCTGGTCGTCATCACCTGATCGGACCCGTCAGTCACCGGCGTCCCCCTCCTGGGCCTCGAACTCGACGAGGACCGCCCCCTTCTCCACCGGCTGACCGGCCTCGACGAGGATGCGGGCGACCACCCCCGCCCGCTCGGCCTTCAGGTCGTTCTCCATCTTCATGGCCTCGATGATGACCACGCTCGCTCCCCTGGCCACCCGGTCCCCCACCGCCACCTGGACACCCACGATGAGCCCGGGCATGGGCGCCTTCACCGGCTTCGGCCCCGCCGCCGCCGCCCCGTGCCCCGTCATCGCCCGGATCGCCCGCGTCCGCTCGTCCACCACGTCGACCTCGAAGCGCTCGCCGTCCAGGTGCAGCTCCCAGCGGCCGCCGCCCTCATTGGACGCGACCAGGACATGGGATCGGCCTTCCACGACCAGGTGACGCGTCGGCGTGCCCGGGACCAGGGAAAGCTCGGCGGCCACCGGAACACCGTCGACCAGCGGACTCTCCCCCGCGAGCTCGACCTCCAGCGTCCGTCCGCTCACCGTCACGTAGTAGCGCATGCCATCCGTTCGTCAGCCCACCCGCTCGAGCTCGGCCACGGTCTCGACGTGGGCGGTCTGGGGAAACAGGTCGAAGCACCGGAGCCCCGCCAGCCGATACCCCGGGCTCAGCCGTTCGAGATCCCGCGCCAGCGTGGCCGGGTCGCAGCTCACGTACAGCAGCCGCGACGGTGGCCGCTCCAGCAGCCGGTCCGGGACCACGGCGTGGAGCCCGGCTCGGGGCGGGTTCAGGACCGCGGCGTCCACCGGCAGCGCCTCGGCGATGCGCCCCTCGACCGTGCCTTCCAGGAATCGACCGGCGGGGGCGGCCCGGCGGGCCTCCTCCAGCGCCGCGGGATGCGCCTCGATCCCGACCACCTCGATCCCGTCCCTGGTGAGCCGCCGCGCGTACAGCCCGACCCCGCAGTAGCCGTCCAGCACCGTCCCGGCGCCGGCAGACCGAAGCCGCTCCAGCACGTGCTCCTCCAGCAGGGCGGCGGCTCCGCGGTTCACCTGCGTGAACACGTCTCCGCTCAGCTCCACGTCCTCATCCGCCCACCGGTCGCGGAGCCCCGCGCCGCCGATCAGCCGGTACTCCCCGGCGCCCGATGGCCGGTGCCAGATCGCCTCCAGGGAGGGGATCGCGGCGAGGAGCTCCTCGGGGCGTCCGGAGGCGTAGCCGCCGTCCACCGCCAGCGCCACCGATCCGGCTTCCGTCGCCCGCAGCATCAGCCTCAACTCGTTCCCCGAGGGCAGACGCCGCGCCTCCGGGCCCCACTCGCGTCGCAGCGCGCCCCACGCGTCCGCCACCGGCTCCTCGGGGAGGAGGCAGTCGGATCCGATATCGACCAGCGTGTCCGGCCGCTCCAGCGCGTGGAACCCCGCCGTCACGCCGCCGCGGTCCCGTCGCAGGGTGAACGTGACCCGGTTGCGGTACCGGAACTCGGACGGTGACGGCGTGATCGGAGGCTCATCGGCGTCGAGGCCGCCGATGCGTCGGAGGGCCTCGACGACCATGTGGGCCTTGGCGTGGAGCTGGGCCTCGTACGTGAGGTGCTCCAGCGTGCAGCCGCCGCAGCGGTCGTAATGGGGACATGGCGCCTGCCGCCGGTCCGGCGAGGCCTCGCGCACGGCGATCAGCTCCGAGCGGGTCCAGCGCTTCCGCGCTTCCACGACCCGCACCACGACCCGGTCGCCGGGGGCGGTCCGATGCACGAACGTGACCCGTCCGTCCGGCAGACGCCCGACGCCCGCGCCGCCTGCCGCGATTCCGGTGACTTCGACCTCCACCCCCATGAAGGGGCAGAAGATAGCCCGTCCGTACCGAGGCTGAAAGGTACGGACGGGCCGCCGCCGGCGGCGGGGGCCTCTACGACCTCGGGACCGCTTCCTCCTCCTCGGTGGCGGCCAGCTCGGGCGCCGGCCCGAGCTCGCGCACCACCTGGATCGCCTCCTGGTTCACGACGATGTCCCCGAGCCCCTTCCCCCGCGGGCGCAGCTCCGCCTTCCGGAGCGGGACGAAGGGCGGGGCGGACTGGAGATAGTCGCTGAGGCGCTGGTTCTGCACGAGGAGGAGCCCGGCCGAGAGGAAGTAGCCTCCCTCGAGCTCCACCTCGACCCTGCGCGCGGCCGCTGCGGCCTGGGCGCTGGTCAGCGGCAGCTCGCCGTCCTGCGAGGTGGCCCACAGGATCTTGTCTACCTTGAGCGCCATGTGAGGGACCTTCTCTGCCGTCCCCATCCAGTCGACGGCCGTGAGGTTCACGTAGCGCGTTCGGCTCGCCAGGTATGTCGATAGGAACTGCCCCTGCGGGACCCTGGCGTTCGCGTCCAGGACACGGTGGTCCCGCAGGAACAGCCGGAGCCGCCGCGGCGGATTGGTCTCGTTCGGATTCACGTTTCTGCCCCCGTTAGCATGGCCTGTCACTGTCACCTTCCTGAACGCCGCCTCCGCTCCGCCTCCAGCCGCTGCCTCACCTCGTCGTAACGGGCGGCCATCTCGTCGAGAAGAGGTGGGATGCCCGCCGTATCCTGCGCCGCCGCCCGCCCTTCCACCCGCTCCGCAATCTGCTGCAGCGCGCGCGCGCCCAGGTTCGCCGCCGTCGACTTCAGCGAGTGCGCGGCCCGGTAGAGCGCCTGGTCGTCTCCCCTCGCGGCCGCAGCGGTGGCGGCGCGAATGCGCTCCGGCGCGTGCTGGAGGAACAGGTCGATCATCTCCAGCAGGAAGTCCTGCCCGCCGATGCGGAGCAGCCGCTCCAGCGCGGCGCCTTCGAGGACATCGTCGCCCACCTACGTCATCCTCGCCCGGCGCAGCGTGGCCCGCACTCGCGCGATGAAGCGTGGCGGGTCGAGAGGCTTGCGGAGGTAGTCATCCGCCCCCGCCTCCATCAGCCGATACTCGTCGTCCGGATCCGGCGAGCCCGTCAGCACGATCACCGGAAGAGCGATGGTCGAGCCCGAAGAGCGGAGACGGTGCAGCACCTCCCGCCCGTCCAGCGTCGGCATCTCGAGGTCCAGCACGACCAGCGCGTGCGTGTCGCCCATCCCGATCATGAGGAGCGCTTCGTCCCCGTCCCGGGCCTCCTCCACCCGGAAGCCGTGCTTCTGGAGGATCGTGCGCACCAGCAGACGGTCCTCGGGGTCATCATCCACCACCAGGATCGGCGCCTCCTCGCTGCCCCCGCCCAGCGAGAGCCCCGAGGGCGGGCGGGCGGTCCGCGGCAGGGCCTCCTCCACCTGCTCGCGAGCGAGCGGCGGGGCCACGGCTGGCGAACCGCCCGTCCCCAGGTCCGCTTCCAGCTGGTCGAGATCGATGATCGGGATGTCGTCATCGTCCGCGAGGTCCGGCGCGCGCACGCCGGCCCGCAGAGGAGAGGCGTCCGCCGTCACCGGAAGCGGCTCATCCTCCGGCTCGATAGTCTCCGCGGGCGGCGTGAGGTCTGGCTCGGCACGAGCGGCGGCTGCGGGCTCCGCCCCGTACGCCTCGTCCCTCTGCCGCTCCGGCGCCTCGGAGCTCGCCGCCGTTTCCTCGGCCTCGAGCCCGAGCACCCTCTCGAGCTCGTCCAGCGTCGTCTCACCGCTCCGGACCCGCTCCAGCCCCACGTGCAGAAGGGGCCGCATGCCGGAAGAGACGGACGCCGCGTACAGCTCGGAGTACGTGCCGCCCCCGTTGATCAGATCGCTGATCGTGGTGTTCACCACGAAGACTTCCTGCACCGGGATCCGCCCGCGGTACCCGGTCTCGGCGCAGCGGCGGCACCCCACGCTGCGGATCGGCGGGCGCAGGTTGTAGAGCTTGGCCAGGCGGATCTCGTCCTCGGTCATCTCGCCGCGGATCGGCTCGCCGCACTCGTCGCAGACCTTCCGGACCAGGCGCTGGGCCAGCGCGCCCCGCAGGGTGGCCGCGATGCTGGCGCGGTCCAGGCCGATGTCGAGCAGCCGTGCGACGACGCTGACGGCGTCGTTCGTGTGGAGTGTCGCCAGCACGAGGTGCCCGGTCATGGCGGCCTGCACTGCCACCTGGGCCGTGTCCTGGTCCCGGATCTCGCCCACCAGGATCACGTCCGGATCCTGGCGCAGGATGGCCCGGAGCGCGCCGGCGAACGTCACGCCACGCTTCGGCTGGACCTGGATCTGCGTGATCCCCGGCAGCTCGTACTCCACCGGGTCCTCCACCGTCATGATGTTGACCTCGCCGGTGGCCAGCTCGCGGATCGCGGCATACAGCGTGGTCGTCTTCCCGGAGCCCGTGGGGCCGGTGACGCAGACGATCCCGTCGCGGTTCGACAGGAGCTGACGCAGCCGGCCCAGCTCCCAGGCGGGAAGGCCGATCTCGCTCAGCTTCGCCGCCTGCCCGCCCTTCAGGATCCGGAGCACCACCTTCTCGGCTTCCCGGGTCGGGACCGTCGAGATGCGGATGTCGTACGGCCGACCCTCCACCATGACCCGGGTACGGCCGTCGTGGGGACGCCATTTGTCCGCGATGTCGAGGTTGCCCATGATCTTGATCCGGGAGACGACCCGGATCAGCGCCGGCAGCGGCAGCTGCATGTAGTTGCGGAGCACGCCGTCGATCCGGAACCGGACCGTCCCACCGCTGGCCCCCGGCTCGATGTGGACGTCGCTCGCACCGTTCATGGCGGCGTCGCGCAGGATCAGGTTGGTCAGCTTGATGACCGGCGCGCTTTCCGCTTCGGCCTCCGTCACCGCATCCTGGTCATCCCCCTTCATCACCGAGACCGAGCTGGCGATGGCTTCATCCACCCGGCTGAGCAGCGACTCGATCACGCCGTCCGGGCTGTAGCTCGCGTTGATGAAGTCGAGGATGAACGGGGGCGGAGCGACCTCGAAGACGGCCTTGCGACCGGAGATGAAGCCCAGCGCCTGCTCGGCCGCGAAATTGGTGGGGTCGCTGGTCGCGACGGTGAGCTGGCGATCGTCTTCCTTCATGGGGAAGATCAGGTACTGCCGCGCGATCTTCTCCGGAACCAGCTTGATGGCGTTCGGCTCGGCCGTGTCGAGCGTGGCGACCTTCAGCCGGAAGTAATCGGCCACGTGCTGCGCCAGCCGGTCCTGGGTGATGCCGGTCATGTCGCACACCGTCATCCAGGCTTCGGCCGCCGGCATCCCCGGGTCGAGGTCCAGCTCTTCCGTGTCCGGAAGGCCGCCCCGCCGGAGGACCTGCACGAGCCAATGCTTCTTTTGAAGACCCTTTACCACAGGCGTTCTTCAGCGGCAGAAGAGATGACCAACCTCGGTCCAGGGGATGTGGCAAGCACCGGAGCGCGCCGATTGGCTAACCCGCGGGAGAGCGCGGCTCTCCATCTTAGAAACGCTTTCCCGAAAAGGCAAGCAGTGAAAAGGCACCGAAACTCGTGATCCGCAACCGGTTGCGGCCTCGAGGATCGGGACTTCCTCAGCGCCACCCGGTCGCGCGCCACCTGGAGCGGGGTGCGGAGGAATCCCCCACGCGGCGAACGGAGCGGCGGTCGCGGTCCTCCTGGGCGAGGAGCGCGGCGGCGACAGCCGCGGCGCGGATCGCCTCATCGGACGGAGCCGCCGCGCCGAGCTCGGGGTGGCGCTCGAGATACCGGATGTCCAGGCGTCCCGCGCGGAAATCGTCCTCCGCGAGGACGCGGCCGTGGAACGCTGCGCTGGTCTCGACGCCGACGACCCGGAGCTCCGCGAGGGCGCGGCTCATCCTGGAGATGGCGAGGGCGCGGGAGGGCGCGTGAACGATGAGCTTGGCGAGCATGGGGTCGTAGTGGAGGGAGATGTCGTCGCCCTCCTGTATCCCGCCATCCCAGCGGACGCCGGGACCGGCCGGCACGTGGAGGAGCTGGATGCGTCCGGTGGACGGCAGGAAGCCGTTTGCGGGATCCTCGCTCGTGATCCGGCACTCGATGGCATGGCCGGTCCAGCGGACGTCCTCCTGCCGCAGGTCCAGCGGCTCCCCCGCGGCTATGCGGAGCTGCCACTGGACCAGGTCGATCCCGGTGACCAGCTCCGTCACCGGGTGCTCGACCTGGATCCGCGTGTTCATCTCCAGGAAGAAGAAGTCGCCGTCCTGGAAGAGAAACTCGACGGTCCCGGCGTTCCTGTAGCCGACCGCCTCCGCGGCGGCGACGGCGGCATCACCCATGGCCGCCCGCACGGCCGGAGTGATCACGGGCGAGGGCGCTTCCTCGATCATCTTCTGGTGCCGCCGCTGGATGGAGCACTCCCGCTCACCCAGATGGATGGTGTGGCCGTGGGCGTCCGCCAGCACCTGGATCTCGATGTGACGGGGTCCGTCCAGGAAGCGCTCCAGGTAGACGCTGCCGTCACCGAACGCCGCCTTCGCCTCCCTGGAGGCCGACTCGAACGACGCGGCCACCTCGCCGGGCTCCCGTACCACCCGCATGCCCTTCCCGCCGCCGCCCGCCGCCGCCTTCAGCATCACGGGGAAGCCGATCTCCTCCGCCGTCCGCTCCGCGTCGGCCACGTCCGTGAGCGCCTCGGCGGTGCCCGGGACCACCGGCACCCCCGCCGCCATCATGGCCTGCCGCGCCCTGGTCTTGTCCCCCATGGCGTCGATGGCCGCGGACGAGGGGCCCACGAACACCAGCCCGGCCTCCTCCACCGCCGCCGCGAAGGACGCGCGCTCGGCGAGAAAGCCGTAGCCCGGATGGACGGCGTCGCAGCCGCGCTCCAGGGCCGCCTCGATCAGGCGGTCCGCCCGCAGATAGCTTTCGGCGGCAGGGGCGGGACCCAGGAGGACCGACTCCCCCGCGGCCAGGACGTGGGCCGCGCGGCGGTCCGCTTCGGAGCAGACCGCCACGGCCCCGATGCCGAGCTCGTGGCAGGCGCGGATCACCCGCAGCGCGATCTCGCCGCGGTTGGCGACCAGGACCTTCTTCAGCATCCCCGCCTCCGTCCGACACCGGCCCCGTGGCGACGGCCCGGCGGGCCGTCGTGGTCGACGCTTCCCCTACGCCCGTACGCGGGGTATGTCCCACCCGGGCGAGGAGAGTGTCGGAGACGGCCCGGCGGGCCGTCTTTACAGTGGGATGTTCCCATGCTTTTTGGGCGGGTTGACATCCCGTTTGTTCGCCAGCATGTCCAGGCCGCTGATCAGCCGCGGACGCGTTTCGCGGGGGTCGATCACGTCATCGATGTAGCCGCGAGCGGCGGCGATATACGGGTGAGCGAAGCGCTCCCGGTACTCCGCCTCCCTCGCCTTCGCCGCCGCCTCCGGATCCTCGGCCTCGCCGATCTCCTTGCGGAACAGGATCTCCACCGCGCCCTTGGGGCCCATCACGGCGATCTCGGCCGTGGGCCACGCCAGGTTGAGGTCGCCGCGGATGTGCTTGGAGTTCATCACGTCGTACGCGCCGCCGTACGCCTTGCGGGTGATGATCGTGATCCGCGGCACCGTCGCCTCGCAGAAGGCGTACAGGAGCTTGGCACCGTGACGGATGATCCCGCCGTGCTCCTGGGCCACGCCGGGCAGGAAGCCGGGCACGTCCTCGAAGACCACCAGGGGGATGTTGAACGCGTCGCAGAGCCGGACGAAGCGGGCGCCCTTGTCGGAGCTGTTGATGTCCAGCACGCCGGCCAGGACGGCGGGCTGGTTCGCGACGATCCCGACGCTCCTGCCGCCGACGTGGGCGAAGCCGACGACGATGTTGCGGGCGTAGTCCCCGTGCACCTCGTAGAACTCGCCGTCGTCCACCACGCGCCGGATCACATCGTGGATGTCGTACGGGCGGGAGGGCTCGTCGGGGATGACGTCGAGCAGCTCCTCGTCCTGCCGATCGAACGGGTCGGTGGTCTCCCGCGTGGGCGGGTCCTCCCGGTTGTTCTGCGGGAGGAAGTCGAAGAGGCGGCGGATCCCCTCCAGGCACTCCATCTCGGAGTCCACGGCGAAATGGGCGACGCCGGAGACGGACGCGTGGACATCGGCGCCGCCGAGCCCCTCCATGTCGATGTCCTCGTGCGTGACCGTCTTCACCACGTTCGGGCCGGTCACGAACATGTAGCTCGTGCCCCGGACCATGTAGACGAAGTCGGTGATGGCCGGAGAGTAGACCGCGCCGCCCGCACACGGGCCGAGGATCGCGCTGATCTGCGGGATCACCCCGGAAGAGAGCGTGTTGCGGAGGAAGATGTCCGCGTACCCCCCGAGGCTGACGACGCCCTCCTGGATCCGCGCGCCGCCGCTGTCGTTGAGCCCGATGACCGGCACGCCGCTCTCCAGCGCCAGGTCCATGATCTTCACGATCTTCTCCGCGTGGGTCTCGGAGAGAGAGCCGCCGAAGATGGTGAAGTCCTGGCTGAAGACGTAGACCGGGCGTCCCTTCACGGTCCCGTAGCCGGTGACGACGCCGTCGCCGAGGTACTTCTTCTTCTCCAGCCCGAAGCCGGAGCTGCGATGGGTCACGAACCGGTCCATCTCCACGAAGCTGGCCTCGTCCAGCAGGAGGTCCAGCCGCTCCCTGGCCGAGAGCTTCCCCCTGTCGTGCTGCTTTTTCACCCGCTCCGGACCCCCGCCCAGCTCCGACTCCCGACGACGCTCCTCCAGCTCCTTCAGCTTTTCCCGCATGCTCACCGACGCACCCCCGCCTGACCGGACGTGTCCGAGAGCGGAGCCTTCGGCTGCGGGAGCGTGTACTCCCAGGGCGCCGGAGCCGGGAGCAGCGCGCCGTCGCGGATGATCACCATGTACGGCGTGCGTACGATCCGACTCGCCCGGACCGAGAACGTTCCGGTCGCCCCCCGTATCCCGGCCAGCAGGCTGAACCGCCTGGAAAGCGCCGAAGGGCTGGTGAGCCGGTTCGGAAGCGCCTGGAGCACCAGGTTCGCGGCATCGTAGCCCAGCGCCGGGAGCTGGTTCTCCAGTGAGCGGCGATACGTCTCCTCGTAGCGCCGTACGAACTCGGGATCGGCGATGGCGTCCGCGCGGCCGGGCGGGAAGTGCGACGCGGCGATCACCCCCTCGATATCCTGCCGTGGGACGACCCGGCGCACCGCCGCGCTGGTCCACGCCTCGTCGCCGAACACCTGGACGCCCGCCGAGTCGAGGCCGTAGAACGCCACCTGAGGGGCGATCTGCCGGACGTCGCGCTCGGGCGCGGCCACGAACAGGGCGAACGGCTGCTGTGGTGGCCGTCCGTACCAGGGTCCCGGCGAAACGACGGAGGCCGGCGGGAGCGTGTCGGTGCGCGCGCCGTACCCGAGAGAGTCGACCGGGGGCTGCCGATGGAGCGTGTCGACCGGAGCCACGCGCTCGAGGATGCGCCGCATGTGGACGTCGAACGTCGTCGTCCCCGAATCGTAGGGCATGGCGGCCCGGACCACACCGCCCATGGCCTCGAACTCCACCGCGAACGCCCGCGCCTTGCGCTCGTACTCCTCGCCCCTGGGGTAGAGCAGCGCCGCCTGCGTGATCCCCACCTCCGCCGCGTAGCGCCCGAGCTCCTGCGCGCCGCGCCCGTCGCCGGTGTTCACGGTGTAGACGTGCGGCCACACCGGGTGATCGGGAACGGTGGGGCTGATGGTGACGAGCGCGCCGTCCCTCCGGGCCCCCGCCACCTCCGTAAGCTGCGGCGGGAGGAGCGGCCCGACCACCGCCAGCACGCCGCGGGCCTCCAGCTCCGCCATCGCCTCGCGGGTGCGGGTACCGCCCGCGTCGTCCGCCACCACCAGCTCGATCGCCCGCCGCTCCCGCGCCTCCGCCTGCCGCGCCGCGATCTCCATGCCCTCCAGCAGCCAGTCCGCGTACCGCACCATGATCCGCGACCCCGTCCGCGGCAGGACCACGCCCACGCGCACCGGCGCCGTCGAGGCGGGCTCCAGCTCGTCACGGGCCAGCTCGGCCAGGTCCCTGGCGTCCGCGGCGGCCGCGCTCCCCGCCTCCGCGCGCGCGAACGACTCCGCCAGCTCCACCGCTTCCGCCCAGCGGCCGAGCGAGAACGCCGCCCGCGCGCCCACCCACGACGCGGCGACGGCGGAAGCCGTGCCGGGATAGTCCCGCATTGCCGTGCGGGACAGGTCGAGGGCCTCTCCGAGCTCCGCGGCCTCATACGCCAGCCGCGCTCCCGAAAGCAGCTCTCCCGCCGCCCGCTCCGCTTCCTCGGCCGCCGATTCCTCGGGCGTCACCGCGCCCCCGGGCGTCTCCACCCCCGGCTCCGCCGGAGCTTCTCCACCCGGTGCGCTCGGCCCCTGCGGCGGAGCCTCCCCCACCGTGCAGGCGAGGAGCACCGCCAGGATCACCACCGGCCACGTTCGCTTCGTCATCCTCAAGGCAACCCCGCTGCTTCGCTCTGGTCTACGTAGGTCGCGCAACTTACCCGTACACCGCCCACGAAAAAAGGGAGGCGAGCACGCGGCCCGCCTCCCCTCCCTCCAGCCCGCAGGCGAAGACGACTACGCCTGTTCCTCCTCCTCGGCCTCTTCCTCGGCGGCTTCCCCGGCCTCTTCGGCCTCTTCGGCCTCTTGCGCCTCCGACTCCTCCGCCTCGTCCGGCTCGCCAGCCGCCGCGGACGCCTCGGGGGCTTCCAGCTCCCCCTCGCCCTCCGCCTCCGCCTCCTCTTCCCCGACCGCCGGGGCCGGCGGCGCCGCGCCGGGCTCCATCTCATGGATGTCCGTCACCGCCAGCACGATCCGCCGGTTCACGGCGTCCGACTCCAGCACCCGGAGCTCCACCTTCTGCCCCTCGGCCACCGCCTGGTTCGGCTCCTTCACGCCGCCCGGCAGCTGCGTCGTCGGCACGAAGCCCTCGACGTCACCGCCCAGGTCCACCACTACCCCATCATCCAGCAGGCGCGCCACGGTGCCGGACGCTTCCACGCCGGGCGAGTACTGGTCCACCAGACCGTACCATGGGTCGTCCTGCATCTGCTTCAGCCCCAGCGAGATCCGCTTGTTCTCGGCGTCCACCCCGAGGACTACGACCTCGACCTCCTCGCTCTTCCGCAGAACCTCCGACGGGTGCTGGATCCGCTTCGTCCAGCTCATGTCCGAGATGTGGATCAGACCGTCTATACCCGGCTCGATCTCCACGAACGCGCCGAACGACGTCAGGTTCCGGACCACGCCCTTCACCTTCGTCCCCTGCGGGTACTTCACCGGCAGCGCCAGCCACGGATCTTCCTCGATCTGCTTCATCCCGAGCGAGATCTTCTCCTCCTGGCGGTCCACCTTCAGGACCACCGCCTCGATCTCGTCCCCGATCGTCGCCACCTGCGACGGGTGCTTGATGTTGCGCGTCCAGCTCATCTCGCTGACGTGCACCAGCCCCTCGACCCCCTTCTCCAGCTCCACGAACGCGCCGTAGTTCGTGATCGAGACAACCCGACCGATGACCCGCGACCCCACCGGGTACTTCTCCGCGACGTCCTTCCACGGGTACGGCAGGAGCTGCTTCAGCCCCAGCGAGATCCGCTCCCGGTCCCAGTCGATATCCAGGACCTTCACGTCCAGGCTGTCCCCGATGTTCACGATCTCCGACGGGTGCCCCACGCGGCCCCAGCTCATGTCCGTGATGTGCAGCAGGCCGTCCAGCCCGCCCAGGTCGATGAAGGCGCCGAAGTCCGTCACGTTCTTCACGACGCCCTCCCTCACCTGGCCCACCATCAGCTCCTTCACCAGGTACAGCTTCTTCTTCTCCCGCTCCTCCTCCAGGATCACCCGCCGGCTGACGACGATGTTCCGGCGCCGCTTGTTCAGCTTGATGATCTTGAAGCTGTACTTGTTCCCCACCAGGTCCTCGACGTTCGGCACCCGCCGCAGCGCGATCTGGGAGCCGGGGAGGAAGGCCTCCACGCCCATGAGGTCGACCGTCACGCCGCCCTTGATCTTCCGCTTGAGGATGCCGGGGACCTGATCGTCCTCCTCGTAGGCCTGCTTGATCTTGTCCCAGACGCGGAGGAAGTCGGCCTTCTTCTTCGACAGGACGACGCGGCCCTCTTCATCCTCGAGGCTCTCGAGGAAGACCTCGACTTCGGTGCCGGGCTCCAGCTTCTCCGGCTCGCTGAACTCGTCCCGGGGCACGGAGCCCTCGCTCTTGAAGCCGACGTCGAGGATCACCGCGGAGTCGGTCAGCCGCAGCACCCGCGCCTTGACGATCTCGCCCTCCACGATCTCCTGGAGGGTGCCCTCGTACATCGCGAGCATCTCCTCGTACTCGTCGAGGCTGTACTCGTTCTCCTCGAAGAGGTCCGGCCGGATGCCGACCTCGCGCGCCCGCGCGTCGATCTGGTCCTGGGTGTATTCACGCTCCGCCAGCGTGGTCGCCGTATTGCCGGCCTCGACGGTGGCTTCTTCGGCCGCCGTCGCCGTCGCGGAGGTGTCCTGCTCGTTGGGGGTGGGGTTTTCAGCCATGCGCCTGGAGGTTCCTCGCTGCGTCCCGATCCGGTCCTGGCCCCGGGACGGTTGAATGAGACGTGAGGAGACCCGCCCGTCGGGGCCCCTCGTTACGCGCCCGCCCATCCGGGCGAGACAGCCCTAAAAGCTACCTATGGGGCGCGCAGGGGTCAACCACCGGGGGGATTTCTTGGCGTCTTGGCGGCGCACGCCCTAACGCCCTAACGCCCTAACGCCCTAAGGCCTAACCCCCGCCGCCTATACGCCTGAACCGATCCATCAAGCTCGCGCCCGCGCCAGCTCCAGGATCGCTTCGATCTGCTCGTCGAAAGTCAGCGCCGTCGTATCCACACGCACGGCATCCCCGGCCTTGCGGAGGGGTGCGACCTCGCGCTCGCTGTCCAGCCGGTCGCGCGCCCTGAGTCGGCCGACCTCCTCCAGCAGCGCCTCGTCGTCGGGGTCGCTGACGCCCTGCTCCGCGAGCCGGCGGCGGGCGCGCACCTCCGGGTCCGCCTCGAGGAAGATCTTGAGGCCCGCGTCGGGGAAGACCGCGGTGCCGATATCCCGCCCGTCGATCACGACGTCGGTCGCGGAGGCGAGGTCGTGGAGGCGGCCCAGCAGCCACGTGCGGACCGCGGGGATCCGGGCGACGTGCGAGACGCGTGCGTTCACGTCTGGCGTGCGGAGCTCGTCCGCGACGGCCTCGGAGCCGACGCGGATTGTGAGGCGTCCGCCGTCGCGCTCCCCGGCGATGCGGAAGCGATCCAGATCCTCGGGGCGGAGACCCTCCCAGGCGTCTTCGGGCACCCCATCGGAGAGCAGGGCGTAGGTGAGGGCGCGGTAGAACGCGCCGGAGTCGATGTGGAGGAAGCCCAGGCGACGGGCCACCTCCCGGGCTGTGCTGCTCTTCCCCGATCCGGCCGGTCCGTCGATGGCGATGATCACGTTCGTCGAAGCTCCGTTGTGACGCGTTGCAGGTCGGTCCAGAAGGACGGGAAGCTGATGGAGACCGCCTCGCGTCCTTCGATGGCAATGTCGTTGCCGGGGAGCGCGGCGAGGACGCCGAACGCCATGGCGATGCGGTGGTCGTCGAAGGAGTGGACAGTCCCCTCGAGAGGACCGGGCGCACCGCGAACCGTCAGCACGTCCGGCTCTTCCTCGACCTCGATGCCGAGGGCCCGGAGGTTGGTCGCCAGGGCGGCGACGCGGTCGGACTCCTTGACCCGCAGCTCCGCCACCCCCTCGAACCGCGTGACGCCGCCCGCCGCCGCGGCGAGCGCGGCGAGGAGCGGAATCTCGTCCAGCAAGGACGGCACCTCCCGCGCCTCGACCACGGTCCCCGCCAGCGAGGACGGGGCTACGAGGACGCTGCCCACGGGCTCCCCGCTGGCCTCCGCTCCCCGCTCCACCCGGACGTCCGCGCCCATGCGGGCCAGCACCTCCAGTGAGCCGGTCCGCGCGGGGTTCAGGCTGATCCCGAGCGTCCGGACCGGCCCGAGGAGGGCGCCCAGACCCAGGAAGAAGACGGCGGAAGACGGGTCGCCGGGGACATTCGTGTCCAGCGGCTCCAGTCGGGAGGTGGCGCCCAGCGTCACCTCCGAGCGGCCGTCCCGCCCGGTGACCTCCACCGCGGCGGCCATCGACCTCAGCATCCGCTCGGTGTGGTCCCGGGAGAGCCCCGGCTCGCTCACGCGCGCGGGCGCTCCGCCGGTGAGCCCCGCCAGGAGCAGGGCGCTCTTGACCTGGGCGCTGGCCCGGGGTCCGTCATGGGAGATCGGGCCGAGGGGACGCCGACCGCGGACCCGGATCGGCAGGCGGTCCGACTCCCCGAGCTCCTCGAACGCGGCGCCGGCAGCCGTCAGCGGATCGGTGACGCGCCGCATCGGCCGACCCTGGAGCGATGCGTCCCCTGTGACCCGCGTCTCCCACGGGCACCCCGCCAGCGCCCCCAGCAGGAGCCGGGCGGTCGTGCCGCTGTTGCCGCAGTCCAGCGCCACGGTCGGCGCACGCCAGCCGCGGAGTCCCCTTCCGCGCACGATCATCTCGTCGCCGGCCACGCCGCCGATGTCGGCACCCAGCTCACGGAGGACGGCGGCCGTCGAGCGGGTGTCGGCCGAATCCAGCGGCCGTCGGATGCGGCTCACGCCGTCCGCCAGAGAGCCGAGGATCAACGCCCGGTGGGTGATGGACTTGTCTCCGGGGACCCGCACCTCGATCGGCTCCACCCGTTACTCCTCGCCGTCCGGGAAAGGTACGTCGATCTCGAGTCCATCGTGGGCCACGCCGACCGCAGAAAAGACGTCGGCCGCCTCGCGAGCCAGCATGGATGGGTCGAGGCCGTAGCGCGGCGAAATGTGGGTCAGGATCAGCCGCCTCGCCCGGGCTTTCCGCGCGACCTCACCGGCCTCTCGGGCGGTCGAGTGGTCGGTTTCGCGGGCGCGGTCGAGCTCTTCATGGGCGAACGTGGCTTCGTGGATCAGCAGGTCGGCCCCTTCCGCCATCTTCACGGTGGTCGGCGACGGCCGCGTGTCGCCGGTGTAGACGACCCGCCGCCCCGGCCGCGGCGGGCCCACGACCTCCGCCGCCTGTATGGTTCGCCCGTCGACGTCCACGGCCTCGCCCCTGTGGAGGCGGCCCCACAGCCGACCCTCCGGCACGCCAAGCTCCCGGGCGCGGTCGGGATCGAAGCGGCCGAGCCGCTCGTGCTCTATGAGCGCATAGCCCAGCGAGTGCCGGCCGTGCTTCGTTCGGAACGCGACGATGTCATAGCCGTCACGCGCCACGGCTTCGCCGGGCTCCAGCTCGCGGATCTCTACAGGGAATCCCACCCGCTCGACGCCCAGATGGACCGCCTCGTCCAGGATCTGACCGGATCCCTTCGCTGCATAGAGCCGCATGGTCTCCTCGCGCCCCTGGAGCCCCATGGTCCGGAGGAGGCCGGGCAGGCCGAGGATGTGATCGGCGTGCATGTGTGAGAAGAAGATGTCGTGGACGGCGAACCCCGTGCCATAACGCATCATCTGGCGCTGCGTGCCTTCACCGCAGTCGAACAGCAGCGTCTCACCGAGCCGATGGACCGCGACGGCGCTGACGCTCCGCGCGACGGTGGGTCGGCTCGCCGCGGTGCCGAGGAAGACGACCCGGATCACGGGGACCTCCTCCCCAGGAACGGCACGGCCCAGAGCACCGCGTAGGCGGCGTAGATCGGGCGCGCCCACGGGGTGAGAGCCGGGACCGCCAGCAGGGCCAGCCAACCGACGCCCTCGGCGACGGCCCGTCGCCGGCGCCGCGCGACCTCCGTCGCCCGCCGCTTCGTCTCCTCCAGCGCGGTCACGTCGCCCCGGCGCGCATGCGTTCGGGCGAGCTCATCCGTCCACAGCCCGCTCGCCTCCTGTCGCAGGAACCGGAAGACGGCTCGCACGACGTGCCAGGCGGCGGCGCCGATCCCCGCCAGCGCGAGAATCGTAAGAATTATTTCCACCGGGCCAACCTACCGGCCGGCCGGCGCGAGCGGCAAGCACGGGCAACCCCGCATTTCGGCTCCGGCATCAAAGGGGCGCACGGCGGCGAGACGCGCCGCGTCCATCGATACACGGAGCACCACCATGAAAGCCAATGAGCTGATTCGGGGGAGCGGACGGCTGACGCCGTTCGCGGCCCTTTCCACCCTCCTCCTCTCGCCGGGCGTGTCTGCGCAGGAGCCACTGGGAGCTCCCGCCGCCCCGGATCGGGAATGCGTGTGCTCCTGGGAGGGGGACGGGCTGCGGATGATGCCGTCCATCGCGCGGATGAACCGTGCCCGGATCGGCGTGGAGCTCGGCGAGACCGCCGAGGCCGACGGCCGCACGGGGATCCGGCTGCACGACGTCGAGGAGGGCGGTCCGGCGGCGCGGGCCGGAGTCCGCCCGGGCGACATCCTGCTCTCCCTGAACGGTACCGACCTGGGCGACGATCCGACCGACCGGCTCCTGACGCTACTGGCCGATGTCGAGCCGGGCGATACCGTCACCCTCGGCCTGATTCGGGACGGCCGGGGAGAGACCGCGCGGGTCGTCACGGACCGGGCCCACGGGATCTCCATCTTCGGACCCGGAGGCCCCTCCAGGGCGTGGAGCTTCCCGTACACGGAGCGGCCGCGCACGGCCATGAGGGCTCCCGAGGCCCGGGTACGCATCCGGCAGCTGCTCGGAAACGGGCTGGAGCTCGTCGCCATGAACGAGGGGCTGGGCGAGTACTTCGGCATCAGTGAAGGCGTGCTCGTCGCCTCCGTCGACGACGGCTCGACGCTCGGGCTCCAGGCTGGTGACGTGATCCTCTCCATCGACGGCCGCACGGTCCAAGACCCCGGTCACGCCGTGTCCATCGTCGGGTCCTACAGGCCCGATGAGTCCATCACGTTCGAGATCATGCGGGAGCGTCGTCGCACCACGGTGACCGGCACCCGCCGGAGCCGCTGAGCGCCCCGATCTCAGAAGCGGTACCGCAGGCGAAGGGCGAGGGGCGGAAGCGAGAGGCTGCCGCCCCTCGTCGCGTCCGGGAACGGCACCAGGTCCAGCCGCAGAGCGCTCTCATCCCGTGGTCGCTCCGACGAGCCCTCGCGCCGATCCGGTCGGGGGCGCTCCTCCAGCGAGCCGTACGTGGCGGCGAATCCCGACCAGGCGCCCAGCGTGCTGAGAGAGAGAAAGATCGTCTCGCTGCTGGATGACTCGTCGGACACGAGCACCGCGACGCCCAGACCCAGGAGGCCCCCTGCGACCGTTCCCAGGTCCACGAGCAGCCCCTGCCCCGCGCCGATGTCGCGGTCCCGCACCAGCCTGTCCCCGAGGATGAGACCGGCCGTCCCACCGGCGAGGCCCAGTCCGGCGAAGAGCCTCGCCTCGTCCGAGCCGACGATGTCGGCGGCCGCGATTCCCGTATACGCGCCGAGCAGACCGGCCGCTCTGAAGACCTCGACGTCTCCCCAGGAGTAGTCCCGGCGCGCGCGGAGGGCGACACCGCCCCCGACACCGGCTGCGGCGCCGGCGAGGGAGAACCCCCAGTAGGCGCTCGCGCCCAGGTCGTCGGATCCGGCAAGGACGCCCAGCGCCACAGCGCCCACCGCCCCGAAGTCCGAGGCGACGCCGACCAGGTGCGCGTCACCCGCGGTGGCCTGCGCCGCCTTCGCCCATGCCAGCGCGCCGATCCCCTCCGAGAGGCTGGCCACCAGCGCCGTCGCGACCCTGCCTCGCTCCCAGCTCTCCCGCTCGGAGCACCCGAAGTCTCCGGGCAGGCACTGGACCTCCCCGGCGACGATCCTGTGCAGCCCGATCCCGTGCACGATCCCGCGGGAAGCGCCCCAGAAGGCGCCATTGGCCATGCCCAGGGTGACCGGTCGGTCCGCCGACCAGAGCCAGGGCCCGAAGAAGCTGGCGGCGGAAACGAGCATGTAGAGCCCGACCTGCCCCTTCGTGTCCTCGATGTCCAGCGCGTACGGGACCGCCCAGCCGTAGAAGCCGAGCCCGGCCGCCGTGGACGTGGCGAGGAGCACGTAGCGCCCGGACCGGTCCACCAGCGCCGAGGGAGCCCGCAGCGCCAGCGCGCCGCTGACGTCCGCCCGGAGCCTCGCCACCTCCGCTTCGGACAGCCGGCGCCGCTCCCGGATCAGCACGCCGCCGCGGCGGCGGGTGACCTCCAGGACGTACCCGTCCGCGGAGCGGAACAGGAGGATCTCCCGCACGTCCGAAAGGTCGCCGAACACGCCCAGCGTCCGGGCGAGCTCCGCGTCCACCCTGAGCAGCCGTCCCCCCTCATCGAGCGCGACCTGCTCCTCGATCACGGGCTCCTGGGCGGCGAGGGGCGGAGTGCCCCACAGGCAGACGGCCAGCGAGAGGAGCGGCGCGAATCGCCGCATGCGGGCAGTGATCATTGGCCGAGTCCCATCGTCCCGTGTGAGTCCTGCCGACCCTGTCTGGTCCTTCCAATGCCGGGGGTGGGGGTCGAACCCACACGCCCTTGCGGGCAGAGGATTTTAAGGGCGGACCGGCGCTCGCCGAAAGGGGCTACCCCACAGCAACTCCGCGAGCCGCAGAGGCATTCTTCGGCGGAACTGGGTGGGGGCGATCTCCGCTCAGTTCCGCGCCGTTTCTGTCAGATTCGGCACGGTCGCGGCACATTCGTCGAGCGGTTCGAGGCCGCGGGGCCATGACCGGCGCGCTCGCTCGGCGGAGGTCCGTGCCCGGCTCCTTCCGGCCCCTCGGGCGGGCGCGCGTCACCCCTGCACCTCCCCCGACCGCGGCTCCGGGGTGACCGCGAATTCGTCCTCCTCGCCGGTGCGGATCCGGTACACCCTCTCGACCGGCAGGACGAAGATCTTGCCGTCGCCGACATCGCCCGTGCGCGCGGCCTGCCGGATGGCGGCCACCGTCGCGTCGACGAAGGCGTCGGAGACGCCGATCTCGAGGCGGACCTTGTCGTGCAGCTCGACCTTCACCGTGGCGCCGCGGTAGGTCTCCACGGTCGTCAGCTCGCCGCCGTGGCCCTCGACGCGCGAGACGGTGATGCCGCGCACATCCTCGCGGAACAGCGCTTCCAGGACCTCGTTCAGCCGGTCGGGCCGGATCACGGCGACGATGAGCTTCATGGCTCGCCTCCCGTCGCTCTGGGGGGATTTCTGCGCTCGAGCACCAGCACGGCGCCCTCGCCCCGGTTGTAGGCCTGCTCTCCGTGCTGGATCACGTCCATTCCCACGCTTTCCTCCTTGTCCGTGGGCCGCAGCGAGGCGGCGAGGCCGATCCCCTTCAGCAGCAGGAAGGTGACGACCAGGCTGTAGGCGAAGACGGCGCCGACGGCAACGCCCTGGGCGCCCAGCAGCCTCCAGCCGCCGGCGAGCGCGCCGTCCGCCGGCGCGTTCCACGCCGTCCGGGCGAACACGCCGGTGAGGAGCGCGCCGGTGAAGCCGCCGACGCCGTGCGCGGCGAAGACGTCCAGCGAGTCGTCCAGGCGGGTGCGGGGCCGCCACAGGATCATGAAGTAGCTGGGCACCGCCGCGATCGCGCCGATGGCGATGGCGGCGCCCGGCGGGACGAAACCGGCGGCGGGGGTGACGGCGACGAGACCGACGACCGCGCCCGTCGCCGCGCCGATGGCGGTGGCCCGGCGGCTGCGCCAGAGCTCGAGGAGCATCCAGACGAGCAGCGTCGCCGCGGGCGCGAGCAGGGTGTTCACGAAGGCGAGCGCCGCCACCTCGTTCGCCGCCAGCGCGCTGCCGCCGTTGAACCCGAACCAGCCGAACCAGAGCAGCGCCGCGCCGAGGAGGACGTAGGGCACGTTGTGCGGGAGGAAGGCCTGCCGGCCGTAGTCCCTGCGGCTGCCGAGGACGAGCGCGCACGCGACCGCCGACGCGCCGGCGTTGATGTGCACCACCGCGCCGCCGGCGAAGTCGAGGGCGCCGAGGGCGCCGAGCCAGCCGCCGCCCCAGACCCAGTGGGCCACGGGCGCGTAGACCGCGAGGCTCCACGCCACGATGAAGGCGAGGTAGGCGCCGAAGCGCATGCGCTCGACGATCGCGCCGGACACGAGGGCGGCGGCGATGATGGCGAACGCGCCCTGGTAGGCGAAGAAGAGGAGCTGCGGAAATGCCCCCCAGTCGCCCGCCTCCAGGCCGATCCCGTCCAGCAGCGCGTGGTCGAGCCCGCCCACCCAGCGCGTGCCGGGAGCGAAGGCCAGGCTGTAGCCCAGCACCGCCCAGGCGAGCCCGACGGCCCCGACGGAGGCAAGGCTCATCATCATGGTGTTGAGCACGTTCTTGCGCCGCACCAGCCCGCCGTAGAAGAAGCCGAGGGCGGGGGTCATCAGCAGCACGAGCGCGGTCGAGACGAGGAGCCAGGCGGTGTCGGCGCCGTCGATCGACGCCGCGCCCGCCTGGACCGCGGCGGAAACGGGTGAGGGGAGGTTCATGGCGCGGTCCCCGGACGTGGTGACGGGCGCGCTGCGCCTGTCGGGAAGTGGTATGGGAATGATGTGCGCCCGCGGCTGCGCGCGCCACCACGCGGCGCTCCGGGCTCGCCCTTGTCTTGCGGCCCTCCGCCTTTGCGCTGCCACGCTTTGCGCCAATGCCGGGGGTGGGGGTCGAACCCACACGCCCTCGCGGGCAGAGGATTTTAAGGGCAGCCTTGTGCTCGCCGGAAGTGCTTCTAACAGGAACTCGGGGAGCCGCAGAGAGGTTGTTAAGCGGAACCGAGCGGGGTTGAAATGTCCGCTCGGTTCCGCGCCGTTTCTTTAGGCTACGGCACAGTCGCGGCACAGCCGCGCGGGGGAGCGTACGCAGTTCACCGTCGAGAGCCGCCCTGATCCTTCACGGTGCGCAGCTCCTGTTCCTGTCGAACGGCACGTGGAAGCCGTTGGGGATGCTATCGCCGTCGACGACGAGTGTGTTGTCGTGCCCTGCGAGGTGGGCGTACCAGGCATCCTCCCACGCGAGGTCACCGCCGAGGTGCAGCGTGTAGGTGGACTGCCGTAGGTAGGGGCGAAGGGGCGCGCTCCAGAGCCCTGAGCCCCGGGTGAAGGCGACGTACAGGTTAGCCTGGCAGCTCGCGGTGATCGTGTTATCCGTGAGCGTGAGCTCGATGTCACCGCGCAGCTTCGTGTTGGCCCTCGGGAACGCGGCTTCGACATACACGCCGAAGGTATTTCCGACGAAGGTGTTGCCCGACGCGGTAACGCGTGAGGTGCTGACGACGTTCGAGCCCAGCACGCCCAACGCGGCGATGCGGAGCCCCGCGCCCGCGGAGGGCTGCCAATGGTTTCGGACCTCGTTGTTGGTGACCTTCGCGGTGACGAGGGCCTTGGCCGGGAGCACCTGCTGCTCCACCCCCGGCGGGACGGGCATCAGGGAGGTCGGCAGGATGAGGATGCCGGGGATCCCGCCCGGCCCCATGAGTCGGTTGCCGGTGACCTCGAAGTCGCCCGGGCCGGCGAGACACAGCGCGCAGCTCCCGCCCCGGCCGCTCAGGAAGTTCTCCGTCACCTCGGCGCTGGAGGCCAGGAGCTGGATCGGCTCGGTGAATCCGCCGTCGATGCGGTTACCACGCACCACCAGGCCGCGCACGCGAATCGCCCACACGGCGTTGCCCCCCGCCGTGGCGCCTTCCGCCTCGTTGCCGGACCGGAACAAGAAGCCCTCGACCACGGCGCCGTCACCGGAGAAGCCATCCGGCGTATCGGCGACGATGATTAGCGGCTCACCGAGAAAGCTCTGCGCGCCGCCGACCCGGGTCGTCAGCAACCCCGGGGTGGCGACGAGCGTCGTGCCATCGGCGCCGTCGTTCTTGCCGATGGCCCGCCCGCCGGCGTCGAGCTGCATCCGGAAGGCGCCCCGGAGCGTCACGTCGGGGACGTCGACGACGAGCGGAAAGTGCTCGAGCGAGGGGGTCGCGGGCGGCTTGACGCTGCCCTCGAACACGCCCGGGCCGACCGAGATCGTGATGCGGCACGCCCCGGTCCGTCGCTCCTGGCGCGCAACGCGTGTCTCGCGCGCGGCGGCGAGCGCATCGCCGATACGGGCGAAGTGGACGCCGTCTCCGCGCGCCCCGGCCTGTTTGCTGACGACCATCCCGGTGACGTAGTCGCCATGTCGCAGGTGCGCCGCGGCCGCCGGTGCGGGGAGCTCCAGAATACGGGCGTCCGGCGGCGAGCCGTGGCACACCGAGACCTGTTCCACCGACAAATCGTCTCTGCCCGAGGACTCCATTCGCGCCTCGTCGAGCGCAACCCCGCTTGGTGAGTCGGTGCACGCCGACAGGTGGATGAGGCCAGCGAGCGCCAGGGCGAGAAAATGGTGGGATCTCATGGGTTACCTCTCATTGGATGTGGGGCGGCACGAGCGAGGAGCGGTCGCTCCCCCTTGGTAGCCGGATCGTCGCGGGAGGGGAGATGCCATTGCACTGCGGACCGGCCTCCCGGCCGGGTGCCCGTGTCAGCGGCAACGGATCCGACCAACCACGGCTCAGCAGAAGGCGGTTGCGTTCGCCGATTCATCACCACCCCGATCGTTCCGGCGATCGAACAGGATCGCCACCGGCTGTGGATCTCTACGTCCGTTTGTAGCGGGTGCACCTTCCGGTTCGGCTGTTCAACCGGGCACCGCGGCCCTAGTATACGCTAAGCTGGTGAACCCTCGGTGAACTGCGATGAACTCCCCGCCGACAGCCCATCTCACCCTGTTTGGAAGCCCCTGCGTCGAGGGCGCAGACGGAGCCCCGCTGTCTCCCGGCGTCACCCAACGCCATCGTCTCGCCCTGCTAGCCCTCCTCGCACTGGCGCCCACCCGGCGATTGAGCCGGGACAAACTGATGTCGTATCTCTGGCCGGAGAGCGATTCGGAGCACGGGCGCAATCTCCTGAAAGCCGCCACCTACGTGCTTCGCACGGCGCTGGGCAAAGGCGCACTTCTGTCGGCGGGCGATGATCTGCGGCTCAATCCAGCGATCGTCCGCACCGACGTCGCGGAGTTCGAGGAAGCGCTCGCGCGAGCGGACTACGGTCACGCGGTAGGGCTCTACCGCGCTCCGTTTCTGGATGGTTTCTTTCTGCAGGACGCGCCGGAGTTCGAGCACTGGGTGGAGCGAGAAAGGGGGCGACTGGCAGGCAGGACCGCGAAAGCGCTGGAAGCCCTCGCGGCAACTGCCGAGGCGCACGACGACTTCCCTGCGGCGTCTGAGTGGTGGCAGGCAAGAGCAGCGCACGATCCGTACGACTCACGCGTTGCACTTCGCCTCATGCAGGTGCTGGAGGCAAGTGGAAACCGGGCCGCTGCGCTCCAGCACGCCGCCATTCACCAGCGGCTGCTTCAGGAAGAAGTCGGGACGGGAACGGCCCCGGAGGTGCTGGCCCTCGCTGACCGGCTGCGCGGTGAGCCGCCAGTGGCGTTGGAGCCTCACCGGGAGGGCTTTGCGGCCGGTACGCCGCCTCCGAATACGCCGGAATTCGCGCCGTTGCCGATCCCGCAGGACTCACCGGCTCCACCTTCACCCGCGATTGGCCGCCCGGCGCCGCCCCGACGACACTCACCCGTTCGGTCCGGTCTCGTCGCGCTTTTGTTTGGGGCAGCTCTCTTCGGTGCGCCCTGGCTATGGCGCGCCCGCAGCGTTGTGCCGCCCCCGGCTGTGCAGGAGACCTCGATCGCCGTGCTCCCCCAGCCCGACCGCAGCACTGCCGCCGGCGACGTCGCTCTGGCGCTCGCCACACTGACGCACCGACCGCACACGCAGAACGTCGCTGCCTACGAGCTCTACCGCCGCGGC
>JAHWKI010000326.1:0-1263 GCA_019347975.1 Gemmatimonadota bacterium
GGTCAGTCCACTCCCCGCATGGCTTCGGTGGGCGGGACGCGCAGGGCCCGGAGCAAGGGGGCGGAGCAGGCGGCCAGCCCGACGGCCAGCATGACGACGATGCCCGGCACCGCCCCGACCACGAAGGCGGTGACGGTGGCCGAGGGGTCTTCGCGGATCATGAAGTAGATCCGGCCGGCGAGGGGCATGCCGATGAGGGCGCCGAGGCCGAGCTGGATCGCCGCGCGGCGCCCGACCGCGGCCGCGATGTCGCTGCGGCGCGCGCCGAGGGCGCCGCGGATCCCGATCTCGCGCGTCCGCTGGGCCACCATGAAGGACATGATGGCATAGATGCCGGAGCCGGCGAGGACAAGGAGGACGAGAGCGAAGATGGACCAGCCCGCGATGAACGCCGCCATGAAGTACCAGTCGTCGGGATAGACGGTGTCGAGCCGCGCCGGCGGCCCCACCATGGCCGCGGGCTCGACCTCCGAGGCAAGCGCCCGCACCCGCGGCGCCAGCTGCATGGGGTCGCCGGCGGCGTGGATGGCGACGTGGAAGGAGGCGAGCTCGCCGGTGGCCGCGGGGTGGTAGACCCCCGCGGCCTCGTTCACATCGACCAGGTTCGTCCCCATCGCCGGGACGACGCCGACGATCCGGTGCCAGGGCCCGGGCGGCACGCCGTCGTTCCACGTGATGTAGCGGAGGCGCTGTCCCAGGGGGTTCCGCCCCCCCAGCGCCCGCTCGACGAAGTTGGTATCCACGATCACCACCCCACGGTCGCCGGCCAGGTCGGCCTCGCCGAAGTCGCGGCCGGCGGTCACCGGGTGGTCGAGTCCCTCGAAGAACCCGGGGACGACGCGGGCGCGCTCGACCTCGTGGCCGCCCGTGGGATGGTCGCTGGGGGGGAAGCCCTCGACCTCGACGAGACCGCCGGGGTGGTCCATGCGCGGCAGGACGTCGGCGGTGGCCACGCCGAGGACGCCCGGCTCGGCGGCGAGGCGCTCCGTCAGACGAACGTGGAGGGCGGAGAGCCGCTGCGCCCGGGCCGCGCTGTCGGCGCCGGTCGAAACGTCCTCCGGCAGCTCGATACGCACGGCCAGGTATTCGGCCGCCGGGATCCCCTCCAGCGCGCTCCCCGCCGCGACGCCGGCCATGCGGTCCGCGACGCCGACGCAGACCCCGACCACCGCCACCGCCACGGCGACGTCCGCGACGATCAGCCCCGTCGACAGCCTGCCGAACCGCACGGTCCAGCCGCCGGCGCCCGGCCGCTGGAAGTTG
>JAHWKI010000326.1:1363-2843 GCA_019347975.1 Gemmatimonadota bacterium
GGGACCAGATCAGCGGCGCGATGCGCGGCGGCAGCCAGGCGAGGAGCAGGAGCCCGAGCCCCGCGGCGACGAGGGCCAGCACCAGCGCCTCGGTGAACACCTGCCCCACGATCCGTGCGCGGCTCGCGCCCAGCGCCGTACGCATGGCCAGCTCCGACGCCCGAGTCGCGATCCGGGCGAAGATCAGCAGCGCGACGTTCGCGCTCGCCACGATCAGGAGCACGAACGCCACCGCCTGGATCACCCATGCGTCCGGAGAGGCCCGCATCCCCCCCTTGGTCCCGCCCGTCGCCATCACCGGGAACGAAAGCACCTCGGCCCGTCTCGCGACGCGCTCCGAGGGGAAGGCCAGCGCTACGCGGCGCTCGATGGCGTCGACCTCCCGCTGCGCTTCCTCCTCGGTGACCCCGTCCGCCAGCCGACCGAAGCCGAGAAGGCGCGGGCCGACGCCCGGCTCGCCCGCCGGCACGTCCCTCAGCGGCAGCCAGAGCTCCTCCCGCACCGGGAAGAGGAAGGCGGCGGGCATCACGCCCACCACAGTGTGTTGGACCCCCGCGACGCGCACCTGCCGCCCCACCGCCTCCGGGTCCGCGCCCATCCTGGACCGCCACACCTCCTCACCGATGACGACCACCGGCTCCCCGCCCGGCCGCTCGTCGGCGGCCACGAGGGTCCGGCCCAGGAGGGGACGCACCCGCAGGATCGGGAATGTGGACGCGGTCACCACGGCCGCGGCGACGGGGCCGCCCACCCCCTCGTCGCCTACGATCAGGTTGTGCTCCACGCGCCGGTACGCGCCCACCGCCTCGAAGGTGGTCAGCGACTCCCGCCACACCGCCAGGTCGTCGATGGTGGTCGGCAGGAAGCTGAACGCGTCCACGCTCACGTGCCGGAGCCCCACCACCCGCTCTCCCTCCGGCACCGGCAGGGGCGCCTCCAGGGCGTCCCAGCCATACGACGGACCGAAGCCGACCGGGATCCCCACCGCCAGCGACACGACGGAGACGACGGTCACCAGGGGGTGTTTCCACAGCAGCCGCCAGCCCAGCTTCAGGTCCAGCGAAGAGAGCCCCGCCGACCGGCCGCCTCCCCCGCTGCGCCACAGGCTCCACGCCGAGCCCAGCAGGTTGCCGATCCAGCGCCAGCGCGCCCGTCCGCGGCCCAGCCCGCGAGCGCGGTCCCGCTCGTAGCTCTCGTCGAGATCGGCCACGACCTCGGCCGCGTGGGGACCGCGCAGCAACAGCCGCGCGAAGCCGCGGAGCAGCCGCTCAAGGAGGCGAACGACCAAGGGAGTTCTCCGGAAGGAAAGGGTTCGTTCGAAGATAGTACTACACTGTGATATTAAAAAACAGAGGGGCGATACGCCCGCCCCGGAGCCGGCACCGCGGCGGGCGGTCCGGTTACGTGGAGGGCCACCGGACGCCTTACGTATGCTGGAGTACGGGCACTACTCTCTGGAGTTTCGCCGTGCTCGTGAAGG
>JAHWKI010000110.1 GCA_019347975.1 Gemmatimonadota bacterium
GTACTCCGAGAAGACGCTGGCCTTCTAGGGGCGGCGGTCCCTCATCGCCGCTCGACCGTCCGGATTCCGGACATTCGTCCGCTTTCCGGACACACTCCCCCGGCCGCTGGCGGGAGAAACCGCCCGTATGGCGGCGTCGAGGCGCGGGGACTGTCCGGAAGACGTACAGTCGGACGACGGGCGGCTTTCAGGGCCGACGGCGGTAACACGTTGTCAGCAAATCACTTAGCGGAACCAAGGAGCAACGGAACGGTTCTCGCCTTAGAGAGCGTTACCCGGGCGGGTCCCGGGCTCCTCTGACCGCGGATCCGATGCTCCTTCGAATGCTCGTTCTGACGGCCGCCGCCCTGGCGGCTCTGGTGGCGCCGGCCACGGCGCAGACGAGCGCGCCTGCGCACGCAACGCTCACGGTGGTGGACGTAATGCGGCTGTCGGTGGCGGACGCCGGGGAATCCGTCAGGCTGGATGTCACGGCGAACCGGCCGTGGCAGGTGGTGGCGGTGCTGGAGGATGAGAGCGGTCGTACGTGGTCTGCGGGCGCGGTAGCGTCGGGCGGCCCGGGCCGTGTACCGGTCGAGCTGAGCTACCGCGCGCTGGCGGAAGCGGCGGGCGCCCCGGAGCGGGCGGCGCTCCGGTTCACCCTATCGGCGCTCTGAGGGCTGGAGGTCGAGTCCAGCGGGGCTGCTGCCCTGGCCCCGGATCTCCCGGCGCCGGAAGGGAATGGGCACGAGCTGACTGAGGGTGCCCGCGGGCTCGAGGAGGATCTCGATCTCGGTCGGGATGGAGGCCTCCCGTCCGCCGCCCTGCGGATAGATCAGCACGGTGTAGGGTCCTGGCGGGAGGCTGCCGAACCGGACGCGGCCGTCGTCATCGGCCATGGCGTCTCGTGTGCGGCCGCCGGCGTCCCGGACGGAGACGACCGCTCCGGCCGCGAAGTCCTCGACCTCGTCCTTCAGGCGGTCGCCATCCCGGTCCATGAAGATCTGCAGCTCGAGAGCCGCCGTGCGGATGACGGGGATCTCGACATAGCCGCGGGTAGGCAGGTGAACCTCGGCCGGTACGACCACGCCGAGCGGCAGGCCGGAGCGGTCGAGCCGGAGCTCGCCCGGAGCGGCGTCGAAGAAGCGGAAGCGGCCGTCCGGACCGGACTCGGTCCGGAGCGGCCCGAGGAGGAGCCCGATGCCGCCGAGCCGCGGCTCGCCCGGGTCCTGTGTGCGGTTGCCGTTCAGGTCCTCGAAGACCACCCCCTGGAGCGGCGCCTGGCGGGGGAGGGGCAGAGGGAGTCCGAAGGCGTGGCTGATCCCGAGAGAGAACCGCCACGGGGAGCTGGAGCCCGCCTGCCGGTCCGCGCCGAGCGCCAGTCCCAAGTCACGCGTCAGCGGAACCGTTGCCCCGCTCCAGAACGAGAGCGCGTTGGAGGCGCCCAGGCCCGAAAGCCGGAGGTTCAGCCCCCCCTTGAGCTCGACCGCCCGAACGGTCACGGCCCCGGCGACGTCCAGTCCGGTGAGGGGGGTGCCGAGACCCAGGTCGTAATGCGAGAGTCCGAGCCAGCCCCACTGGCGATAGGCTGACCAGCGCGCGCCCGCCCGTATGGTGCGGTAGGGCCTGGCCTCGTCCGAACGGACCGAGCCGAGCTCGGCGTCCGACTCGAGCGTAAAGGCACCCAGCGGGATGTCCAGCGCCGCGCGGACCGCCCGCGTCACGGTAGTCGGAAACGTGTCCCCGATGATCCGCCCTGCCCGGTAGGTCCCCAGGAGCTCGCCCTGGACCTCACGCGGGAAGCGCATGCGCAGGCCAGCGGCGCCCCCTCTCGACGAGCCGTAGGGTGTCCCGTCCGCGTGGGGTGCGGACGCGGCGTACGCCCAGCCGATCGCGGACGTCGACGGAGTCACCAGGAACGTCGTCGCCAGAAAGGCCTCGTTGCCCTGGCCGGCGCTCGCCCGGGTCGTGGCGGGCACCTTCCGCAGCCGGGCGGTGACGGAGCCGCGCTCGAAGGTGTACAGATAGCGCGCCTGACCGGCGAATCCGGAGGCTCCCCCGCTGTCCCCGCTCACCGCGAGCATGCCGGCTTCGGCATCCAGGTCATGGCGCTTCACGCGATAGCGCCACGTCGTGGCGATTCCCGTGCGCGCGGTGGGACCGAACAGGTCGGACTCCCTCCGGACCGAGCCTGCGTTCAGGCCGAACCGGCCGAGCTCCGTGTCCAGCCCCGTCGTGCCGCGGAGGAGCAGTCCGGTCTCTCCGATCAGCCGGTACGATTGCGGGGTGGCGACGAAGAGTCCGGCGCTGCCCCGGCCGTGGCGAACTTCCACCTCGCCACCGCGCCCCTGAACCACAGGTCCCATGAGGATGTCGGCGGGCGCGAAAATGTCGCCCAGCCGCAGGTCCCAGGAGCGCGTCTCCACTCCCAGCTGCACCCGCGGACCCCCAAGGCTGGTCACGAAGGCCGGCGCGATGTCCAGGTCGTCGGAATGCCTCAGCGCCACCGAGACCCGGGCGCCCGGACGGACCTCGCCCGCGGCCTGCAGCCCGACGCCCGGAGCTCCACCGCCCCCCGACGACGACCCGACGAAGATCCGTCCCGGCACGTGGGCGACGCCGCCCAGCCAGCCCTCCTCGCTCACGACCACCGCCCGCACGGAGTGGGACCGCTGCACATCGCTCCCGCGGACCGTGATGCGGATGTGGTGCTCCTCGCCCGCGGCCGCGTGCTCCGGCAACGCGAGCTGAACGGTCCCCGCGGCGGTGTCACCGGGCGCCAGGCCCACGATCGAGGGCAGCGTCCTCGCCGTCCACCCCTGTGGTGCGTCGACGGTGATGCCCAAGGTGTCGGAGCCGTTGCCGCGATTGTGCAGCCGGTACCCCAGCTCGATCATGGCCCCGCCCGTCGCCGTGACCGTCTCCGCGCCCACCCAAAAGGTGAGATCGCGCCGCGCGGCCACGTCCACCGCGAGCTCGACGGAGTCCCGGCCGCCTGCCGGCCAGGCGAGGAACACCCGCCCGAGAACGAAGCGCCCGGCGACGGCCGACGCGGGGACGGCGAACGTGAACGGGATCCGGACGCCGCGCGCCGGATCGACGGCGGCGGTCCCCGACGCCGGGCCGAACGAGCGGACGCCCGGAGTCGTCTCCAGGTGGTAGCCGACCGAGTCCGCGCCCTGCGCAGCCGGCGCGGCTGCGATTCTCGTCGCGATTCCCCCGGGCGCGACGGGCGCCTGGGCCAGCATCGGGGCGGCCGCCCCCAGGAAGACCATCACGAGCAGAGAGAGCCGGACCAGCCGGGTCATGGCCGGACCGCCGTAAAGGTGATGCCGGCGCTGTAGAGATCTGGAAGGTCGCGGGCCCAGTCCAGCCGGAGACGGAAGAGGACCGTGACATCCACGTCGCCCTGCCCCTGGGCGACGACCTGATCGGTGCCGGTGAGGGGGGTCCAAACACTCGACGTGGCCGTTCGCCACAGGATGTCCCCGACCGGCTTGCCGTAGCCGCCCATGGTCGGTGCATCCGCGCGGATCCGCAGCTCCCAGCTCCGCACGCCATGGCTCGCGACGGAAACGAGAACGCCGGAATGATCCACCCAGCCGGTGTCGAAATCGAGGACCCCGGGAGTGTTGAACGCCAGGGTGGGCGTTCCGAGCGTAACCGTGAGACCTCCCGCCTGGGCCGAGGCGGGAGCCGCCGCGCACAGGAGGAGAGTGACGGCGGCCGCCATCGCTGCCGCGCCGGCCCTCCTCACGTTCACTGCCCGACGTCGAAGACCGCCTGGCCGCCCGCCAGGTAGTCGCCGCCGAAATCCAGGACCGGGATCGCCAGATACCGGCCGGGGGGAAGGGCCAGCTCGAGACCGATTCGCGTGCGTCTCACCCGCCGCGGGAGGACGCTGAACGGAGCGACCGGCACGACCGCCACGATCTCTCCCTCTTCCGTGCGGATCTCGATGTCGCCCTCGGCGCGAAGGGGCGCGTCGCCGCTGTTGAGGAAGTCGATGACCGCCAGGAGCCCACCTTCGGCCGTATCGGATTCCACCATCACGGACCGGATCTCCCCCTCCGGCACGAGACGGTCGCTGAAGCCGTAGACCTTGATGCCGATGCGCTGCGAGATCTGAATCCCGCTCCGCGACCTGGCCATGCTCTGCACGAACACGATCGACCAGCACGTCGAGTCGCCCGGCTCCATCAGGACCCGCACGTCTCCCGCGGCGCGCGGCTCGAGAAGGAGATTGTCGGGATAGAAGCGCAGGCGATCGGCGCAGGAGCGCGGGTGCGTGCCCGGCTCCATGAACGCGTGCCCCCCGCCCGCGTGCTGATCGAAGTCTTCGGCATAGATCCGCAGCTGCAGCGCAGACTCCCCTTCGTTCCACACCGCGAACGTGGTCGTCGAGGCGCTGTTCGCGGTCCGGATCTCGAGGATCACGGGCTGCGCCGAGAACTGCCCCGCCACGGGGCTGACCAGCAGGAGGAGCGCGAGCGCTCCAGGCAAGACACTGCGGCCCCCGGCGAGACCGGGGGCCGCAGCGTCCGACCGCTTCATCGGAAGGCCAGTCATCATCGTTTCCTCGCGGCCTTCGTCAGTTGGCGACCACCGTGTAGGTGAAGCCGAGCTCGTACGTACCAGGGATGTCCGCGGTGGTCAGCAGCATCCGGTACGTCACGGTCGCCGCGCTGGCGTGAGTCCCCGGGTCCAGATTCGAAACGACGTCCGCCGCGGTGTTGCTCAGGCCCACGAAACCCGATCCGGCGTTCCACTGCAGGTCCCCCACCGCCTTGAGCGGATCCGTCCCCGTGCCCGTATACGACATCGCCGTGGCCGTCGTCGCGATCGATACGTCGTGCGAGACGTTCGCCCACGTGTCCACCACCGTAGATACCGCGCCTCCAATGAACCCGGCATCATAGTCGGCGAACGTCGGCGTGCCGAACGTCACACCGGGCTGATTCACCGTGATCGACAGCAGCGTCGGGATCGTTACGCTCGCGTTCATGTTGGCGGTCTGCGCCGCCACGCCCGACGCGCCGAACACTGCTATCGCCGCTGAAAGCGTCATCGCCAGATTTCTCATTGTTCCACCCTCGGAAACGTAAGCCGTTGGTCGTCATGCTCGTCGAGCCTCGCTACTGCCCGCGTTTGCAAGTCGGAGGCCGGACGTGGAAGCGTGATCCAAGGCGTTATGCCGCAACGATTTGAGGCACGATGCCAGCGCCGACCTCGAAAACTTTGCCAATACTTTTTTGCGATTCCTCCGTCTTTGTATGAGGCGGCTCCTTCTCCTGCAGCCGCAGGCCGAATCCGGCGCCCGACGCCGCGGGGTCGTCCGGAAATCGGACGGTGGTCCGCTCGGGGCGGCCGGGAAGACGCAGGGCGCGCCGGCGAGGATCGATCTGGAGCCCCGAGCCGACTTGCCGGCGACCTCCGCGCCGGTCTACGATGGCGATCATGCATGTGTCGTTGACGGACGTGCTCACCTGCCCACGCTGCGGCCCCGGGCACGGGCTGATCCTGCTCCCGGAGGCGGTGAGGGATCGGCGGGTGGTATCGGGGTTCCTGGGGTGCGCGGACTGTCGGGAGCGGTACCCGGTCCGTGAAGGTGTGGCGGACCTGTCGGGGGGCGGCGACGTGGGCACCGGAGGGGGGGCCTGGGGGGGAGAGGGGGGCGAGGCGGTTCGACTGGCGGGTCTGCTGGGGCTCGGCGAGGCGCAGGGGGTGGTGCTGCTGGCGGGCCCGGCCGCGGCGGCCGGCCGGGAGCTGAGCGGGCTTCTGGAGGCTGTGGAGGTGGTGGTCGCCGGTACGTCGGCCGAAGCGGGCGTGAGCGTGCTGCGGGTGGGTGGAGCGCTGCCGTTCCAGTCCGCGAAGCTGCGCGGCGTGGCGCTGACGGGTCCGGCGGCGGACCTCCTGCTGGAGGAGGGGGCGCGGGTGCTGGCGCCCCTCGCACGGCTGCTGCTGGATCCGGCGCCGGCGGATGCGAGAGAGCGGCTGGCGGCCGAGGGGCTGCGGGTGGTGGCGGAAGAAGGGGGAGCCGTCCTGGCATCCCGGTAGCGTCGATTGCGTGGGGGGTCAGGCATTTCTATTTTTCGCGCGTTCCCGTCGAATATCCTCCTCGGTCCGACCGCTCTGTCATGGATTTTCTGAAGAAGCTGCTCGGCGGCGCCGAGGAAGCGGATCGTGTGGACTACTACCGGGAGGGGCTGGAGCTCCTGGGTGTGGGCCGGTATCACGAGGCGCTGACGTCGTTCCGGCTGGCGCTGCGGGAGGACCCGGGAGACACCGCGATCCTTCAGCAGATCGCCATCACGTACACGCGGATCGGGATGACGGAGGAGGCGGCGCGGACCTACCGGTCGGTGCTGGAGCGGGACTCGGCCGCCTCGGGCGCGCACTACGGCCTGGCCTTCCTCCTGCTGCGGGAGGGGAAGAGGGAGGTGGCGGCGCGCCACCTCCGTGAGTTCCTGGCGCAGGCGCCGGACGCGCCCGAGGCGCAGCGTCACGTGGAGCACGCGCGGGCGACGCTGGCCGACATCAAGAGGGCGCAAGCTGCGGAGAGGGTGGAGGGGGCCGAGCCGTGAGCGACGTCGTCGTCCGGGCGCGGTGGGAAGGGGGGCTGCGCTTCGAGGTGGTGGGGAAGGCGGGCGTGCCGGTCCTCGTCGACGGCGACGGTCAGGCCGGCATCACGCCGGTGGAGACCCTCGCCGTTTCGCTGGCGGGGTGCATGGGGGCGGACGTGGTGGACATCCTGGGCAAGATGCGCGTCGATCTGGAGACCCTGACGGTAGGGGTGGAAGGCGACCGTCGACCCGAGGTGCCCCGGCGCTACACGGCGATCCGCATGGTGTTCGGCGTCACGGGTGTCGCGGAGGCGGACGGCGACAAGCTCCAGCGCGCCATCGACCTCTCTCGCGAGAGATACTGTAGCGTGCTGCACACCCTCAGCCCGGACCTCGACGTCTCCATCCGCGTCGAGACCGACTGAAATCACAGCAACCGCAGGAGACTTCCATGGCGACGGTTCCCGAGCGCACGCGCCAGTACGCCGCCAATCCGGCGGACCTCCCGCCGGGCACCCTGGTGGATCTGTTCTTTCGCGCGGTCGAGCGGTTCGACAGCGATGATGCCCTGCGCCGGCGGGTCGGACCGGCCGACTGGCAGTCCATCTCCCACCGTGAGCTGCTGGAGCGGGTGCGCCGGACATCGCTCGGGCTGCGGTCTCTGGGGCTGGAGCGGGGGAACCGACTGGCGATCCTGTCGGAGAACCGCCCGGAGTGGGCCCAGGCGGACTGGGCGGCGCTGTGCTCGGGCATCACCGACGTCCCGGTCTACGACACGCTGCCGCCGAACCAGATCGCGTACATCCTGAACGACTCGGAGACGCGACTGATCTTCGTGTCGAATCCGGGCCAGCTCGAGAAGGTGCGGGAGATCTGGGGCGAGGTCCCGAGCCTGCAGCGGGCGGTGCTCTTCGAGGGCAACTCGGACGACGAGCGTGTTTTGACGCTGGCGGAGCTGGAGGCGCGGGGGGCGGCGGAGGAGGAGGCGGGGAGGAGCGGCGACTTCAAGGCACGGGCGCTGGAGTGCGCCCCCGAGGACATCGCGACGATGCTGTACACGTCGGGCACGACGGGCAACCCGAAGGGGGTGCTGCTGACCCATAACAACATCCACTCGAACGTGCTGGCGAGCGAGCGGCTGTTCCAGGCCGGACCGGAGGACGTCGCGGTCAGCTTCCTGCCGCTGTCCCACATCCTGGAGCGGATGGTGGACTACTGGTTCTTTTCCATGGGTGTGACGATCGCGTATGTGGGCGAGATCGCGCTGGTGAGGGATTCGCTGCGCGAGGTCAGGCCGACCATCGCCGCGTCGACGCCGCGTCTCTATGAGAAGGTGTACGACGCGGTCATGTCGCAGCCCGGCGTGAAGGGGAAGCTGGTGCAGTGGGCGTCGAAGGTGGGGCGGCGGTGGACGGAGGCGAAGCTGGCCGGGCAGCAGCCCGGTCCGGCGACTTCGCTCCAGCACGCGCTCGCGGACCGGCTGGTGTTCGCCAAGCTGCGCGGTCGCATGGGGGGATCGCTACGCTTCTTCATCTCCGGGGGCGCCCCGCTGGCGGACCACGTGGCGAAGTTCTTCTACGGCGCGGGCATTCTGCTGCTCGAGGGGTATGGACTGACGGAGACGTCGCCGGTGACCAACGTGAACACGCCGACGGCCCTCCGCTTCGGCACCGTGGGCCAGCCGGTGCCGGGCACCGAGATCATGATCGCCGAGGACGGGGAGATCCTGGTCCGGGGCCCGCAGGTGATGCACGGGTATTACAAGCGTCCGGACGCCACCGCGGAGGCGATCGACTCCGATGGCTGGTTCCACACGGGGGACGTGGGCGAGATCGACGCCGACGGGTATCTGAAGATCACGGACCGCAAGAAGGACCTGATCGTGACCGCGGGCGGTAAGAACATCGCGCCTCAGCCGATCGAGAACCGGGTAAAGGAAAGCCCGTTCGTGGACGAGGCTGTAATGGTGGGGGACCGCCGCCCCTACGCGGTCCTCCTGCTGGTTCCGAACCGGCCGAAGCTGGAGGAGTGGGCGTCGTCGGCGGGGATCCGTGCGGAGGGCGCGGCGCTGCTGGAGGACCGGAAGGTGCGTGAGAAGATGGAGGAGGAGTCGCTCGGGCGGCTGGAGGGTCTGGCGCGGTTCGAGCGACCCAAGAAGATGGCGCTGCTGGAGGGCGAGTTCACGGTGCAGAACGGGGTCCTCACGCCGTCGATGAAGGTCAAGCGGCGGGTGGTGGAGGAGCGGTTCGGGCACGTGATCGAGGCGCTGTACCAGGAGCCGGGCGGCCGTGGTGACTGACGCGCGCGTGGTGCTGGTGACCATGCCGGAGGCGGGAGCGGCGGAGGCGCTGGTGCGGACGCTGGTGGAGGAGGGGGTGGTCGCCTGCGGGAACATCCTGCCGGGGATCACGTCCCTTTACCGATGGCAGGGCGTGGTGGAGCGGGCGACGGAGGCGCTTGTGGTGTTCAAGACCACGGCGACCGGAGCGGCCCGCCTGACGGAGCGGGTGCCGGAGCTACACCCGTACGATGTGCCGGAGGTGCTGGTGCTTCCCGTGGACGCGGGACACCGCCCCTACCTGGAATGGATCGCGAAGAACGTGAGCGGGGAACGTGACTGAAGGCGTGACGAATAGAAGGAAGAAGGGGCCGCGGTCGGAAGAGCCGGTGGGGCGGGACGAGAACGCGGCCGGCGAGCGGGAAGAGGCGCCGGGAGCGACGCCGCCGCCCGCGGACGCCGCGGAACCCCGGTCGACCGATCCCGTGGCGGACGCGCGCCGGCGGGCCGCGGAGGACCCATCGGATGTGGAAGCCCGGCTGGAGCTGGGCGTGCTGTACCGCGAGCGAGGGGATCTCGTTCTGGCTCTGGAGCACCTCGAGGCGGGCGCGGCGGCGGGTCCGGAGAACGTGGACGTGCTGATCGAGCTGGGGCTCACGCTCAGCGCGATGGGGCGGCAGGCGGAGGCGGAGAAGGAGCTGCGGCGGGCGCAGCGGCTGGCTCCGGATCGCGCGGCGGTCTCCCGCCACCTGGGCGTGGTCCTGTTCAAGCGCGGCCAGTACCGCCCGGCGGAGGCCGAGCTGGAGCGGGCGCTGGAGCTGGATAATCAGAACGGCGATGCCTACTTCTACCGGGGCGAGGCGCTGAACCAGCTGAGCCGTGTGGATGACGCGCTGGAGATGCTGGAGCGGGCGGTCCAGTTCCAGCCTCGAAACGCGCGGGCCTACTACACCATGGGCATCCTGTACGACCGGAAGCACCTCAGGGACGAGGCCACCGCCATGTACCGGAAGGCGCGGGAGGTCGGCGCCGCATGATGGAGGTCCGGATCGCCGAGCTGGCCGCTCTCGAGGCCGGCGCGGTGATGCGACCGGTTTCCAGCGATTTCGCACCGGTGACTCCCGCGATGCGGCGGCTGGACCAGGCGGCGGGCGCGGTGGTGGAGCGCCAGTGCGCGCTCCTGGGCGATCTGCCGGTGGGCTCCGCGGTGATCACGGCGGCCGGCGATCTGCAGGCGGGGTTCATCGTCCACGTGGCCGTGCGGTCACGGCACGAGAACGCGACCCAGGCGGGTGTACGACGTGGTCTGCTGAACGGGCTGCGCCGGCTGGTGGAATGGGAGATCGAGTCGGTGGCGCTGGCACCGCTGGGCACGGGTGCCGGAAACCTCGATGCGGAGGAGTCTGCGGCCGTGATGATCCCCGTGCTGGTGGAGCACCTGCGCACGTCGACGTACCCGTCATCCGTGGTGGTGGCGGTCGAGGACGCCTATCAGGAGACCGTGTTCGCCGCGGCGATCGGCCGGTGGGCGGGCGCGGGGGCGGAGGGCGCGGGGTGAGGCTCCGAACAGCGGCGGGGCTGGCGATCCTCGGCCTGTGGCTCACTGTCGTGGGCTTCCATGTCCGGCGGGAGTACTTCAAGTCGGACATGCTCGTTCTCGCGGAGGGCGCCGAGGCGCTGGCGCCGGGCTCCTACTTCTACGTCGTGGAGATGAAGGGCCGGGCCATCGGCATCGCCTCCTCCCGTCTCGACACCGTCCCGGAGGGCTTCCTCTTCGAGGACGTCCTGCAGCTCGAGGTGCCGGCGCTGAACGAGGCCCACCCCGCGACGGTGCGGACGCGGGCGCGGCTCGGCAAATCGCTCGAGCTCATCGACTTCCAGTTCCATCTCGACAGCGAAGTGGGCCGGTTCGCGGTGGACGGCACCGCCGTGGGGGACTCCATCCTGGAGCTCAGCCTCGATGCCGGCGGCACGGCCGGGGCGCAGCGCAGCACCATGCGACTGGATCGCTCCACCACCCTGCCGGTGGCGCTGCCGCTGCGGATGGCGGCGGCCGGGCGGCTCGAGGAGGGGAAGGAGTACACGGCCCGGGTGTTCGACCCGTCCGCCATGGAGGATCGCCCTGTGAGCATCAGGGTGACGGGACGCGCCATGCTCCACGTCGTCGACTCCCTGGTGGAGCTGCCGCGGCGGGCGGGCGTTGCGCAGCTCTGGGCCCCCGCGGGGTACGACACGGTCCCGACCTGGGTGGTGGAGGAGAGCTACGGCGGGATCAGCGTGACGAGCTGGCTGGACCAGGATGGCCGGCTGGTGCAGGCGGAGAGCCCGATGGGGTTCACGCTGCGGCGGATGCCGTTCGAGCTGGCGGATCAGCGGTGGCAGCGGGAAAAGTCCAACCCGGACCTGGCGGCCGGCTACGGCGCCGTGATCGAGAACACGGCCATCGCGGCCAACGTCGAGCTGGACGGCTTCGAGGGTGGGCTCCGCGGTCTGGCTGTGCGGCTGGGCAACGTCGATCTCGCCGGGTTCGAGCTGACCGGCGGCCGGCAGGAGATGTGGGCAGACACGCTGATCGTGCGCCGGGAGACGCCGGAGCAGATGCGCGCCTCCTATTCCCTTCCGTACACGGGGGGCGGCGAGGCGGCGGCGGAGCTGGAGGCCACGCCGCTGATCCAGGTGAACGATCCGCGGATCCGGGCGACGGCCCGCGAGATCGCGGCGGCGTCGACGAGCCCCGCGGAGGTGGCACGCCTGCTGAACGACTGGGTGTACGAGAA
>JAHWKI010000327.1 GCA_019347975.1 Gemmatimonadota bacterium
TCCCGAGCATCCTGTTCTTCAAGGACGGGAAGCACGTGGACACGGTCGTCGGCGCGGTGCCCAAGCCGATGCTCGAGCGGAAGATCGAGGAGCACCTGCGGTAGGACGCGTCCTCCGCGGGGCAGACATGAACGGGGCAGAAGCACAGTGAGGCTTCTGCCCCGTTCCGTTTCCACGTGACCCGTGACCCGTCTGGCGTGGACCGTTCCTCGGCTGTTCCCGGAGACGTTTCGCAGAAGCGCTGGCGGCAACGCTGCAGGTGCCCAGGACAAGCCGGATCACGGCATGCGGCACACGCCAGACGGAGCACGGCCACAGCGAGCAGGGTCAAAGGGCAACGTCGCGCTCTTGGCCTGCCGTCGAAGAGAGGCGGAAGTCGAGCGCGTGAGGGGGCGGATACCGTAAACATATGGCGTGCCTGTATATTGTAAGCACACCCATCGGGAATCTGGGAGACTTCTCGCACCGGGCGGTGGAGGTCCTGCGGGAGGCGGACCGGATCCTCGCGGAGGACACGCGTCGAACCGGGATCCTGTGCCGCGCCTACGAAATCGAGACGCGGCTGGTCTCGGCGCACGAGCACAACGAGGCGGCGCGTGCGGAGCAGGTGGTGGCGTGGCTGGAAGCGGGGGAGTCGCTGGCGCTGGTGACGGACGCGGGGACCCCGGTGCTGTCGGACCCCGGAGCCCGGCTGGTCGAGCGGGTGGTGGAGGCGGGGCACAGGGTGGTGCCGATCCCGGGGGCGTCGGCGCTGCTGGCGGCGCTGGTGGGGGCGGGGCTGGGCGGGGAGCCGTTCACGTTCTTCGGGTTCCTGCCGCGGAGCGGCCGTGAGCGGAAGGAGCGGCTGGCGGAGATCGAGGCGCTGCCGCACACGGCGGTGCTGTACGAGAGCCCGGAGCGGCTGGTGAAGCTGCTGGAGGAGCTGGGGACGTCGTCGGGAGAGCGGCGGGTGGCGGTCGCCCGGGAGCTGACGAAGGTCCACGAGGAGTTCCGTCGGGGAACGCTCGCGGAGGTAGCGGACTACTACCGTGAGGCGGGGGTGAAGGGAGAGGTGGTGGTGGTGGTGGAGGGGGCGGCGCCGCCGTCGGCGGAGGTGGACGCGGAAGCGGGGGCGGCGTTGGCGGGTGCGCTGCTGGCGGACGGCGGACGACCGAGCGTCGTCGCGAGGGAAGTATCGCGGCGGCTGGGGATTCCGCGGAACCAGGCGTACGAGATCGTTCAGAAGCTGAAAGGGGGAGCCGGGGAATCGTGAAAGTGCTGCTGGTCCTTCTATCGGTGCTGGTGGTGGCGGCGTCGTCCCCTGTGGAGGGGCGGCCGGAGCTCACCATCGCGCAGCTGCAGTACGAGGGCGGCGGCGACTGGTACGCGAACCCGTCGGGCGTTCCGAACCTGCTGGCGTTCATCGGTGAGCGGACCGGGCTTCCGGTCGGTCGCGCTGCCCAGGTGCGGCTGACGGACCCGGGGCTTCGGGCGTTTCCGTACCTGTACCTGACGGGGCACGGAAACGTGGCGTTCTCGGACGCGGAGGCGAGGGCGCTGCGGGAGTACCTGGAGAGCGGCGGCTTCCTCCACGCGGACGACAATTACGGACTGGATGAGAGCTTCCGCCGGGAGATCCGGAAGGTGTGGCCGGACGCGGAGCTGGTGGAAGTCCCTCACGACCACGCGGTCTACCACATCTTCTACGAGTTCCCCGAGGGTCTGCCCAAGATCCACCTTCACGACGGGAAGCCGGCGCAGGGACTGGGGATCTTCCACCGCGGGCGCCTGGTGGTCTACTACAGCTACGAGTCGGACCTGGGCGACGGCTGGGAGGACGCCGAGGTGCACGACAATCCTCCCGAGACCCGTGAGCGCGCCCTGCGCATGGGGCTGAACCTCTTCCTCTACGCTCTGAGCCAGGCGGTCACATGAGTCCAAGCCGGTGGACGATCCGCGATACGGTGGAAGCCGCCGTCCGCCGGGCACGCCGCGACGGCGCCCTCGCGGCGCTCACCGCGGTGGCCGCCCTCGTCCCGCTGATCCTCCTCCTCGTGTGGGCCTGGGGTCCGGGGGGGCGGCTGGTCCGTGGCGCCGGGCCGCTGGTGCTCCTGACGGTCGGACTGGCCGGCGCGTCCGCGCTGGGTTGGTGGCTGGCGCGACGCTGGGTCCGGGCGGTCGACGATGCCGCCGTGGCCGCCGCGGCCGAGCGGCGGCGGGGTCTCCCGGAAGGCAGCCTCCGCGGAGTGCTGGAGCTGGGGCGGGACCTCCCCGCCGGCGCGTCCGCGGCGCTGGTGCGGCGCAGCGAGGCGGACCTGACCGGTCGGCTGGCCGGGGTGGACGCGCGGCCGGTGAAGGCGGACACCCTCGACCGTGGCGCCCTGCGCCGCGCGTTACGCGGCGCCGACCTCGTCTTCCACACGGCGGGGTACGTCGGCTCGCAGCCGGTCGACCGCGTCTGGCGGATCAACGCGCTGAGCCCGCGCCTCGTGGTGGAGGCGGCGGCCGCCGAGGACGTGCGGCGCGTGGTGCTCACGTCGAGCATCGCCGCCATCGGCCCCGCCCCGGACGGTGGCGTGGCCGACGAGGAGCAGCCGTACGGCGCCCGCTCGCTCGGGCTCACCTATGCGGACGCCAAGCGCGAGGGCGAGATGGAGGCGTTCCTCACCGGAGTCCGCCTGGGCGTCGAGGTGGTGGTGGTGAACCCCTCGTACGTCTTCGGCGTCCCCCTCGACCGCTCCCAGGCGGGGGAGACCTCCACCCGGATCGTCGGCAACTACCTTCGCGGTCGGCTCCCGGCCGTCGTGAACGGCGCCTGCAACGCGGTCGACGTGGAGGAC
>JAHWKI010000004.1:0-3778 GCA_019347975.1 Gemmatimonadota bacterium
GAGAACGAGCCCGCCGTCGCGGAGGTCCTCGAGCAGGGCGGGAGACAGGCCGGGGAGGCGCTCCTGAGCCGCGGTCGGCGAAGCGACGGCGGTGAGGACCAGGGCGAGGGCCATCATCGGCAGCGCGAGCCTTGGCCGGGCGCGCGCCGCGCGTGGCACGACCGCGCCCGCGGACATGAGGATGGCGGCGGCGGCGGGCGCCACGTAGCTGCCGCCCCGCTCGACGACCTCCCAGATCGGCGCGCCGGCGAGGGGGAAGAGCGCCTCGGTGCCGAGCTTCCACGATGCGGCCACGAGGAAGAGCCCGGCGGCCGGACGGATCGCGATCGCGGCGGCGAGGGTCAGCTCGAAGGCGCCTGCGGCCGCCACCGCGCCCGCGCCGAGGCCGAGAACGGCCGCATGGCCGACGAGGAGCGGCTTCGCCGACAATGCGAGCATGCCGTGGCCGGCGAGGAGAGCGACAGTGGTGGCCTGCAGGACGCGGAACGCCCGCCGCGCGTCGACCGCCCGGCCGGCTCCGCCGGCCAGAGGCGCGAGCCACCGGCGGGGCCGTCGCCAGAGCGCGGAAGCGCCGCCGAGGACCAGGAGCGCGAGGGGGACCCCGTAGTTGCCCGCCCTTTCGACGGTCTCCCAGACGGGCTCGCCGGCCATGGGCCGGAGGGCCGCGGTCCAGAGGCACCACGCCACCGCGTACGCCAGCACGACGGGGGCGGGCCTGGTCAGCGCCAGGACCCCGATGGCGATATCGACCGCGCCGATCAGGGGCATGAGGATGAGGGCCGTCTCCGGGCCTATGCCGAAGACCTGGAAATACGGGAGCCATTCGACCTTGCGTAGCAGCCCGAAGGCCCCGTGTCCGATGAAGCAGAGGGCCACGCCGAAGCGCAGCAGGAGCGCGAGTCGCTGGTCCGCGGTCTTCATTGTCCACCTCGTCGTCGGTTTCATCAGAGCCCCAGCCAGTAGCTCGCCTTCACCATGAGGACGTGGCGTCCCCGCAGGCCGGCGAGGGCGTCCAGGTCGCGGCCGAAGTCGGCGGCCTCGGGAGAGCGCCCCTCCCGGTCGTGGCTCCAGACGGCGAACAGGGTGGACCCGGGGCTGTACTGCCAGCGCGCGACGACGTTGAGCTGGAAGCTCCGGAGGTTGAAATCCGGCGCGGGGCGCTGGAAGTCGGCGGCGCCGTCGCCATCACGGTCCACGTGAAAGACGCGGCGGCCGTCCTCGCGGGGCGCGACGGCCACCTCGTCGTCTCCATAGGTGCGGAAGCGGGTGTCGAACGCATCCGCGTGGGGGTCGGCCACCTCGCGGAGGGCGTGGTACCGCCCGGCCGCGAGGTAGGGGCGGGCGTAGAGCTGGAGGGAGAGCTCGGGCGAGAAGGTGTAGTCGGCGCGGAGCGACGCGGCGATCGTCGCGCGGTCGACGCCTCCGACCAGGTAGAGGGTCTCGTCGGCCACGGTCTGCGTGCCGATGAACTGGGAGGCGTCGCGCTGGAGCACCCAGAAGGGTCCGACCCGGAGGTCCAGGCGCGGGGACGGCCGGACGGCGAGGGAGGCGGAGCTGTTCACGCGATAGCCGTCGGTGTCGTCCTCGACCTCCCAGAAGAGAAAGGCCTCGCCGCGGACGCTGCGCCGCCGGTCGCTGTCCACGCTGAAGCTGCCCATCCAGCGTCCGGGCTTGCGGAGGGCCGGCCCGCCGCGGAGCTGGTGTGGCTCCCAGGCGGGCTGGTGGCGCATGGCCCAGATGCCGCCGCCCCAGTAGTTGAGGAGCTGGAAATGAAAGCCGAGGTCGCCGGTGAGCTCGATGCGCTCGCCGGCGGTGGTGCCCTCGTACATCCCCGCGCTGCCGAGTCGCCACGAGCGGAAGAGCGACCCTGGCGTGTAGCTCTCGTAGCGCAGCCAGGCCATGGCCTCCCGGTAGTCGAGACCGGGGTTGAAGCCGAGGTCCGCGACCTCGTACCCGGGCGACGTGGCCTGAACGGCCGTCCCCCAGCGCCAGCTCCCCCGGACGTTCTGCAGCCGCGCGGTGATGCTGGTGCCGAACAGCGACGTGCGGGACGGGTCCAGGGTCAGGTGATCGGCGTCCGGGCGCTGGAAGTAATGCCCGGCCGCGCGCTGGGTGCGCAGGATGGCGGTCGAGTCGCCGCGCACGTGGCTGGTGACGGCGCCGAAGCGGAGCTCGATAGCGTCGCCGGCGAACCGGTGCCAGCCGTCCACGCCCGCGGCGTAGGCGGCGGAGTGGAGGGAGCGGAGTCTCTCGTCCGCCAGGTCCCGGTGCGCGGCCGTGCCCAGGAAGCCGATGCCGCTGCGGCCGTCGCGGAACTGGCGCGCCACGCGGGCGGCCGAGTGGCTGGTGAGCGGCTCGACGACGACCTCGCCCGCCTCCCCGGCCGCGGTCAGGTACGGTGCGGTCTCCCGGGCGGTGACCGCCTCCATGAGCCCGAGCGTCCAGCCCCGGGTGCGCCCGATGACCTTGGCGGCGCCCAGGATCGTGCTGGCGGCCGGCGCGTCGGCGAACGCCGCGTCGCCGGGGACGCCGGCCTGGGGCGAGCGGCCGATGCGGCGGGAGTAGAAGAGCGGCGGCCACGAGGGCAACGCCATCTGGAAGACGTCGCCCCCTTCGACGAAGAACGGGCGGCGCTCGTCCTGGAAGATCTCGAACGCGCTGAGATTCACCACCGCCGGGTCGGCCTCCACCTGGCCGAAGTCCGGGTTCAGCGTGGCGGAGAGCGTGAAGCCGGATCCGAGGCTGGCGCGCAGGTCGGCGCCGATGGCGGCGTGGGGCTGAAGCGCGGACCGGAACGGGTCGTCCGGGCTCACGGCCTCGCCCGTCATCCGAACGGCGGCGTAGGGCATCAGCTCGATCCCGCGCCCGGGTGCCAGCGACTGCACGCCTCGCAGCGCGCCGAAGAGCGAGGCGAAGCGATCACCGGACAGCGGGACGGGCGACCAGAGCGACCGCTCGTTCACCCGCGCGATGCGGCGCTCGAGCTGGAGCCCCCACTCCTCGGTGGCGCCCGGCTCGAACCGGAGCTGGGACAGGGGGATCCGCAGCTCCACCGTCCAGCCGTCCACGTCCCGGCGCGCCGCCGACTCCCATACGGCGTCCCAGCTCGCGTCGACGCGGTCGTCATCGGCGATCCGGACGTCCCGCTGCACTCCGGCGGCATTCACGCCGAAGCCGAGGGCGGAGCGCCGGTCCCGATGCCCGTCGATGTAGACGTAGAACCAGTCCGAGAGGACGTCCTGATCGCGGCGGGCGAGGCGGGCGACGATCGCGCCCGGATCGGCATCCGTCAGGCGTGCGCCCACGTACAGCGAGCGGCCGTCGGTGAGGACGTACGCCTTCGTGGGCTGGGACGCGGCGGCGCCCTCGTCCGGCGCCTGCTGGACGAAGCCCTCCGCTACGTGCGCCGCCGACCACGCCGCGTCGTCCAGCCCGCCGTCCACACGGATGTCCCCCGTGGCCGCCTCCAGGCGCAGCGTGCGACCCGGCGCCGCGGCCGCGCCACCGTAGCCCGGTCGATTCCCGGTCGCCGCCTCCTGCGCCGCCGCCCAGCCAGGGATCAGGCTGCCGCAGAAAGGCAGGAGGAGAAAGAAGAAACAGCGTGAGTGTCGAAGGGCCCGTCGCATGCTCGCCTCGCCGTGATGGAATCGTACGGACGCTCCAAGGTGCGAGCGGGAGCGAAGGCGGGAGTGGAGAGGGGGTGCGAGGAGCGTGCGGAGAGGGTCGTCGATGTGTGGTGGATGTTTGGAGGGCGCCCCTGCGGGGCATCAGGCGGCTG
>JAHWKI010000004.1:3878-42000 GCA_019347975.1 Gemmatimonadota bacterium
CGCCGCATCACGCCGGTCCGGCGGGTGGATATGGAGACGTTCGAAATTCTCACCGCGGCGGGATCGAGAGCACCGGGAAGGCGAATCGCCCCGCGCGCATCATCGGGTTCGTCCTCCGTGACCTCTGTGACTCCGTGGTGAAATCCGTCTCCCTGTCTCCCGGCTCCCCCCGGTCACCGCTCGAACCGGTACCCGACTTTCCAGACCGTATGGATGTGGCGCGGCTCGGATGGGTCGTCCTCGAGCTTCTGGCGGAGCTCGGAGACGTGGGAGTCCACGGTACGCGTAACCACGGCGCCGATGTGCCCCCAGACGTCGCGGAGGAGATCCTGCCGGGTGAGGACGCGGCCCTCGTTGCGGATCAGCGCCATGAGCAGCGCGTAGGCGCGCGGGGTGAGCTGGACCTCCTCGCCCGACCGGGTGACGCGGCGGGCGGCCGGGTCCACGACGATGGCGCCGAAGCGGATGACGCCGCCGTTCGGACCATCGTGGGGCGGGCCCCCGTCCCGGAGGTCCGGAGAGGTGCGCCGGCGGAGGAGCGCGGCCACACGCTCGAGGAGCTCGAGGAGCCCGAACGGCTTGGTGACGTACTGGTCCGCGTCGAGGCGGAAGCCGCGGACCTTGTCCGCTTCCTCGCCGCGCGCGGTGAGGATCAGGACGGGCCGGTCGAAGCCGTCCGCGCGGAGGGTGCGCAAGACCTGGAAGCCGTCCATCTCCGGAAGCATGATGTCCAGGATCAGGAGGTCCGGCATGGTGCGGCGGGCGGCGTCCACGCCGGCGGTGCCGGTGCCGGCCACCTCGACGTCGTAGCCCTCGAGCTGGAGGTTGTGGCGGATCCCGGCGGCGAGCTCCTCGTTGTCCTCGACGAGGAGAATGCGCGCGGCCATGGTCAGGCGGCGCCGGCGGCGCCGGCGGTCCGCTCCTGGACGGGGGTGTCCGCCGCGGGTCCATCGGCGAGCCGCCGCGGGGCGGCCGTCACGAGAGCGGGCAGCTCGACGACGAACCGCGCGCCGCCCCCATCGCCGTCCTCGACCCAGCACCGCCCGCCCAGCGCGGTGACCAGCGCGCGCACCACGGAGAGCCCGATCCCGCTGCCCACGACGACGGTCCCGACGGCGCGCTCGCCGCGGCGGAACGACTGCCAGATGACTTCGCGCTCGGCGGGCGGGACGCCGGGCCCCTCGTCCTCCACGTGGAGCCGGACCACGGGACCGCCGGGCACCGCGCGAACGGTGATGGTCTGGCCGGCGGGGCCGTACTTGGCGGCGTTGTCCAGGAGGTTGAGCAGGACCTGCCGGAGGGCGTCCCGGTCCGCCTCGACCTGGAGGTGATCGGCCACGTCGACGCGGATCGTCGCCTGACGCGGGCGGAGCAGCGGCCGGAACTCCTCGACCACCCCGGCGGCCTCGGTGGCCAGGACGAGGGGCTCCGGCTCCAGGCGCCGGCCGCCCCGCTCCGAACGCGAGAAGTGCAGAACGTTCTCGACCAGGCGCGTGAGACGCAGGGTCTCCCGGTCGATCGTCCCCAGCGCCCACGCCCGCTGCTCGTCGTTCTCCGTCCGCCCGAGGCGGAGCGTCTCCACGAACAGGCGGATCTGGGCCAGCGGGGTCCGCAGCTCGTGCGACACGGACGCGACGAAATCACCGCGCTGCCGCGCCAGCAGCGCGTCGCGACGGAGGTAGGTCACCGCCACCAGCGCGAGGCCGGCGGACAGGCCGAAGATCACGAGCAGCCACGGAACCTGACTGCGGGGCAGGCCGCCGATGATCAGGCGGTCCGCCACCTCCGGCAGCACGGCCGCCGTGACGACGCCGCCTCCCAGCACCGCAGGCCAGCTCTCGCGCGCGCCGAGAGCGCCTTCCACCTCCGGCCCCGACGCGTAGAGCACCCTGCCGGACGTGGTCGAGAGGCTGACGGCCAGCATCCCGGCATTGGAGGCGCCCTCCGTGAGCGCCTCCGGGAGGAGCTGCTGGTCCGCGAAGACCGACGCGAGCGCGCTCTCGATCCGCGCCGGAGCCAGCTCCACTCCGTACACCACCGTGTCCGTCGCCGAGGTCACCCGGGTCCATGCGAGCAGCGTGGTCTCACCGGCGGACCCCACGAGCTCGGTCACGCCGAAGCCGCGCCGAACCCCCTCGGAGGACCGCGCCGCCGCGGCCGCCGCCTTCAGCACCGCCGACCGGTCCGCCTGCTCGGGCGGCTCACCCACGAACTCCGAAGGGACGCCGTCGCCCGCCAGCCGCACCAGGAACGCGAAATCGCCGCCGAGGGGCTCGCTACAGCCGCAGGTGGTCCGGCGGCGCGACTCGGCCAGGATGTCCTCGAGGCAGGCCTCCGGCCGGGACGCATCCAGCAGCGCTGTGCGGGTCGGGACCGTCGCCTTTACCCCCGACTCGATGGCTGCGGCCGCCCTGTCGTTGAAGCTCCACGCGGCGAACGCGCCGTAATCGCGCAGCAGCGACTCGGCCGTGGCGCGGTGCGTCCGCTGCGCCTTCTGCGCCTGAAACGCTCCCACCCCGGCCACCGCCAGCGCCGCGAGGAGCAGCGCGATCGGCAGGGCGCGTCGGACCTGGTCTGAGATCATGGTCTCCAAGATTGCACCGGCGGCCCCGCGACGTGAAGGGCATTGTGTTCGAAAAGTGTGGAGGATCTGTGAAAACAGAACAACAGAACAACAGAACAACAGAACTGCAGAACGGACCGAATCGAAAAGGAGGAAACAACATCGACATGAAGGGGCGAGGACGCGGAACCGGCTCAGGCTCCCGCGTGACCGCGGCGTTGACTGCACAACGATTCGGGTACCAAGCGCGTCCAAAGCATCGATTGAAAGCCTGATCGCGTTTCCTTGCCTCTTCCGGACGCTCACGACATGAAGCTCAGCCGCAGATCACCGACCCCGCTCCTCACGTCCGTGCTCCTTGCCCTGGTCGGGTTCGGGCCGCTGGCGGGCCAGGCCGGGGACGCGGCGGAGCATGACGCACGGCCGGTGGCCGTGGCGGTGCGGGCGGAGGGGCCGATCCGGGTGGACGGGCGGCTGGACGAGGGCGTGTGGGACCGGCCGGCGGCGGTGGACGGCTTCACGCAGATCGATCCGGACGAGGGGGCGCCGAGCACGCAGCGCACGCGGGTCTGGGTGCTGTACGACGACGACGCGCTCTACATCGGCGCGCGGCTGGACGATGAGGGGGAGGTGATCGGCCGGCTGGGTCGCCGGGACATGAGCCTCGGGGACAGCGACTGGTTCGGGGTGATGCTGGACAGCTACCACGACCACCGCACCGCGTTCGGGTTCGACGTGAACCCCGCGGGTGTGAAGCGGGACGAGGTGAAGGTGATCGAGTCGGATGACAATTCGTGGGACCCGGTGTGGGACGTGGCGACGACGGTGGACGAGGGCGGGTGGACCGTGGAATACAGGATCCCGTTCAGCCAGCTCCGGTTCAGCGCAGCGGAATCGCAGACGTGGGGTGTGCAGTTCGAGCGGATGATCGGCCGGCGGCGGGAGTACTCCGTGTCGACGTTCATCCCCAAGAGCGCGCAGGGTGGCGTCCCGGGATACGGGCACCTGACGGGGCTGGAGCGGATCGAGCCGGGTCGCCGGCTGGAGGTGCTGCCGTACGTCGTCGCCCGGAGCGAGCACGTGGACCCGGGGCCGAACCCGTTCCGCACGAGCTCGGAGCAGGGGGCATCGGCGGGCGTGGACCTGAAGTACCGCGTCACGTCCAACCTGACCCTGGACGCGACGATCAACCCGGATTTCGGACAGGTCGAGGTGGACCCGGCGGTGATCAACCTCGGGGTGTACGAGACGCGCTTCGACGAGAAGCGGCCGTTCTTCATCGAGGGGAGCGAGATCTTCGACCTGAACACCGGCGGCGGCGGCCAGCTCTTCTACACGCGTCGCGTGGGCCGCACGCCGCAGGTCTATCCGCCGAGTCCGCTCGCGGACGTCCCGGCCGCCACCACGATCCTGGGCGCGGCCAAGCTGTCGGGGCGCTCCGGCGGCGGCTGGTCGGTGGGGATGCTGGAAGCGCTCACGGCCGAGGAGACCGCGCGCTACCGGGTCGCCCCCGGTGGAGAGGACCTGGAGCTCGCGGCCGAGCCGCTCACCAACTACTTCGTGGGACGGGCGCGGCGGGACCTGCGGGGCGGAGCCAGCGCGGTGGGCGGGCTGGTCACGGCCGTGAACCGGATGATGGACGAGCCGGCCGCGGAGGCCTCGCTCCACTCGGCCGCGTACGCGGGGGCGGTGGACTTCCGGCATGACTGGGACCGCCGGCGGTGGTCGCTCACGGGCGCGCTCACGGTCAGCCACGTCGCCGGAAGCCCCGAGGCGATCACGCGGACGCAGCGGCTGCCGAATCATTACTTCCAGCGGCCGGATGCCGACCATCTGGACGTGGACCCGACGGCGACCAGCCTGACGGGGGCATCGGCCTGGGCGCGGGTGGCGCGGCAGGCGGGCGAGCACTGGATCGGCAGCCTCATGGTGGCCACGACCACGCCGGAGTACGAGATCAACGACCTGGGGTTCAACTACCGGACGGACCGGCGCGACGCGCAGGCCAACCTGCGCTACCGGGAGAACCAGCCCGGCGAGGTACTGCGCAACTGGTACATCGACGGGACGGCCCGCTTCGAGGGGAACTGGGACGACCAGCTCATCGCCAACTGGCTCACGCTGGGCGCGTCCGCGCAGACGCTCGACTACGTCTCCCTCTTCGGCCTGGTCAGCCACTCCCTCCGCGCATACGACGACCGGCTCACCCGCGGCGGGCCCATCGCCGTGAGGCCGGCGTCCAGCAGCGGCATGCTCCACGTCTCCTCCGATGGCCGGAAGCCGATCCAGGTGATCGGGATGCTGCGCGGGGAGCGGGACGAGTTCGACGGCTGGGGGCTCGTCGCGAACGCGGCCGTCCGCTGGCGCCCGTCCTCGAGCTGGAGCCTCGGCGTAGGGCCGCGCTTCAGCCGCAACTCGGTCGTGGCGCAGTACGTCACCACGGTCCCCGACCCGGCGTACACCGAGACCTACGGCGCCCGCTACATCTTCGCGCCCCTCGACTTCACCGAGCTGGGCCTCGAGACGCGCCTGGACATGGCGGTCTCCCCCACCCTGTCCATGGCGCTCTACGCCCAGCCCCTCCTCTCGAGCGGCGACTACGGCGACGCGATGTACCTCGAGAGGCCCGCCACGTACGACTTCGCCCCCTACGCCGGCGACGCGCCCGACCGGGACTTCAACGTTCGGAGCCTGCGGGGGAACGCCGTGCTGCGCTGGGAGTGGCGGCGGGGCAGCACGCTGTATGTCGCCTGGCAGCAGGCGCGGGAGGGGTACGAGCCGGTGGGCGACTTCCGCTTCCGCCGCGACGCCGACGCGCTGATCGATACGCAGCCGGACAACATCTTCGTGGTGAAGGTCAATTACTGGCTGAACCCGTAGGCGTACCCGGAGGAAGCTTGCCCGACCGGCCGCAATCCCCCATCTCCGGGAGATGGCCGATCCTCGCGGGCTGACGCCCGAGGCGCTCGAGATCCTGGTGACCAGGGACCTGCGGAAGGCGGGCTTGCAGGTGGCGCGCGTGCGCCGTCGCGGGCTGGAGCGGGCGGACGACCGCACCGGCGACTACCGGCTCGACCTCGAGGCGGAGCTCTCCGGGCCGTCGCTCAGGCTGCGGATCGAGGCGCAGCGGCGCTCGGATCCGATGGACGCGGCCGACGTGCGTGCCGCGGCGGCCCGGGTCGGGCGGGAGGAGCGTCTCCTGGTCGTCTCCACGGCCGGGTTCACGCGGGATGCGCTGCCCGCCGCAGCGGACGCGGGGATCACGCTCCTCCGGGCGTCCGACGCGCGGGCGGCGTTCGACGGCAGCGGGTGGGGGCCGGCCGGGCACTACCCGATGTGGCTTCCCGAGCACGTCCTGGAGCTGGCGGGCCGGGGCCCCTCGGGGGCGGCCGTCTACCGGATGCTGGACGCGGAGTCCGGCGCATCGCTCCTGGCGGAATCCGGCCCGGCCGGCGGCCGAGCGCCCACCGCCTGATCGCCGTGGGTGCCGGTGGGCGGGGGCCACGCACCGGCGCCGGCGGGCCGGGTGAGGTCGACGGGCGGGTCGTAGACCGTGCTGCCGGGGCCGCGCCCGTCCAGCAGGTGGTCGAGGACCTCGGCCGTCCTTCCGGTCCGCTGGCGGGCCTCCCGGTCCATCTCGATGATCTCGATCTCCGGCACGTCCTCCCCGTCCGCATCGATGCCATCGCCGCAGGCGGCGAGGGCGAGTCCGGGGGAGGCGAGGAGGGCGGCGAGCAGGACGGGGAGCCCGGCGCGCGGCCGGCGATCGCCGCGACCGGCCCGGCCGTCCCGGCCCTCCGGCTTGTCATCCGAGGGCGCCCCGGCCGCCAGCCACTCCCCGAACGTCGGGGCGGCCTCGGCCATGCGCCACTCGTCGAAGATCTCCAGCGCCATCGCCCGCCACGCCCCTTCGCCCCGCCCCTGCTCGAAGCAGCGCTCCATGAGCCAGCCCTCGAATTCGCCCGGGTCGGGGTCGTCGCGGAGGGTGCCCTCCAGGAGCTTGCGCTTCATGCCGATCCCGATCGCGTCGGCGCCGGTGTTCCGCTTCCGCCGCCTGCGCCGTCCCTCCGTCGCGTCGAGCGCGTCGAGGAGGGCGCGGCAGACGTCCACGGGGCGGGGACGCGGGTCGGGCGGCGGGCCGGACCGGCGGTCGCTCATGCCCACCCGCCCCGGAGCCGGGCCAGCGCCCCATCGGCGGCGACGATACGGACGGCCGGCGCGAAGCCCGGGGCCGCCGGTGGGGCGAACCCCCGCTCCTGGACCGCGAGGTCCATCTCGATGGTCGCCAGGTCCTCGAGAGGGACGGCCCAGGGGTGGAGCGGCGCCAGCGTCGTCAGCGTCTTCAGGTAGCCCTGGCACGTCCGGCAGGCGTCCACCCGCCGCCGGTTCTCCTCGCCCTCGGGGGCGAGCGTGACCTGGCGGGCGTGGTCCCGCTCGTCGCAGAAGGGGCAGACCAGGACGGGCAGCTCCCAGCCGGTGGCGCAGCGGGCGCAGCGCAGGACGCGCCGGCGCTCGAGACCCCGGAGCTCGGCGACCGCCGGCCAGCCGCCGCACGCCGGGCAGTGCCCCCGGCTCCACCCTGCCGGCAGCTTCGCGGCGAGCGCGGCGGCGCAGCCGCGGAGGAGGGGGAGTGCCGCGAGGCGCGCGACGGCCACGAAGGCCTGGGGATCGGCGCCGGCGCGCTCCGCGGTCGCCGCGAGCCGATCCGTGTCCTCGGCGGCCGCGGCGGCCAGGAGATCGACGGGCTCCACGGCGCGGCCCCGGAGCGGCGCCAGCGACGCGGCACCGGCCCCTGCGGTCGACGCGGCCGCCTTCAGGAGCCCCCGCACCAGACGGCCGGCCGGGCCGCGGTCCACCGCCACGAACGCCTCGTGGAGGAGGGGCGCGTCGGGGTGGCGGGCGGAGGGGAGCCGGGGGTCGAGAGTGCTCCACACCGGCTGCTCGGCGGCGTCCAGCGCGCGGGTCAGGACGCGGAGCCACACGTCGGACTCGGGGCGGCGGCGGCGCTCCGCCTCGATGCGCTTGCGGCGCTCCGCGGCCTGGTCCAGGGTCGTGGTGGTCATCGATCCTCCGCGTCCGTCGTCCGGCCGGACAACGGCAGGGGCCCGTCGCAGTCCGGCAGCGTCGTCACGCACGGGGTGCCGGCGTACATGGCCGCGCCGCGGTGCATCTCGACCAGGGCGTCCCGGTTCCCCGGATCGGCGCCCGCCCCGCCGCCCGTGACCCGCCCGGCCTCGGGGCTGCCGCACGCGGCCAGGGCGGCGCAGGCGGCCAGCGCGGCCGGTGGGAGGGCGACGCCGCGTCGTCCGATCGGCGGGCGGCGGATCACGGCAGCGTCTCCCGCACGAGACGAGCGTGCTCGATGCCCTCTGACGCCATGATCACCGCCAGCCGGAGGAGGAATCCGCCCACCAGGACCAGCACCGCGGACGCGACCTTGCGCTCCGCCGAGAGGCGGGCCAGCCAGACGCCCCTCCGGCCGGCGTCGCGGCGGCCGTACGCATCGAACCACCGGGGGCGCCAGTGGAGGGCGAGCGGGACGAGGATACCGGCCAGGACCACGCCCACGAGCAGCACGGCGCCCCACCACCCGAGCCAGGCGTCGATGGCGGCGCCCAGGGTGGCGAGGAAGGCGATCAGCACCAGGAGCTCGAAGACGAGCACCGCGGCATCGAAGCTGGAGAGCCACTCGATGGTGGCGGTGTGGAAGCGTCGGCGGCCCACGAGGATGAGCGTGGCGGCGGCGGTGGAGGCGGCGGAGGCAATGAAGAGCATGCCCAGCATCGGGCTGTCGGCCCAGACGGGACGGTTCGTCACCGTCAGGAGCACGCCCGTGTATCCGGCGACGAAGAACCCGAAGAAGCCGCCGAGCGCCACCAGCGCCTTCCAGAAGGGGCCGCGGTTGAGCCACGGGAAGGGGCGCAGGCCGAACCGCCTCTCCGCGGCCGCGGCCCCCAGGGCCGACGCGGTGGCGATGGCGCCGAAGCCCATGAGCCCCCAAGCGCCGAAGGAGATGGGCGAGTAGGACTTGAACGCGAGCCGGGGGAGATCCTGGTTCAGGAAGAGCATGTGCCAGAAGCGCTCCGGCCGCCCCAGGTCCAGGATCAGCAGGATGCCGCCGATCACGGCGCCGATGGTGGCGATGTAGAACCCCGCGTGGATCACGGGCCGATCCTCGGCCCGGCCGAACCAGACCAGCAGCGCCGAGATGAAGTACGCCCCGCCGGCGATGCCGCCGATGAAGAAGTACGGCACGATCCACCAGGTCCAGTCGGGGGCGGCGCTGAAGTAGGTGTCGGGGATCACGGCTCGCCCTCCGCCGGCACCGCCGGCTCGGAGGCGAGCTCGTCCATGCGGCGCTTGCGGAGCCCGACCACTCCCAGGATCGCCAGGACGGCGGCGCCCACCGCGCCGAAGAAGGAGCTGCCGGCCAGGCGGGCGCTCGGGAGCTCCGGCTCACGGGGCAGCCCGTACACGTGGGGATCATCCACCAGCAGGAAGAAGGCGTTCAGGCCGCCCAGCGGCCCGTCGGGGTCGGCACCGTACAGGTAGGCGTCCTCCTGCCCGTCGGCGTGGAGCTGCCGCACCCGCCCGCGCGCCCGTTCCCGCAGCTCCGCCACGGTCCCGAACTGGATGGAGTCGGTGGGGCACGCCTTGGAGCACGCGGGCTCGAGCCCTTCGCTGATGCGGTCGTAGCACAGCGTGCACTTCTGCGCGGTGCCCGCCACCGGGTTCACGTCGATGACGCCGAATGGGCACGCGGCGATGCACGCCCGACAGCCGTTGCACACGTCCGACTGGATGACCACCGTGTCGAACTCCGTCCGTATGATCGCGCCGGTGGGGCAGACCTCGAGACAGCCGGCCTGGACGCAGTGCTTGCAGACGTCGCTCATCATGAGCCACCGCCCGTCGTAGGGCTGGTCGAACTGCTCGATGAACGCGACGTGGCGCCAGTGGATTCCGTCGAGCTTCGCCGTGTTGTCGTAGCTCAGGCCGGTGAGCTGGGGGGCGCCGCCGTCGCGCGCCGGGAGCTGGTTCCAGCTCTTGCAGGCGACTTCGCACGCCTTGCACCCGATGCAGATCGTGGTGTCGGTGAAGAACCCCATCGCTTCCGCCATGCCCGTCCGTCCCCCTGCGTCCTGTTTGTTCCTCGCGTCTAGGCGTCTAGGCGTCTAGGCGTTTAGGCGTTTAGGCGTCACGCCCCAACGCCCTAACGCCCTAACGCCCCAACGCCCCAACGCCCCAACGCCCTAACGCCCTAACGCCCCAGCCGCCCAGCCGCCATCACGCCTTCTCCACCTCGCAGACGAATGCCTTCCCCTCATGAATCGACACGTTCGGATCGCCCACCAGCGCGGTGAGGGTGTTGACGACATCGCCCCGCACCAGCCCCATCCACCCCCAGTGCCACGGCATCCCCACGTGGTGGATGCGACGGCCGTCGATCATCATCGCGCCGATCCGGTCCGTCACCAGCGCCCTGGCCCGGATGCTCCCCCGCGGCGTGCTGATCCGCACCATGTCCAGGCTGTCGATCCCCTTCTCCGCGGCCAGCTCCGTGCCCAGCTCGATGAACAGCTCCGGCTGGAGCTCGCTGAGCCACGGCAGCCACCGGCTCATCGCGCCGGCCAGGTAGTGCTCCGTCAGCCGGTAGGTCGTGATCACGTGCGGGTAGCGCGGGTCTCCCACGCTCGCCAGCGCGTTGTCCGCCTCCCCCCGCCGCCAGAACTTGAATACCGGGCTGCTCTGCTGCCCGGCGTAGATGGGGTTCCGTACGGGCGACTCCGCCGGCTCGTAGTGCGTCGGCAGCGGCCCGTCGGCCAGGCCCTTGGCCACGTAGAGCCATCCCTTCCCGTCGCTCATCATGATGAACGGGTCGGTCCCGGACAGGGCGTCGAGGCCGATCCCGCCGGGATCGGCGGCGGCGCCCGGCGCCTTGGTGAGGGCGAAGTCCGGGACGTCGTAGCCGACCCAGCGACCCTCGCTCTCGTCCCACCACACCCACCGCTTCCGCTCGCTCCACGGCCGGCCCGACGGGTCGGCGGAGGCGCGGTTGTAGAGGACGCGCCGGTTCGCGGGCCAGGCCCACCCCCACCCCAGGTGCGCGCCCGGGACGCCCGGCGGGTCGGGGCTCCGGTTGGCCGTGAGGTTCTCGTGAGGCGAAGGGTAGCAGCCGCAGTAGATCCAGGACGCGCAGGTGGTGGAGCCGTCGGCCGCCAGCTCGGCGAAGCCGGTGAGGTGCCGGTCCGGAGCGCCGGTGTGGTAGCCGTTGATCTCCCGCAGCATCTTCTCCGCGCTCGGCTCCCCCGGCGGGCTGATGGGCTCGTCGGGGTCGAAGTCCCAGGTCAGGTTGCGGATCCCCTGGTCGCGGGGGAGGAGGCTGTCGGCGTACATGGCCTTGAGCCGCTTCGCCAGCTGGTGGTAGAACCAGGTGTCGGTCCGACAGTCCCCCGGCGGGTCCTTGGCCTTGTAGTGCCACTGCAGCATGCGCTGCGTGTTGGTGAAGCTTCCGTCGTACTCGGCGATCTGGGTGGACGGGAAGAAGAAGACCTCCGTCTCGATGTCCTCCGCGCCCACCTCCCCCGACTCCACCTCCGGCGCGGCGTACCAGTACGTGGCCGTCTCCGTCAGCCAGTTGTCCTTCACGACGAGCCACTTCAGCTTCCGCAGCCCTTCCCGCTCCACCGTCGCGTTCAGCGACGTGGCGGGGTTCTGGCCCACGCAGAACATCCCCTCGACCTTGCCGTCCGCCATGGCCGAGAACGTGGCCATGTGGGAATGGTCGCCCAGGATCTTCGGGTGCCAGTCCCAGCCGAAGTCGTTCTCCGGCGTGGCGGCATCCCCGTACATGGACTTCAGGTAGGAGACCAGGAACTTGGGCTTGTTGGCCCAGTACCCGGACGCGGGGGTCTCCTCCGCCAGGTAGCTCCGGAGCGTTTCGTGCGGCTTCCGCACCGAGGGCGCGGACATGTAGCCGTGGATGGAGTGATAGAGCGTGGGCACGTCCGTGGAGCCCTGGATCGCCGCGTGGCCCCGGAGCGCCATGATCCCGCCGCCCGGCCGGCCGAAGTTGCCCAGCAGGAGCTGGAGCAGCGCGCAGCAGCCGATGGTCTGCACGCCGTTCGTGTGCTGCGTCCACGCCACCGCGTACGCGAACGCCGTGGTGCGGTCCGGACCCGAGTTCTCGAGGATGGCGTCGGCCACCGCGAGGAACTTCTCCCGCGGGCAGCCGGTCACCCGCTCCACCATCTCGGGCGTGTAGCGGGAGAAGTGGCGCTTCACCAGCTGGAAGACGGTGCGGGGGTGCTCCAGCGTCGGGTCCGTCATGGGGGCGGGCGGCCGGCCGGCACGCAGCATGGCCTCGAAGCCGCCATCGGAATCAACCTCCCCGGACATGATGGTCTCGGCGGGCCGGCCCACGGAGTAGTCCGGGCTCTCGCTCCGGCCCGCGTACTGCCAGCTCCGGTCATCGTACTCGCCCAGGAACGCATCGTAGTCCCACACGCCCTCGTCCCGGTACTCCATCAGCCCGGAGAATACGCCGTCCAGGTCCTCCGTGTCCTCGAACTCCTCGCCGATGAGCGTGGCGGCGTTGGTGTAGGTCGCGACGTACTCACGGAAGAACGGCTCGCGGTTCCACCGGTCGCTCGCGAGGACGTGGTTGATGAGCCCGCCCAGGAACGCGATGTCGCTCCCCGCCCGGATCGGTGCGTGGATGTCGCACGTGGCGCTGGTGCGGGTGAAGCGCGGGTCCACGTGGATGAGCGTCGCGCCGTTCATCTTCGCCCGCATGGGCCACCGGTAGGCCACGGGATGGCACTCGGCCATGTTGGAGCCCATGACGACGAAGCAGTCGCTGTGCTCCAGATTGCGCGGGTAGGTGGTGGCGGCTCCGCGCCCGAGACGTGACCCCAGACCGGGGACGCTAGCGCTGTGTCATATGCGGGCCTGGTTCTCGATGGGCACCACCCCCATCCCCCGCATCAGCTTCTGCGCGATGTGGTTGAACTCGTTGTCCAGTGTGGCCCCGCCCAGCGCGAAGACCGACGTCGTGCACATGGCCCGCTTCCCGTCCGGCAGCATCTCGATGAACGTGTCGTCCCGGGTCTCGCCGAACAGCTCGGCGACGCGGTCCATGGCCCGCTCCAGGTCCCACTCCTCCCACTCCCTCGCCCCGGGCTCCCGGTGCAGCACCTTCGTCGGCCGGTTCGGGTTGTAGTGCAGCTGGTAGATCGCCGCGCCCTTCGGGCAGAGCGTCCCGGCATTGTGGGGGCTGCGTGGGTCACCCTCGATGTTCACGATCTCGCCGTCCTTCACGTGGATCAGCGTCGCGCACCCCACGGAGCAGAACGGACAGATGCTGGGCACCGTCGTCGTGTCCCGGATCCGCAGCTCCTGCGCACGCGCCCGCGCCGGCCCCAGGTTGGCGCCGAGACCGACCAGCCCGCCCAGCGCGGTGGCCGTGCCCGCACCCGTCGACACCCGCAGGAACTCCCGTCGCGTAACGCTCATCCGGGCCTCCGGAAAAGAAACGGGCGGCCGCCATGGGAATGGCGCCGCCCCGTCGCGCACGGCCGCCCGCCGCTGCGGGTGAGGCCGGTCTGTTGTCCGAATTGATTCCACCAGTAATGGCGAGCGGGCGGCCACGCAAGCTCCGCGCGCGACGCCGCCTCGGCGTCGGAGAACGAGTCGACTTCCTTCTACCTCACCGTCTCGCTCGCCTCCACGACCGCCCTCTCACTCCGCACCACACGATGCAGCCACGCCAGCCACGCCCCGAAGAGCACCATCGCCATCCCCTGGTGGATCACGCCGAGGCTCACCGGGACCAGCAGCAGGAGCGTCACGATCCCCAGCGCGTACTGGGCGGCCGCCAGCCCGGTGAGCGCGACCGCGTACCGGCGAGAGGACCGGTCCCGTACCCGTCGTACGACGAGCGCGGAGAAGCCGGCCACGGCCAGGAGCAGGAGGGTGCCGAGCACTCTGTGCACCCACTGCACGGCCACGGGATTGGCGACGAAGTTCTCCAGGAATCCATCCAGGTAGAGCAGCTCGCCGGGGACCAGGCGCCCGCCCATGAGCGGGAACGTCGGGTAGTACTTCCCCGCCTTGAGGCCGGCCACGAAGGCGCCCCATACGATCTGCGTGGCGAGCAGGGCACCGACGAGGCCCAGGCCATGGAGGAGGACGCGCCGCTCGCGGGCCTCGAGGACCGGCGCGCCCGCGCCGGGGGTCAGGTCCCGGATCAGCCATAGCGCCCAGCCGAAGATGAGGAAGGCCAGGGAGAGGTGGGCGGCCAGTCGGTAGTGGCTGACGCTGGGCCGGTCGACCAGGCCGCTGGCGACCATGAGCCAGCCCAGGACGCCCTGCATGGCGCCGAGGCCGAAGAGGAGGAGGACGCGGCGGAGGAGAGGGCGGTCGAACCAGCCCCGTGCCCAGAAGAAGAGGAAGGGCACCAGGAAGACGAGGCCGATGCCGCGGGCGAGGAGCCGGTGGAGGTACTCCCAGAAGAAGATGGACTGGAACTCGGCCAGCGTCATCCCCTGCCGGAGGCGCTGGTACTCGGGGAACCGGCGATAGGCGTCGAACGCCTCCTGCCACTGCGCCTCGCCCAGCGGCGGGATCACGCCCATGACCGGGTTCCACTCGACGATCGAGAGCCCCGACAGCGTTAGCCGGGTGATCCCGCCCACCACCATGACGCCGAAGGTCATGGCGGCGATGCTCCACAGCCAGAGCCGGATGGGGCGGCGCCGCTCCTCCGGGATCTCCGCCCGCCACCGGGCCGCCCCCTTCTCCGCGACGGCCGTCGCCGAGGGCTCCGCCACCCCGCCCGCGACCTGCATGATCGTTACTCCGCTGGTGTATCGCTGGGGTTGGGATCGAACGCCGCGAGCAGGTCGGAGAGCTCCGGGGTCTCGTCGAGCAGGGGCAGCGGATCGACCGGGTCGGTGGCGAGGAACGCGTCGACGACGGCCGGATCGAACTTCTGCCCCTTCTGCTCCGCGATCCAGGAGACGGCCTCTTCGACGGTCCACGCCTTCTTGTAGGGCCGGTCGTGGATGAGCGCGTCGAAGACGTCCGCGAGGGCGGCGATCCGTCCAGGCAGGGGGATCTCCTCGCCCGCCAGCCCCGGCGTGTAGCCGGTGCCGTCCCAGTTCTCGTGGTGATAGAGCGCGATCTCCTCCGCCACCTGCAGGACCCGGGTCTCGCTGCCGCTGAGGATGGCTGCGCCGAGCGTCGTGTGCGTCTTGAGGACGTCCCATTCCTCGAGGGTCAGCTCGCCCGGCTTGAGGAGGATGGCATCCGGGATGCCGATCTTGCCGAGGTCGTGCAGAGGCGCCGCGCGACGGATCAGCCGGACCTCGTCATCGGGCAGGCCGAGGCGAGCCGCGATGGCGGCGGAGGTCCGCCCGACGCGGTGGGTGTGAGCGGCCCGGCCGTAATCCCGCAGCTCGGCGGCCATGGCGAGGCGATCGGCGACGGCGAGCTGCGTCACCCGGACCTGCTCGGTCCGCTCCCGGACCCGCTCCTCGAGGCTGCGATTCAGGTCCCGCGCGTCCAGCAGGTTCTTCACCCGGAGCACCACCTCGACGCGGTCGAAGGGCTTCGCGATGAAATCCTTCGCGCCTTCCGTGAGCGCCCGCTGCTTCGATTCCGGGGCCAGGTCACCGGAGATCACGAGGATCGGGAAATATTCCGACGGGCCGATCCGGTGCCTCACCTGGCGCATCACGCCGAAGCCATCGAGGTGGGGCATCTGCAGGTCGAGGAGGAGGATGTCCGGGGCGAACTCGTTCATCTGCGAGAGCGCACGCCGGGAATCCTGGACGGCCCGGACCTGCGTGAACCCGGCGTCGGCCAGGATACGCTGGAGGACGCGGAGGTTCGGCTCCTCGTCCTCGACGATCAGCACCCGGTGGTCCGTCAATTGGTTGGTCATTCGGTTCCTCCGAGTGAGTCTTCGGCGTGGTTGGCGGTGCTCCCCGTGAGCACCTCATCGATACGGGCGATCAGCTCGCGCTGCCCGAACGGCTTGGCGATGAGGTTCCTGCGGACCTCCGCGTCAAGCTGCCGGGCGAGAGCGTCGTCGCTATACCCGGACATGAAGAGCGTCCTTGTGATCCCATGCTTCTCCCGGAGGGCCCGTGCCGTGCCGGGGCCGTTGCCCCGCGGCATGATGACGTCGAGGAGCACCAGGTCCACCGCGCCCCCGGCCTCGTCGGCCCGACGGAGGGCCGCTTCACCGTCCTGCGCCTCGAGAACGGTGAAGCCGGCGTTCCGCAGCGCCCGCGCCGTCACGGTGCGGATCGCCTCGTCATCTTCGACCACCAGGATCGTGGCCGACCGCCCGGCGCCGCCCTCGGCCGAGGCGGACGGAGCGGCCCCGGAGCCATGCGGGCCCTCTCCGAGCGGGAGATAGATCCGTACACGGGTCCCTTTTCCGAGGTCGGACTCGACCCTGATCCGGCCACCGGCCTCGGCGACGATGCCGTGGACGATGCTCAGACCCAGGCCGGTGCCGCGCCCCGCCTCCTTCGTGGTGAAGAACGGCTCCAGGACCCGGTCCAGCACCGCGGGAGGCATGCCGCTGCCGGTGTCGGCCACCTCGAGCAGGACCCATGCGCCGTCGCCGCCGAAGGGGTCCTGAACCCGCGCGCCGCGAATCGACACCGTGCCGCCTCCGGGCATCGCGTCACGGGCGTTCAACACCAGGTTCATCAGGACCTGCTCGAGCTGCCCCCGATCGGCGTAGACCGGCAGGTCCGGTGCGACGTCCACCTCGAAAGCCAGATCCTCGCCGACGATCCGCCGCAGCATCCTCTCCACCCCGACGATCACCTCACCCAGGTCCAGGTGCTCGGGATCCACCACCTGCTTGCGGCTCAGGGCCAGCAGCTGGCGCGTCAGGGTGGTGCCCCGATCGGCCGCCAGCCGGATCTCCGCCGCATCGCTCCGGAGCGTACCCTCTTCAGGCAGATCGTCGAGGAGGAAATCGGCGTAGCCACTGATCGCCGTCAGGATGTTGTTGAAGTCGTGGGCCACGCCGCCGGCCAGCCGCCCGACGGTCTCCATCTTCTGCGCCTGCCGGCGCTGCTCCTCCAGCTCCGGGCGGTGGCTCACGTCGATGGCGATCACCACCGCTCCCGCCACCGCCGAGGAGGGAGCGCGGATCGGGGCCGCGGAGACCTCCAGCTCGATGGCCCCCGAGTCCACCTCCCGACCCAGTCGCTGGTTATGGATCGATTCGCCGTTCAACGCCCGCTCGATGATCCGTCGGAAGGCCGGGAGCTCCGGAGCGTCCCGCGCGGACCCGTCCTCCGGGCTGCCGAGGAGCGCGTTTGCCGCGCGGTTCCGGATCCGCGGCCGACCCTCGTGGTCGACCATGACGATCGCGGTCGGCGAGGCGTCGAGCAGCGCCCGGAGCAGCTCATCCCGCTCGCTCAGCGCCCGTGTCTCCTCCCGCTGCTCGCGACGGGAGGCTCCCGCCCGCAGCGCGCGCTCCAGTGCCGGCACCAGCCGCGCCAGATTGCCCCTGACCACGAGATCGTCGGCGCCCGCCTGCAGCGCGGTCACGGCGGCTTCCTCACCGATCGGCTCCGAGATGATGATGAACGGCACGTCGCTGTCGTGCTCCCGCACCACCGCCAGCGCTTCCGACGCGCCGAATGCCGGGAGCTCGTAGTCCGACAGGACGACGTCCCGGTCCTCCGTCTCCAGCGCCTGCCGCGCCTCGGATAGCGTCTCCACACGCCGCACGACCGGCTCGTAGCCGCCGGCGCGGAGCTCCCGCAGCACGAGGAGGGCATCCTCTTCGGAGTCCTCGATGAGGAGCACGCGCAGCCGCCCGGAGGTCAATGCGGCTCCTCTCGCGACTGCTGGAGGTCCAGATACAGGAAGCGCGTCTTCAGCTGGTTCCAGATCCTCAGCATCAGCTCGAGCTCGTCGAACGGCTTGTTCACGAAGTCGCGCGCGCCCAGCGCCAGGGCCTTCAGCCGCACATCCCGCGCGGTCTCCGATGTGACGACGACGATCGGGAAATATGTGTCCCGGGGGACCACTTCTTTCAGCTCACGCAGCACCTGGAAGCCGTGGAGCTGGGGCATGTTGAGGTCCAGCAGCAGCAGGTCCGGTTGGACCGCCCTGTACAGACTGGCGGCCTCACGCGCATCGGTGCTCGCCGTCACGTTCCGGTAAACACCTCGCATGAGCATGCGCTGGATGATAGCCAGGTTCGCCGGCTCGTCATCGATCACCAGGATCCGCGCCCCCTGCAGCCTCACCTTCTGCGGGTCTTCCGGAGGCCATGCGACCGCTGCCACTACCGTCTCGCGAGGCGGATGAAGTCCTCCGGGTGCAAGGTTGCAGTGGACGAAAATGATATGAATCCGCCGGAGAGGTTGCAAACACGGGGCCCGATCCGGAGAAGGTGGGGACCGGCCGCACGTTCTCCGTTCACAGGCCACCCTCGGCCGAAGAGGGCGCGGCGCGGGCTCACCGTCGAGGCGACCCGCGATCGCGAGGTGGGTTCGATCAGTCCTGCCGGAGCGTGACCATCGGCTCTACGCCAGCGGCTTTCCGCGCGGGCATCCAGGAGGCGGTCAGGGCGACGGCCAGCAGAAGGAAGGTGACGGCCGTGAACGTGAGCGGGTCGGTGGGTCGCACGCCGAAGAGCTGGCTGGTGAGCAGCCGGGTGAGGAGGAGCGCGCCGAGGACGCCGAGCAGGAGGCCGGGCAGGATGCTCTTCATGGCGTCGCCGAGGACGAGGCGGAGCACGTCGGCCCGGCGTGCGCCGAGGGCCATGCGGACGCCGAGCTCGCGGGTACGCTGGCCGACCAGGTAGGTGAGGACGCCGTAGATCCCGACGGCCGTGAGGGTGACGGCGACGGCGGCGAACGCGACGAGGAGCAGCATGACGAACCGCCGCGTCGCCACCGCCTCGCCGAGCGCCTGGTCGACGGTGCGGACGCGGGCGAGGGGGATCTCAGGGTCGATCCGTCGGAGCAGCGCCCGGACGTCGGGGACGAGGGCCAGCGGGTCGCCCGTCGTCCGAACGAGGCACTCCATGGTCCGGATCGCGTACTGGCCGGTGGAACGATACGCCTCGGGCCGCACGGGCGCGGTCATGCCGGACCTGCGGCTGTCCGCGACGACGCCGACGATCGTGAGCCAGGTGGTCGCCGTGTCCTCCGGGTCGCCCCATGTGAAGCGCCGACCGATCGGATCGTGGTCGGGGAGGAAGCGCCGGACGAACGCCTCGTTGACGACGGCCACGGGGAGGCCGTCCACCGCGTCCTCCGATCCGAACTCGCGGCCGCGGCGGATGGGAATGCCCATGGCGGCGAAGAAGCCCGGGTCGACGAAGTCGGATGTGACGGACGTGACCTGCTCCCCGGGCGCGGCCGGCTCTTCGCCCTCGATGGCGACGGGCGCCATGTTCGGCAGCCGGGAGAGAAGCAGGGTGCTGATGGCCGTGGCGGACCGGACGCCTGGCACGGCCTCCAGGCCCTGCATGAGCTCGCTCCGGAACTCGCGGATCCGCGGCGCCTCGGGGTAGCGCTCGGAGCCTGGGGAGACGCGGAAGCTGAGGACGCGCTCGGTGGCGAATCCCGGGTCGACGGCCTGGAGGGAGGCGAAGCTGCGCAGCAGCAGCCCGGCGCCCACCAGCAGGATCAGGGAGAGGGCCACCTCGGCCGTGATGAGGAGCGGTCTGATGCCGGCGGACCGGTCACCGGAGTTCCCGCGGTCCCCCTCCCGCAGGGCGGTGCCGATGGCGGCGCGCCTCGCCTGGACCGCCGGTACGAGGCCGAAGAGGAAGCCGGTGGCCAGCGCGAGGAGGGCGCCGAAGGCGACGACCGTTCCGTCCACCCGCACGTCCTCGATGCGGGGGAGGTCCGGGGGGCTCGCGGCGACCAGCGCGGAGGTGCCCCAGGTGGCCAGCATCACGCCGATCCCGCCGCCGAGCACGGCCAGCACGATGCTCTCGGTCATGGCTTCGCGTGCCAGGCGGCCGCCGCTGGCGCCGAGCGCGGCGCGGACGGCGAGCTCCCGCTGCCGTCCCGACCCGCGGGCCAGGAGGAGGTTGGCCACGTTGGCGCACGCGATCAGCAGGACGAACCCGACGGCGCCCAGGAGCACGAGGAGCGCGGGCCGGACATCGCCGATGACGGTGTCCCGGAGCGGCTCGACGAAGACGCCGTTGTCCCCGAGACCCGGGTCGTCCTGCGCCATTCTGGCCATGATCCCGGTGAGCTCCGCCTGCGCCGCCTCCACCGAAGCGCCGGGCGCGAGGCGGCCGATGACCGACAGCCAGAGCGCGCCGGGGCTGTCCAGGAGCCCGGCGTTGTCCTCGGTTCGGGCCAGCGGCGTCCAGAACTCCGCGCCATCGGGGTAGCGGAAGCCGGGTGGCATCACGCCGATCACCTCGTAGCTTCCGCCCAGGCGGATGGAGCGGCCGACCACCCCCGGGTCGGCGCCGAAGTGCCGGGCCCACATCCCGTGGGAGAGGACGACCTGCCGCGGCGCGCCCGCTTCCGTGTCGGCGGGGGCGATCGCCCGGCCGAGCCGCGGCCGGACGCCGAGCACGCGGAAGAAGTCCCCGCTGACCGTGGCGCCCTGGAGCTGCTCCGCGTCCCCCTCCCCGGTCAGCGTCGCCACCTGCGAGCCGTACCCGGCCATGGCGTCGTAGGACCGCGCCTCCCGCCACTCCAGGAAGCTGGGGTAGGACGTCACGTCCCGCTGGATGTCCTCCCGCTGGTTGTTCAGCCACAGCACCGTCAGCCGGTCCGGATCGGCGAACGGGAGCGGGCTCAACAGCACCGCGTTCACCGCGCTGAAGATCGCCGTGTTCGCGCCGATGCCCAGCGCGAGCGTCAGCGCCGCGGCGGCGGTGAAGCCGCGGGCGCGGAGCAGCGACCGGGCGGCGATCCGTACGTCCTTGAGGAGCGATTCCATGGCGGTCGTCTACAGGGGTTGGCGGAGGCGATAGGGAATCCTGACCCAGGAAGAGTCGAGCCGCGCGGGCGCGGGCGGCGGGAAGTCGTTGTGAGCGCGTAGGATGGGGCGACTTTCAGAGAATCACGCCGGCGCCCGGGCCGCCCGCGATCGGGACAGACCGCTGCCGAAACCGGACAGTGGCCGGAGCCCGCCTCAGCGGTCGATGGCCCTGCCTACCAGCCAGCCCACCCCTGCCGTGGCCGCCGGGAGCGCGAGGAGCTCGAGCAGCGGCTCCCTGTCGGGGGCGGTGTGGCGCGCCAGCCCCTGTCCCGCAGCCATCCCCAGGAAGGCGCCCCATACCAGGCCGGCGCGGCCGAAATGGTCCGGGTCGAGGGCGGGGAGCTCCGGCGACCGGTCGTATACTTCGCCGGCGGCGACACCACGGTTGTACCACCAGACGGCGCGGGAGACCGATCCCCTGACGGGTCGCTGCCACCACGCGGCCACGTAGAGGGCGACGACACCGGTCAACCCCAGCCCGGCGCTGGTCCAACTCGGGTCTTCCCGTACCCGGCCGGAAACGTAGAAGTGCTCGTAGAGTGGGAGAAGAGCCACCGTTGCCAGCGCCCCGGCCAGTTGCGACCGTTCGTGGGCGCGGGCGGCGGTCCGGGCGAGGATCGCTGCGGAGTCGCCCGCAGTTTCGAGGAAGCGAAGGTCGGCGTAGAGGCGGCCGAGTCCGGCCACCCGGTCCGTGCCGGGGCCGCGTAGAACCGACGTGCCCTGTACCCGCAGCCCGCAGCGCTCGAAGTCGCACGGCTCCGCGCCCTGGGCCCCTGCGGGAGCGGCGGCGGCGAGGAGCAGGAGACCGAGCAGGGTACGCGCGTGGATCTGCAGTGTCTCGGCGCTTGCAATGGGTGACATGGCCCTCCGGCGGCGGGTGGTCTCCACAAGTGCGGCGGCGGCCCGCGGAGGTCAAGGAGGCGGATGGTGGATCCGATAGCGGACCAGGTAGGGGACGTCGAGGTCGTCCGTTACCATCGCCCACGCGTGGTCCCGCTCCGCCAGAAGCAGACGGGCCTTCCGCGGCAGCGTCGCGGCCGCCGTCGGATGGCCGCTCGGGTCGAGGATGAGCCACGTGGCGGTCGGCGCGGAGAGGCTCTCGCGCCGGAGCCACACCCGGCCGTCCGCTCCGAGGAGGACCTCGGAGATCGGCGGCAGGTACTCCGGCACGCGCACGTGCTCCCGCGCCGTGCCCAGGTCGCTTCTGGGCTCGTCGGCACCCGCGAACCGCGTGGCCCAGAGGTAATGAATGCTGTCCCGCTGGGCGGTCGTGACGGGGATCCGGTCGTAGCGGAATCGGCGGGCGTAGACCGTATCGCCGGCCGCGTCCACCTTCATGACGACGAAGGCGCCCCGATCCTCATCGCCGGGAAACACCTCGACCAGTGCCACCGCCGAGCCGTCCGGGGCGAACGCGCTCTGGTGATCGAGGCCGGCGAACGGCTGCATGAAGGCGAACACCCGTCCGCCGCCGCTCGCCTGTGCCGTTCCGCGCTCGACGAGCCGCTCCGCCACGACCCGTACGATGTCGCCGTCGCGACGCATGAGGACCAGGGGGAGCATGGTCGTGCCGAGCCGCAGCAGCGCCTCACCCCAGACCAAGCCTTCGGGCGCGGGCAGGAGCGGGATCGTGGGACCCGTCGCGCCGGGAACCTCGGAGGACGCGATCCGCTCGGTGCGGAGGTGCGTCCCATCGAACGTGAAGAGGCTGAGCCGCTGCTGGCGCCGGTCCGCCGCGAACAGCGTATCCCCCTGGACGCTCAGGTAGCTGACCTGGACGAACTCCCCGGGCCCCTCACCCGCGCGTCCGAACGTCCGGACCAGCTCCCCCGAGCTGGCATCGAACACCTTCACCGCGGGTGGCCTCTGCTGGACGAACAGCAAACGGCCGTCGGAGCTCAGCGCAGCGGTGTGGATGGCCATCAGCGCCATTGCGCCGTCCAGCGTCCCAATCCGGAGCTCCTCGACCAGCCGGACCGGCTCCGGCGCCTCCTGGGCCACGATCGCGGCGTCCGCGCGGGGCACGAGGAGGATCAGCATCGCCGCCACGAATGACACTCTCATGCCCCCACGATCGGCCTCGGCGCGGCGCGACGCAATCGCCATCGCCCGCGCTTGCGGACGGCACGCAACGCGATTCCATTTCCCCCATGCAAAAAACACCAGCCCTCGTCGCCCCCTCGATCCTCGCCGTGCTCCTCGCCGGCGCCGCTCCCCTCCCTCTGGCCGCCCAGGGCGCCCGCGCCGAAGCCGAGGCCGTGGCCGCGTGGGTAGAAGCCAACCAGCGGGCGCTGGTCGACGAGCTGGTGGAGCTGCTGTCCATCCCCAACGTGGCCGCGGACCTGGAGAACATCCGGCGCAACGCGGACTGGCTGGTGTCCGCGCTGGAATCCCGCGGCGTGAAGGCGCGGCTGCTGGAGACCGGCGCCCAGCCGATGGTCTACGGCGAGCTCATGACTCCCGGCGCGACGACGACGATCCTCTTCTACTCGCACTACGACGGGCAGCCGGTGGACCCGTCGGCGTGGGTGGGGCACGACCCATGGGTGCCGGTGCTGCGGTGGGGCAGCCTGGCGCGCGGAGCGTCCATCATCCCGTGGCCGGCGGACGGGCGGTACGAGGACGACTGGCGGATCTACGCCCGGTCGGCGTCGGACGACAAGTCGCCGATCGTGATGCTCCTGGCCGCGCTGGACGCGCTGCGGGCGGCGGGGTCCTCGCCCACGGTGAACGTCAAGTTCCTGCTGGAGGGGGACGAGGAGGCGGGCTCGGCGCACATCCGCCGGCTGATCCGGGACAACCGGCGGCTGCTGGCGGCGGACCTGGTGATCATGGCGGACGGGCCGGAGCACCCGTCGGGGCGGCCGACGCTGGTCTACGGAGCGCGCGGAATCACCTCGGCGCGGGTGATCGTCTACGGCCCCGAGCGCCCTCTGCACTCGGGGCACTTCGGGAACTGGGCGCCGAACCCCGCCCAGCGGCTGGCCGCGCTGCTGGCGAGCATGAAGGCGCCGGATGGCCGCGTCCTCATCGACGGGTTCTACGACGATGTAGTTCCTCTCACCGCCGAGGAGACCGCCGCGTTCCGGGCGATCCCGGCGGACGCGCCGGCGGATTACGGCTTCGCGGAGCCGGAGGGCGGCCCGGGGTCGCTCCGGCTGGAAGCGACCGCGGCGCCGTCGCTGAACGTGCGGGGGATGGCGGCGGGCTGGATCGGTGAATCGGTGCGTACGATCGTCCCGGACTCCGCGGTGGCGGAGATCGACCTGCGGCTGGTGCCGGACATCGAGCCGGCGGAGCAGGTGGAGCGGCTCCTTCGTCACATCCGCGGGCAGGGCTACCACCTGGTGGACGCCTCGCCCACCGCGGAGGAGCGGGCGGCCCACCCGTACCTGGCGAGAGTGATTTCCAGGGAGAGCGGCTACCCCGGGATGCGGACGCCACTGGCCCACCCCGTCGCCGCGCGGGTGGCTCGCGCGATCGCGGCTTATACCGGCCAGGAGCCGGTGCGGATCCCCATGCTCGGCGGCAGCGTTCCCGCCGTCTGGTTCCCCGTCGAAGCCGGCATCCCCGTGCTACTGATTCCGACGGTGAACCCGGACAACAACCAGCATTCGCCCAACGAGAACCTGCGGCTGGGCAACTTCTTCGATGGCATCGTTACGTTCGCCGGAGTGCTCCGGACCCCCTGACCGCCGCCGCGCCCCGCCGCAGGGAGAGGTCCCGGCAAGCGGGATCCCCGTGACGAAGCGGGGATCCCCTTCGCGCATCCGGGATGCGACCCTGGCCCGTCTGGCGTGACCCGTCCACCGTGGACCGGCTGTTCCTTTCACCGGATCAGGATGGCCTCCGTGCTTCTGCGAAGACCTCGGGGAACCGCCGGATCACGGCTTTCGGCGCACGCCAGACGGCACACGTTCCCCTACCGCGCCTCCTCCTTCCGCAGCTCCAGCACCGTCACGTGCTGCACGCCGTCCCCGTCGAAGCGCTGCCCCAGCACCCGGTCCTCGCCGATCTCGTACGGCCGGAACCGCGCCGGCAGCGTAGCGCGCGCCAGCATCCCGCCATGCGGGCCGAAAACGGTCCAGCGCGTCTGCTCGGGGATCGCCCGCCAGGGGAAGTCGTAGTCCATGACCCAGAGGTTGCCGGCGGCGTCCACCATCAGGTCCACGTACGCCGGCTTCTCTTCCGCCACGGGGACGTCCGCCAACGCCTGCCGCAGCGCCGCCTCCCCTTCGGGCGGCGTGCGCGTCCGCTCCGCGTAGCCGCGGAAGTACGCCTCCCGGTCCTCCTCGCTCACCGTCCGGTCCGGTCCGGACCAGCGGATCAGACGACGGAGCGCCAGCCCGCCCCCATCCACCAGCCCGTGCTCCTCCACCTCGTGCTCGCGGCTCGTCCCCACGTAGATCCGGTCCTCGCCCGCCGAGGCCACAGTGCGCCAGCCGTAGATCGGCCACGCCCGCCCGTCGGTCTCGTTGCCCGGGAACCGCGCCACCGAGTCGGCCCCGGGTTCGCGGGCGCCCACCAGCCAGAGCGAGATGGGCGCGATCCCCCCTTCCGCGCGGCCGCTCCGGGCCGTTACCACCAGCCGCCCGTCCTCCAGCGCCCCGGCCGGCTCTTCGTTGTAGATGCGCGCGTGGAACGGCACCGAGCGTCCGAAGGCGAGGCGGTCGCTGAGCACGGTGACGCGGCGATTGCGCGCGTCGTAGACCGCCAGCGAGTCACCGGGGGCGCGCCAGATCGCACGCGGGTCGCGGTACTCCCCCGGGCCCTCCCCCTCCCGCCCATGCGCGGTGAGGAAGGAGCCCGCCGGGTCGAACAGCCGCAGCTGCCTCGCGCCCGCGTCCAGCACCACGACCCGCCCGTCCCCGAGCCACAGCGCGTCCTGCAGCCTGAAGAACTGGTACGCCGCGTCTCCCTCGGTGACCCCGATGTCCAGCAGCGGCTCCGGTCCCGCGGTCCACCGCTCCACCCGCTCCACCGCCTCCGGAGCGTGCTCCACGATCGTCACGCCCGCCGAGTCCCGCACCGTGCCGACGTCGGGCCCGCCGCCGCCGCAGCCGGCGAGGAGGACCGCCAGCACCGCCGTGAGCGTCGCCCGCTTCACGCGTCCACGTCCGCGGACGGCCGCAGCGCTGCGCGGATCACGTGCTGCACCTCCATCGCGTCCGTGACGACCGCCCACAGCGTGTCGCCCCGCACGAGCGGTGGGATCCACGCGTCGACGGCGGCCGGGACCAGTGCGGTGGCGGCGTGCCGGCCGGATCGGTCGAAGATGTCGTAGACGGTGCTGTCCTCCCCCGGCGCGGTGAGGCGCACCCAGACCCGCCCCCGGTCGTCCAGCGAAAGGCCGTGGAGCGGCGGCTTCGTCGATGGGATCCTCGAGTAGTCCAGCACACGCGGATTCGGGACCGACTCCAGGCTCTTCTGCACCGCGGCGATGGCCGAGTCCCGCTCCGACGGTGTCACCGCGACCGCCGGCCGGCGGCTCTCGAACACCAGGGACGTGTCTCCCGCCGGAGACCAGCGGGCGATCTCCAGGCCCGGCGTCCCCGCCGCGCTGCTCCAGAAGTCGCCGGACGGGTCCATCGTCTCTCGCGGAACGTTGTAGAAGGGCACCCCCCGGAACGTCCAGCCGCCCCGTCCCAGCGGGATGCGCCACGCCCCGTCCGGATCCCCTGTCGTAATCGTCTCCGTATACTCGTCGTAGGGGATCGAGTCCACCTGCCTCATTCCCGGATCGTAGACCCGCAGCATCCGCCAGAATCGGCCTTCACCGTACTGCCCCGAGGACGCCACCAGCGTGCGCCCCACGCTGTCCATCACCGCCCGCCACGGCCCCCGGCCCCCGTACGAGTGCAGCCGCAGCGGGTGCGACCGTACGAAGCCGCCGTCCGGATCGAACACCGACAGCCGCGCGTTCCCCTGCTCCGCCACCCGCAGCAGCCCCTCGTGGTCCACGTGCACCCCCTGCGACCCGCGCAGCTCCCCCGGGCCCGCACCCTCGCCGCCGAACGTCCGCAGGTGGGCTCCGTCACGGCCGAACAGCCGGACCTCCTCCGCCTGTCCATCCGCCACCGCGATCCGGCCATCCGGCAGCACCGCCAGCGAACGGATCAGCCCGAACGAGGCCGGACCCGGCCCGTACACCGTTCCGATCCGCAGCTCCTCCTCCGCCACCAGCGTGGGAGACGCGCCCTCCGCCGGCGGCACGTTCACGACCCGCACAGCACCGCTGGCGAGGGTGTCGACCTCCACCCGCCACGACGAGCCGCCCTCGGCGCCGTCGCCGCACCCCACGCCGAGCAGGAGGAGGAAGGGAGTGGAACGCCGGTGCATGCAGGCTCCCGGACGCACGGACGAGCGTCGCATCGGATTCTCCGGGGACGTGGGAAAGGGTGCGATCAGCGATCGTCCTCCCGCGCGGTGAACCAGATCACCGCCGCCGCGCCGATCACCAGAACCAGCCACGCAAAAGGCTGCAGGACCATGCCGCCAAGATCGGCCGATCCGCTCCAGGAGACAACGTCGACGCCACCCTTGCATCGGCGTCCCCAATGCTACTATCGTAGCACCCTGCTGCTTTCGTAGCAGCCAACCCATCGCAGACGGAGGCGGTCGAAATGAGTCGGAGTCCCTACCTGGATGTGAGCCGGCGGGAGCGGCAGATCATGGACGCGGTGTACCGGCTGGGGCGGGCGAGCGTGGGAGAAGTCCGGAGCGAGATGCCGGACCCGCCGTCGTATTCGGCGGTTCGGGCGATGCTGGGGAAGCTGGAGGCGAAGGGGCTGCTGACGCACGAGCAGGAGGGGCCGCGCTACGTGTACCTGGCGACGCTGCCGGCGTCGGAGGCGCGGGAGACGGCGCTGCTGCGGATGGTGCGGACGTTCTTCGAGGGGTCGGCGGCGCGGGCGGCGGCGGCGATGCTGGAGCTGGAAGAGGATGAGCTGACGGACGCGGAGCTGGACGAGCTGGCGGCGCGGATCGACGAGGCCAGGAAGAGGGGGCGCTGATGGGCATCGAGATGGCGGAAATCGGGGGGATGATGCCGGAGCTGGCGGGGATGGCGGTGCGCGGGGTGGTCCTGCTCGGGGTGGCGGGGCTGCTGACGCTGGGGCTGCGCCGATCGACGGCGGCGCTCCGCCACCTGGTGTGGACGGCGGCGCTGGCCGGTGTGCTGGCGCTCCCGGTGCTCGGCGCGGTGGTCCCGCGGATGGGTGTCGCGTTCCCCGTACTCCCGCCCGGCGCGTCGCCGGAAGTGGCGTCGGCTGCCACATCTCCGGCCGCCGCGGTCGACGCGGTCGACGCGGGTGTCGCGCCCCTCGGCGTCGGCGAGGGACAGGTGGTCGGCGCAGCGGGGGCGAGCACTGCGGCCCGGGGCGGAGCCGGGGGCCTGGCGGAGGGGCGCGGCGACGCCCCAGCCATGGCCGCGGCCACGGGAGCGGGCCACGGCGGGGTGTCGGCCACCGCCGGGATCGAAGGGAGCGCGGGGGTCGCGGCGACGGCGGATTCGCGTTCGGTCGCCGCGTGGCTGGTCGGCCTCTGGATGGCCGGTGTGCTGGCGCTGCTGCTGCCGCTGACCGCGGGGTGGATAGGAGTCCGTCGGCTGGAGAAGCGGTCGGCGCCGTTCGGGGATTCGCGGGTCCGTCACCTGGGCACGCGCGCCGGGCTGCGGATCGACCTGAAGCGCGAGTTCCGGCTCCTGATGGGGCCGCCGGGGACGATGCCGATGACGTGGGGGATCCGGCGGCCGGTGGTGGTGCTTCCGCCGGAGGCCGCGCGGTGGCCGGCGTCGCGGCTGGAGGCGGTGCTGCTGCACGAGCTGGCGCACGTGAGGCGGCGCGACTGCCTGACGCAGCTACTGGCCGAGCTGGTCCGGGCGCTCCACTGGTTCGACCCGCTGGCGTGGGTGGCCGCGCGACGGCTGCGGGTGGAGCGGGAGCACGCGTGTGACGACGTGGCGCTGGCGGGCGGCGCCCGGCCGTCCAGCTACGCCGGGGAGCTGCTGGGGCTGGCGAGAGGATACCGCGCGTCACGGTCGACGACGCTCGCGGCGGTGGCGATGGCGCGCCCCGGGCAGCTTTCCGACCGGCTGCTGGCGGTGCTGGATGAAACGCGCCGCCGGGGCTCGATCGGCCGTGCCGCGATGGTGCGGACCGCGGGTGTCGTGGGCGCGCTGGCGCTGGTCCTCTCGGCGGCCGCACCGGCGGCTGAGGCCGGAGCGCCGCCGGGCGCGGCGGAGGCCCTCGGGGCCGTCGCCGGCCCGGACTCGCCCGAGGTCGAGGCGCGGTGGGTCTTCGCGGGCGAGCCCGCCCAGTCGGCGGCCACCCTCACGGATCCGGGCACGACGGCCATGCCCGATCCGGCGCTCCTCCAGGACCCCAGCTGCTCCGCCGCCCGGGACGATTGGCAGAACGTGCAGCACCAGTCGAACGACGACCATTCGACGATCCGGATGAGCCGCCCCGGCTGCGATCTGGAGGTGCTGCTCGAGGGCGATGTCACGCTCGACCTGGAGGGCATGGCGCTCAGCAGGCTGGGCCCGGACGCGCGCATCCGGATCGAGGAGGACGACGGGCGGACGGAACGGTATCTGGAGATCCGTCCGGGCCCGGGCGGCGCGCCGACGTACGAGTACCGGGTGAACCGCCGGGAGGCGGCCTTCGACGGTCAGGCGCAGGCGTGGTACCGATCCGTGCTGCTCCAGCTCTTCCGGCGGTCCGGCTTCGCCGCGGAGGAGCGGGTCCGCGCCATACTCGCGCGCGGCGGCGTGGACGCGGTGCTCGCGGAGATGGACAACCTGGACTCGGACTTCGTGCAGGCGAAGTACTTCCGCGAGCTGGTGCGTCAGGCGGAGCTGAGCGAGGCGCAGTACCGGACCGTGATCCGGACGGCCGTCCGTCACGTGGAGTCGGACCACTACCTGTCGGAGATCCTCAGGGGGGTGGTGGAGCACCAGCCCCTTACCGCGCGGCTCCTCGACGATTACGTGGCCGCATCGCTGGCGCTGGGCTCCGACCACTACCGCACGGGCGCTCTGAAGGACGTGATCCGGTCGGGGCGGCTGAGCGGCGCGCAGGTCGCGGCGGTGCTGGAGTCCGCGGGCGAGATGAAGTCGGACCACTACAAGAGCGAGCTGCTCACGGATGTCGCGGACCGGTACGCGCTGGAGCCGGCGTTCCGCCCGGCGTACCTGCGGGCCGCGGCCGCCATGTCCTCGGACCACTACCGGACGCAAGTGCTGACGCGGCTCCTTCAGCGGCCGGACCTCTCGTCGGCCGAGCGGGCGGAGGTGGTCGCGGCGGCGGGGATGATCGGATCGGACCACTACCGGACGGAGGTCCTGCGCAAGGTGGCGGACCTCGGCCTGTCGGACCCGAACCTCCAGCGGGCGTACTTCCACGCGCTGAGGGGGATCGAGTCGGACCATTACGCGCTGCAGGCGCTGCGCGGGCTGGTGTCGCAGGAGCGGCTGCCCGCGGACCTGCTGCGTGCAGTGCTGGATGCCGCGCCCGAGATGGACTCGGACCACTACCTGTCGCAGCTGCTCGTGGAGATCGCCGGCCGGTTCGCCCTGGACGGCGCCACCCGCGAGGCGTTCCTCCGCGCCATGGATGGCATCGAGTCCCGGCACTACCGCGGCCAGGTGGCGGACGCGCTGCTCCGGGCGGAGCGGCCGTGAGATCGCCGCCCCGGATCACCCGGACCTTGACGGCGCGCACGGTCCGAGCGCATCATTGAGGCCATGACCCAGCGCGTCAGCCGTTTCTACGCCTATCGCTTTTATGCGCCCCGCGACGCGGGCCGTGAGCGGAGGCGTATGCGCTGATCGAAGCGCGACGAACCTGGCGCACGGCGGCCCGCGGACCTTCCGCGGGCCGCTTTTTTTTCATCCTGTACGAAGCGAGCAATGATCATCGTGACAAAGCCTGGCATCACCGAGCCCGAGCTGGAGCGCATCCGAGAGCGGGTGGAGGCGGCGGGGCTCCGGACCCACCTGTCCCGCGGCGAGCAGCGGGTGATCGTGGGGTGCATCGGCGACGAGGCCGCCCTGCGGGAAGTTCCCCTCCTGAGCCTGCCGGGTGTCGAGTCCGTGACGCCCGTCCTGAAGCCGTACAAGCTGGCCGCCCGGGAGTTCGCGGCCGCCCCGACCCGCGTCCGCGTCGGTGACGCCGTGGGAACCACCATCGGCGGCCGGGACCTCGTCGTGATCGCCGGGCCGTGCTCGGTGGAGGGGGAGCCCATGCTGCTCGAGAGCGCCCGCCGCGCCGCCGCCGCCGGCGCCCGGGTCCTCCGGGGCGGCGCCTTCAAGCCGCGCACCTCGCCGTACGCATTCCGGGGACTCGAGGAGGAGGGGCTCCGGCTCCTGTCTCGCGCCCGGGCGGCGACCGGCCTGCCGGTGGTCACGGAGGTCATGGACACCCGGCACGTCGAGCTCGTGGCGGAGCACGCCGACGTCCTGCAGGTCGGCGCGCGCAACATGCAGAACTTCGCGCTCCTGTCCGAGCTCGGCCGCGTGCGCAGGCCGGTGCTCCTGAAGCGCGGCCTCTCCGCCACCATAACCGAGCTGCTCATGGCCGCCGAGTACATCATGGCGCTGGGGAACGGGGACGTGATCCTCTGCGAACGGGGGATCCGGACGTTCGAGACCGCGACCCGCAACACGCTGGACGTGGCGGCGATCCCGGTCCTGAAGCGCGAGACCCACCTCCCGGTCATCGTGGACCCGAGCCACGCGGCCGGTCGCGCCGACCTGGTCGCGCCGCTGGCGTTCGCCGCCATCGCCGCCGGAGCGGACGGTCTGATGGTCGAGATCCACCCCGACCCCCGCACCGCCCTCTCCGACGGGGACCAGTCCCTCGACCTCGACGCGTTCGATACCCTCATGGCCGACCTGGTGCCGTTCGCCGCGGCCGTCGGACGCGGGCTCCCGGCCCCGGCACGGGCGGTGGCTTGACCCGGTCGATCGAAGCGCTCCGCCGGGAGGTGGAGCGGGTCGACCGTGAGATCGTGAGGCTCGTCGCCGAGCGGGTCGCGCTCGCGCGGGAGATCGGCGCCGCGAAGCAGGCGCAGGACCGCGCGCCGCTGGACGCCGGCCGGGAGGCGGCGGTCGTGCGGAACGGCGCCGCCCTCGGACGCGAGGCCGGGCTCGACCCCGAGGACGCCCGGGACCTCTTCTGGCTGCTGATCGGAATCTGCCGCCGGGCGCAGGTAGAAAACGCGTGAGCGGCGGCGCCGACACCGCCCCGGGTGCATTCGCGATCGTGGGGCTGGGGCTCATCGGCGGCTCCATGGCCCGCGACCTCGCGGCCGTGGGCGTTCCCGTGGTGGGGGTGGACCGCGACCCCCACGCCCGGGCCGCGGCCAGCGCCGCGGGCGTGCTGCGGCAGGCGCTCGGTCCCGAGGAGCCGCTCCCGACCGACGTCGAGGTCGTCGTGCTCGCCCTTCCGGTGCCGGCGATCCCCGGCGCCGTCCGAAGCATGGCGGCCAAACCGGCGGCCGGTGAGCGCGCCCCGGTCATCACGGACGTCGGGAGCACCAAGCGGTCCGCTCTGGCCGCCGCGGCGGAGGCGGGTCTCGCGCACCGGTTCGTCGGCTGCCACCCCATGGCCGGAGACCACAGGAGCGGCTGGGCGGCCTCGCGAGGCGGTCTCTTCAAGGACGCGCGGGTGTGGATCTGCGCCGGCGCCGCCTCGCCCGAAGCCGTGGCCCGCGTCGCTGCCCTCTGGACGGCGCTGGGAGCCCGGCCGGAGCCCATCGACGCGGCGACCCACGACCGTCTGGTCGGCCTGTCGAGCCACCTGCCGCAGGCCGTCGCCTCCGCGCTCGCGGGGGCGCTCCGAGACCGGCGGGTCGCGCGCGACGCGCTGGGGCGCGGCGGCGCGGACACGACGCGCCTCGCGGCCAGCGACCCCGACCTGTGGGCGGGAATCCTCCTGGACAACGCGGACGAGATCGTGTTGGGGCTGGAGACGATCGAGAGCCGCCTCCTCGACCTCGGGGAGGCACTCCGCCGCGGGGACGCGGCCGCGGTCACCAGCTGGCTCCGCCACGCCGCGGAGTGGGCGGCTCGCTAGGCGGCCAGGATCCGGCGCAGCGGCTCGAGGGCCGGGTCGTCGTAATCCAGGACGCGCTCTTCGGGCAGCGGATCCGTCGGGTGCTCCCGGGTGACGTCCGCCATGACGCCGCGGAGCAGCACGGGCTCGCCGTCCTCGTCGGCCACCACGCGCACGATGTCCTTGAGCCAGAGCCGGCGGCCGTCCGTGGTGACGGCGCGGTAGAGGAACGCGTGGTTCCGGCTGTCCTTCGTGGCCGTGAGGCAGAAGGTGGTGCACCAGTCCCGATCCCTGTGGTCGACCAGCACCTCCTGCCAGAAACCGGGCTCCGTCCACCGCTCCAGGGGATAGCCGAAGATCCGCTCCGCGCGCTCGCTGACGTACGTGAAGGTCCAGGTCTTCGGGTCCATTTCCCACACGACGCTGTCGAGGTCCTGCAGCGCCTCGACGAAGCGCTGCTGAGTGTTTCCGCCGGGAACGACGGGTTCTCCGGAGCCGCGGTCCGGACTCGGGTTGCTGCGCATCAGTCGTAGCTCTAAGTCGTTGCGTCGCAGGGTTCTGGGACAGGGTTCTCGGCGGTGGAAGGAGCAAGAACTCGGCCACTCAGCCGCCCGGCGCGCGCCCCGGAGCGGGGGCCGGGTGGCGACCGGTCGCGGTCTTCGACGCGGCTCTATTTCTTCGCCCGTCGCGCCACGGCCACGGCATCGGCCACCCACGCCTCCAGCTCGGTGGGCTCCTCGAGAACCTCCCCGGGCAACTGCCAGTACCCGCGCATGGGGCGGGCCGGGTCGTCGTAGGGCAGGAAGGGCCCCATGCCGCGCGCCTCGAACGCCGGACGGGTCTCGTCGTCGACCTTGAAGTACAGGAGGTCGTCGGCCATGATCGCGAAGAAGAGCCCCTCGGCGTACACGCCGACGCCGCCGAACATGGCGCGGTGTGTGATGGTGGCGCGGCTGGCGCGGCGGAGCTGTTCGAGGACGAAGTCGCGAAAATCTGTGGTGACCATACCGGCCTTTCCCCATTCGGCTCAAGGTTTTCGCGCCGCCCTTCACAAGCCGCGTCCGTGCGCGCAATTTCCTGCACAATGACCGATGAGCGCCAGGGCCCGACGTCGGGCGGAGGGAAGCCGGGCTCGCGGCCGCCGGCGTCGCGCCGCGGTCGCCGCGGGCTGGCGACGCGTCCGAGGCATCCGGACCGGCCCTGCCTGAACTGCGGCGATCCCACGCCGGGGGAGTACTGCCCGAGGTGCGGGCAGCGGAAGGTGGACGTCCAGGTCTCGGTCCGGGCGATGCTGATGGACGTGCTGGAGGACCAGTTCATCGTCGGCCATCGGCTTCCGCGGACGCTGAAGGCGCTCCTGCTCCACCCGGGCTTCCTGACGACCGAGCACCTCAACGGGCGGATCGTGCGCTACATCGCGCCGTTCCGGCTGTACCTGGTGAGCAGCCTGCTGTTCTTCCTGCTCCTGTCGCTCACGGGGCTGCAGATGATCGAGCGGGAGTTCGGGACCGGTGACCGGGTGCGTGGTGCCGCCGCCGACTCCACGGCGCTGGCCCGGGTCGACTCGCTGCTCGCGGACACCACGCTCGCCGAAGGGATGCGGCCGGCGCTCGCCATCGGGAGGGACACCCTTCTGAGCCGGCTGGCCCGCGCGGACTCCATCGTGGTCACGCGGCGGGCGGATCGGGGGAACTGGGCGGCGAACGCCACGGTCAACACCCCGTTCCCGCAGGTGGACACCATCCTGAAGGAGCGGCTGCTGACGCTGGGCGCCATGGAGCCGCAGGACGCCGTCCGGACCGTGGCCCGGGAGTTCCTCGGCTACGTCCCGACCGTGATGTTCATCCTGCTGCCCATCTTCGGGCTGGTCCTGAAGCTCCTCTACATCAGGCGGCGCCGGTACTACGCGGAGCACTTCGTCTTCCTGCTGCACACCCACGCCTTCGTATTCGCCATCTTCTCGGTGCTGCTGATCCTCCGGGAGCTGGAGTGGCTGAACGGCTGGCTGGTGACCGGGCTGCTCGGCTGGACCGTCGTATACGTCTACCTGGCCCTGAAGCGGGTCTACGGTCAGGGCTGGCTCAAGACCTTCCTCAAGTACTGGGTGCTCGGCTGGACGTATTTCTGGATCCTGGCGGTCACGATCCCGGTGGCGGTGATCGGCACGGTGCTGCTGCTCTGAGCGCGGCGGGGCGCTCCGGCTAGCCGCGGCGCAGGTCCTTCAGCGCATAGCGCGTATCCCGCCATTCGATCCCGCCCGACCGGAGCGTGGACCACGTGGCGCTCCACACGATCCAGAGCAGGAATAGCGATCCCAGGGGGTAGGTGAAGGCGACCCAGCGCGCGATGCCGTGGGCGCGCGCTGCGTCCCAGGTGCTCAGGACGCCGATCAGCACGATGGCGATGTTCAGCCGCAGCACCATCCCGTCGGTGAGCGCCAGCGCCGCCACGGGCCAGAACACGAAGATGATGGGCAGGATCGTGCCCGCGACCACCGGGGCCAGCCGATAGTCCAGCACCGCGAAGGAGTTCTTCCGGAGCCCGCGTGCCATGGCGCGAAGGGATGCGTACCAGTCGACGAGCACGGTGTAGCGGCCGATCGCCGCGGCCTGGCGATGCCCGGCCTCCTTGAGGCGCCGGCCCAGACGGACGTCGTCATCGGGGCGGAGCGCCACCGAGGCGTGACCGCCGATGGCGCGGTACGACTCCGCCCGGATCAGGTTGAACGCGCCGATCCCGATGTGGTGGCGGCTCTTCGGGTCCCGCGCCTTCCACGGCTTGAAGAAGGTGCCGAAGAGGACGAGGAACACGGCCAGCGTCATGGTAGCCCAGGGCCCGCCTACACGGATCCTCGGTGCGACCGCCAGGTGGTCGAGACCCTGCCGCTCCAGGAGACCCACGGCCCTCGCCAGCGCGTCCGGGCGCATCATGACGTCCGCGTCCGTGAACAGGAGGAGCTCGCCCCGGGCGACCTCGGCGCCCCGCTGCAGCGCGTGGTTCTTCCCCAGCCAGCCGACGGGCAGCCGATCGACGTGGAGGACCCGGAGCGGCGGTCGCCCGTACCCTGCCCTGGCGGCGCGCTCGGACTCGCGGCGCCAGCGGTCGGCCGTGCGGTCGAGAATGGCGGCGGTCCGATCGGTGGATCGGTCGTCGACGACGATCACCTCGAAGTCCGGGTAGTCCTGCGCCAGCATGGTCCCGACCGCGGCCTCCAGCTGCCGCTCCTCGTTGCGGGCGGGCACGATGATGGAGACCGAGCGGGCCATCTCCGGGGCCACGGGGGCGCTCCCCTTGAGCGTCGGGAGCGAGCGGAGCCCGAACGCGGCCTGGAACGCGAGCACGAGGCTGCCCAGGAGGGTGGCGGTCGCGAGGACCAGGAGGAAAACGTGAATGGGTGCTGCTTTCCGCCGTCGCTTACGGCTCCCCGGGCCGGCGCGCGCGCCGGCCCACGGCGGATCCGTGGAGCAGCAGCAGCGCGCCGAAGATGAGAACGCCGGAAGGGTAGACGATCCACCAGTCCTGGAACAGCTCCCTGCCGCCGACGATCCCCGCCGTCGCCAGGTCCCAGACCAGCGTCCAGCCGAGCAGCCAGGGGAGCAGCTTCCGCCACGACCGTACGACCTCGCCGGCGGACCGGATCTTCATGGCGGGGAACCAGAAGCCCAGGGCGAGGACCGCGGCGTGAACGGCGTAGACGGGTGGGAATGCGGTCAGGTCCCCCGGGCTCGCCAGGAAGTAGAGGCCGAGGAGCGTGGCGCCGAGGATCGAGGCGGCGACAGCGCGAGGTCCGCGCTTCCGGGCCAGCTCGATCACCCGCCCCTCGCGGCCTGCCGCGCCTTTCGGACCATGCGAAAGAACTGGACGACGTGGTCGATGGGGCTGATGTGGCTCCCCTTCCCCTCGTAGATCGTGCGGATCGGCACCCAGGCCATGGGCCAGTTCCGGCGCAGGCAGGTCAGGACCATGTCCACCTCGAACTCGAACCCCGCCTCCCCGCTCTCGTCCATGGACTCGACCAGGCGCCGGCTCAGCAGCCGGTACCCCGACTGGTTGTCCGGGATGTCGATCCCCACCGCCCGGGAGAGCGACCACCGCCCGATGGTGTTGGACATCCGCCGCACGAACGGCATCTCCGAGAAGCTGCGGGCTCCGATGGTCAGGTCGGGCTTCGCCTGCTTCCACTCCGCCAGGAACTTCGGGATCTCCGCCGGGTCGTGCTGCCCGTCCGCGTCCAGGGTGAGGACGGCGTCGTAGCCGTGCTCGAGGGCGTGGGCGAAACCCCGCTTCAGCGCCGCGCCCTTCCCCTGGTTCGGCTCCTGCCGCAGCACTTCCGCGCCGGCGGCCCGGGCGGCGCCGGACGTGTCGTCCTTCGACCCGTCATCGATGACCAGGACCGGCAGGTGCTTCTTCGCGCCACGGATGACATCGGGAACGAGGTGCGCGGCCTCGTACGCCGGGATCATGGCCAGGATGCGGTCGTCAGCCATGGACCTCTTTCGTGTCGGGGGTCATGATCGCGCTCCGGGATGTGGTTCGCCGCCGGGCGGGTGCAATCTCCGCGCCGGCCGCGGGCCGCGTCGTCAGGAGGCGACGGTCGCCTCCCGCCCGCTCCCCCACCGCCGGGCGATGTAGCCGTCCAGGATCTCCAAGAACTCCTCGACGAGCCGGTCCCCCTTGAGCGTCGTGTACAGCTCGCCGTCCACGTAGACCGGCGCCTTGGGCTCCTCGAACGTGCCCGGGAGGCTGATCCCGATGTCCGCGTGCTTCGACTCTCCGGGGCCGTTCACCACGCACCCCATGACCGCCAGCTTCAGCTCCTCCACGCCCGGGTAGCGGGTGCGCCACTCCGGCATCATGTCCCGCGTGTACGCCTGGATGTCCTCCGCCATCTTCTGGAAGAACGTGCTCGTGGTCCGGCCGCACCCCGGGCAGGACGTGACCTGCGGCGCGAAGCTCCGGATCCCCATGGACTGGAGCACCTGCTGCGCGACCCGCACCTCCTCCGCCCGGTCCCCGCCCGGCCGCGGCGTCAGCGACACGCGGATCGTGTCCCCGATCCCCTCCTGCAGCAGGATGCTGAGCCCGGCGGTCGTGGCGACGACGCCCTTGGTCCCCATCCCCGCCTCCGTGAGGCCCAGGTGGAGCGGGTAGTCGCACCGCGCCGCCAGCTTCCGGTAGACCTCGACCAGGTCCTGCACCCCGCTCACCTTCGCCGAGATGATGATCCGGTCGTGACCCAGGCCCGTCTCCTCCGCCAGCGCCGCGGACCGCAGCGCCGACTCGATCATCGCCTCGATCATGACCGTCCGCGCGTCCAGCGGCTCCGCGCTCCGGGCGTTCGCGTCCATCATCTCCGTCAGGAGCTGCTGGTCCAGCGACCCCCAGTTCACCCCGATGCGGACCGGCTTCCCGTGCTCCACCGCCAGACGGACGATCGTCTGGAAGTTCTCGTCCCGCCGCTTCGCGCCCACGTTCCCCGGGTTGATCCGGTACTTCGCCAGCG